>VBKW01000291.1 GCA_005879405.1 Deltaproteobacteria bacterium
ATCACCTACAACTTCCCGGGACTTCCCGACCTGCAGCTGAAGGGCGGTAAGTTCGTCACCCTCCTCGGCGCCGAAGTCATCGAGTCCCCGCTCAACTACAACATCAGCCACTCGCTGGCGTTCAGTTTTTCGATTCCATTCACGCATACCGGCCTGCTGATGAGCTATGCGTTCGCCCCGCAATTCAAGGCGACGCTCGGCGTCGTGAACGGTTGGGACAACGTGATCGATTCGAACGACGGCAAGACCGTGACCGGCAGCCTCGCGTTCGCGCCTGCCGACCAGTTCAGCTTCGCGCTGAACGGCCTCTACGGCGCCGAGCAACCGAGCCGCGGCGACTCCAAACGCGGCATCATCGACGTGGTCGCGACCATCAAGCCGGTCGACAACCTGACGCTCAGCTTGAACTACGACTACGGCAACGAGACCGACCTCGGCCCGCCCGCGCTGAACGGCGTCCTCAGCAAAGGCAATACGACGGAGGCGTGGCAGGCATTCTCGGGCGTTGTCGCCTACGATCTCCCCGACGTGCTCGCAGTACCGATCGGCTTCGCGGTCCGCGGGGAGTATTTCGACGACAGTAACGGCACTCGCCTTCCCGGCGCCACGTTCGGTAGAGACCAGAACACCTGGGAAGTCACCAGCACGTTCAAGGTCGTTCTCGCCGAGGGTCTCATGGCCCGAGCGGAGTACCGGTACGACAAGGCCAAGGATCCCGTCTTCCTGCGGAACGTCGGCGGCGTGCAGAAGGACCAGCAGACGCTCGCCGCCGAGCTGTCGTACGTGTTCTAAGGCTCGACACAGCGCCTGACGCGGCCGTAGCCCGCGGATAGGCGCGAACGAGTCGAAGGGGTCTGCCGCCGTCGTGCGGCAGGCCCCTTCGTCATTTGCAGCGCCGCACCCGCGCCGACGCTACACGCGAGCGAGTGCTCCGCCGCGCGAGATCAGCTCGCCTTCGACTCTTCCGCCCAGCGGATGCGCCGATAGTCGAACTGCATGTCGCCGATGATGTTGAACTTGATGACCTCGAAGTACGGCGAGATGTCGAAGTCGCGCGGCGTGGTGAGTGTGATCGGCGGCATGTGGAAGAGGCCGTAGGGCGGGAGCGGTCGCCGGCGTACCCAATCGATCAGTCCGCGCGGGTCCGATTCCTCCTCGTGCTGCGTGACCTGCGGCACGATCGGATAGCGCACGCGCTCGAACGCGCGGGCGATGAGCGTCGAGCAGATCACCTGCGTCGGCAGCCCGCTGCCGAACTCGAGCGCATTCCGGCGGAGCGCGCGTGGCACGAGACTCACCGGCAAGAAGTACCGCATCAGGTCGACCAGATGGCGCATGTCGTAGCGATACCCGATCTGGCTGAAGACCTCGTCGAGCACGATGCGCAAATCGTCGCGCCGCAGGTTGTAGGGCCGGCAGACGCGGATGTTGAAGTCGATGTACTTCGAGAGCGGCGATGCGACGACGCCCTCCTCGACGGTCGCCTCGACCATCAAGTGCTGCGCCTCCTCGCCGAACTTCGCGAGCAGCGCGTCGCGGTCCGCGGGGTTGCGCCGCCACAGCTCGTCGCCGATGTACATCGCCGAGTGTGACCACGAGCTCTGCGTCAGGTACTTGATCACCTCGCTCACGCGCTGATCGCCCTCGACGAGAATCACGTCGCCCTTCTTGATATGGCGGCGGAGGCTCGCGAGGTCGTTCGTGGTGCGGCGCTCGTAGCGGCCGAGCGGCTTGGTGAGGAGCGTGGTCGCGAGGTTGACGGCGTAGCGGCGGAGGCGAGTAGTCATGAAACCGGCTCCCGTGTCATCGGCATTCTACTGAGTGAGGGTGGGGGTGCAAAGGAAAAAACGCACGCCGCGCGACGACGCCGCGCGTCGGCGCCGTCGTTCCGCGGTGCGCGTCGACCGTGTCCGGGTGGCGTCGTTTCAGCGCAGGCTCCTCGCATGGTACGCGCGCCACGGGCGCGATCTCCCGTGGCGGCGCACGCGCGACCCCTACGCCATCCTCGTCTCCGAGATCATGCTGCAGCAGACGCAAGTGCGGCGCGTGCTCGAGTACTATCCGCGCTTCCTTGCGCGCTACCCGACGGTCGCCGACCTCGCCGTCGCCTCAACGCCCGCCGTGCGCGAGAGCTGGCATGGCATCGGCTACTACCGGCGCGCGGCGAATCTGCGCCGAGCTGCGCAGCACATTGCGGAGCGCCATGGCGGACGCTTCCCGGCCGACGTCGCCGCGCTCCGGCAGCTCCCGGGGGTCGGCCGCTACACTGCCGGCGCCGTCGCGTCGTTCGCCTTCGGTCAGGACGCGCCGATCCTCGACACCAACGCCGCGCGCGTGCTGGCGCGGGTGTTCGGGCCGGGGCGCCGTCGCGGGCGTACCGCGCGCCTCTGGGCCCTCGCCGAGGCGACGCTGCCGGCAGGCCGCGCGTACGAGTTCAATCAGGCGATCATGGATCTCGGCGCGCTCATCTGCCGCGCGCGTAAGCCGACGTGTCCCGTGTGTCCGGTGCGGCGTACGTGCCGCGCCTTCGAACGCGCGGCGGCGCGTCAGAGATAGCCGTCGCGGTCGAGCGCCTCGGCGAGGAGGAGCGCGCCTTTCGCCGCTCCCATCTTGGTGTTGTGCGAGACGAGGACGAACCGCAGGCCGTGCGGCCAGAGGTCGTCCGGCCGCAGCCGTCCGACCGACGTCGTCATCCCGCCGTCGGCGTCGCGGTCGAGCCGCGGTTGCGGGCGGAAGGGGTCGTCCAGCACCGTGATGAACTGCCGCGGTGCCGACGGCAGGCCTTCGACGCCGCTCCGCCACTCGCGCAGCGCCGCCGCCGCCTCGGCGGGAGAGCAGGCGCGCGCGAGCCCGACGGAGACCGCCTCGGTGTGGCCTTCGAGGACGGCGGCGCGAGTGCAGGTCGCCGAGACGACGCACGACGCCGGCACGATGCCGCCCTCGCCGAGCGTGCCGAGGATCTTCTTCGTCTCGCGCGCGACCTTTTCCTCCTCGCCGGGGATGAACGGGACGACGTTGTCGACGATGTCGAGCGCGACGACGCCGGGCGACCGTCCCGCTCCCGAGATGCCTTGCATCGACGTCATCGCGACGCGCTCGACGCCGTAGCGCTCGTGCAGCGGCTTGAGGGCGATGGCGAGTCCCGTCGTCGTGCAGTTCGGGATCGGCACGACGAAGCCCTTCCAGCCGCGGCGCGCGCGTTGCGCGTGCAGCAAGGGCGCGTGATCGAGGTTCACGCCGGGAATGAGGAGCGGTACGTCGTCTTCGTAGCGATACGCCGACGCGGTGCTGACGACCGGCCGCCGCGCCGCCCACTTCGGCTCGAGCTCGCGCGCGACGTCGCTCTCGATCGCGGAGAAGACGAGGTCGACGCCGCCGGCGTCGAGCCGCGCCCCGTCGACGACGGGAAGATCGAGCGCGCGGGCGGGCGGCGCCTCGGCGCACCACCAGCGGAGCGCGCCGGTCTTGCCGTCGCGCAGTGCCTCGCCGTAGGACCGCCCGGCGGAGCGCTCCGACGCGGCGAGGACGGCGATCTCGAACCGCGGATGGTCCCGGAGCGCGTCGACGAACTGCTGGCCGGCAATGCCGGTCGCGCCGACGATCGCGACACGCAGCTTGGCCGATGGATTCGCGCTCACGGTCTTCGCCTCACCGAGTGCTCGTACCATGCGCGTGCGACACTGTCACAGACGGATTTCGCGTTCGCGCGACGCTATGCTGTAATCCCGCGGCCGCGATCGCGGCGGAGGTACGGATGAGCGACGGCGACACTCCGATCCAGTGTGGTCTCTTCTTTCCTCAGGTCGCGACCGATTTCGGCGGCCTCGTCGAGCGCGCGCGGGCGTGCGAGGACGGCGGGTGGCACTCGCTCTGGCTCGCCGATCACATGTGGGCGCGGGGCCTTCCCGACGTCGATCATCTCGAGATCTGGACCGCGCTCGCGGCGCTCGCGGTGCGGACGACGCACCTCCGACTCGGTACGCTCGTCCTCTGCAACTCGTACCGCAACCCTGCGCTTCTCGCGAAGATGGCGTCGAGCCTGGATCAGATCTCCGAAGGCCGGCTCGAGCTCGGCATCGGCGCCGGATGGATGGACGAGGAGTACCGCGGCTACGGGTACAACTTTCCGCCCGTTCGGGTGCGGATCGAGCAGCTCGACGAGGGCCTCGACGTCATCAAGCGCCTCTTCACGGAGCGTCGCGCGACGTTCCAGGGCAAGTACTACGCGCTCGACGACGCGCCCAACAATCCCAAGGCGGTGCAGTCGCCCTACCCGCCGATCACGATCGGCGGCAGCGGCGAGCGCAAGCTCCTGCGCCTCGTCGCCCGCTACGCCGACCGCTGGAACTGTCCGATGAACGCCGCCGCCGATCTCCCCCACAAGCTCGAAGTACTACGCTCGCATTGCGCCGACGTCGGGCGCGATCCGGCGGAGATCACCGTCTCGGAGCAGGTCATCGTCGTCCTCGGCAAGGACGAAGCGGACTTCAAGCAACGGTGGGCGATGGCGAAGCAGATGCTCGGCGGCTTCGCCGACCTCGACGCGATAGCCGTCCGTGGCACGTCCGAGGAGGTCGTCGCGGGGTTACGCGCGAAAATCGACCACGGTGTGCGCCTCTTCACGATCATGTTCGGCGATTTCGCGCCGGTCGAGACGCTACGCCTCTTCAGCGAGTCAGTGATCCCCGCATTGCGGACGTCGTCGTAAGGCGCCGACGGGACGCGCCGCGTCCGTCGGGGTCTCACGCCCGACGCGACGCCGGGATCACTGCAGCTCGGCGACGAAGCGTTCGACGGCGGGCGAGAAGTGACGGCCCTGACGGTGGAGGATGCCGAGGGGGCGCAGCAACGTCTCGTCGGAGATCTGTAGCGCGCACAACGTGCGGCTCTTGACCTCCTGCTTGATCGTCGGCTCGGGGACGATGGCGATGCCGGCGCCCATCTCGACGATGCGCTTGATCGTTTCGATGTTGTCGAGCTCCATCACGTAGCGGACCGTTACCTTCTTCCTTCGAAGGACGCGGTCGAGCTCGCGGCGCGTCGGGATGTCGCGCTCGTAGCCGACGATGTTCTCGCCGTCGATTTCGCTGAGCGCGACCGAGCGTCGGCGCGCCAGTGGGTGGTGCGGGGCGCATACCAGGACCAGGCGGTCCTCGCGGAATGGAATGATCGCGATCTGCGAGCGGCGCGTCGGATAGGCGACGATGCCGAGATCGATGCGGCCGCTCAGGACGTCCTCGAAGATCTTGGTCGAGCGGCTGTACTCGAGATGGACGTTTACTTGCGGATACGCCTTCAAGAAGCTCTTCAACGGCTCGGTGAGCTCGTAGAGGCCGACGCTGTGGACGGTCGCGATCCGCACGCTGCCGCTCACGGTCGTGCCGAAGGTCTGCAGCTGCTCGCGCAGCTCCCGGTACCGCGCCGTGATGTCTTTGCTCGCCTGATAGAGAAGCTGCCCCGCGGGAGTCGGCTGCACGCGACCCTTCGTCCGCTCGACGAGGCGCCGATCGAAGCGCGTCTCGAGCGCCCGCACCTGCTGGCTCACCGCCGACTGCGTAATGAAGTTCTGCGTCGCCGCCGCGGAGAAACTACCGCTCTCAACAAGGTCACAAAACACTTGCAAGGTTTCGAGATGCATATGAGCTCGATTAGGTGCGCTGATCGCGAGATCGCCAAAACGCTAGCTGCTCTTATGTCGTGTCCGACACGTCCGCGCAACTTCGGTCGCGCGATGTCGACCCAAGCGAGACGGTCGCTCGGGACGGGGCACTCGTCGGTCCGCACCCGACGTGCGCAAGAGGGTAAGTTTGCGCACCACGGGTGCAGACCGACGAGTGCCGCGTCCCGAGCGACCGTCTCGCTTGAGCCGACTCCGTCGTGGCAGTAGCATGCGCGCTCGTGGGTGACTTGGACTACTACGAGCTGGATGCGCTCTTGACGGACGAGGAGCGCATGACGCGCGATAGCGTGCGCGCGTTCGTCGAGCGCGAATGCCTGCCGGTCATTGAGCAGTGCCACAGTCGGGATGAGTTTCCACGTCATCTGATCCCGCGGATGGCCGAGCTCGGTATCTTTGGCGCAAACCTGCGCGGGTACGGCTGCGCCGGGATGAACAACGTCGCCTACGGGCTCATCATGCAGGAGCTCGAGCGTGCCGACAGCGGGCTGCGCTCGATGGCGTCGGTGCAAGGCGGGCTGTCGATGTACGCGATTTACGCCT
>VBKW01000292.1 GCA_005879405.1 Deltaproteobacteria bacterium
CGTGCGCAGCTGCGATCCCCAGAACGCCGTCATCACGGCGAGCGCGAGAATGACGATGCGAGGGTGGCGACAGACGGTATCGACGAAGCGATCGAATGCGCGCACGCCGGGCCGTTATGCGGGCCTCGTGCCGCCAGCGTCAAGGCAATTCGTGGTCGCAATCGTGCGCGATCGGTGCTACTCGCAGCGCGGCGTGCGGAAGCGCAGCCGACATCCATGCGAGAGCACCGAGGGAGAATGCCGATGTCGATGATCGCGTGCGTGCTGCTCACTCTGCTCGGTGCCGCGATGGTCGCTGCGGCCGGCTTCCCCCCCGACGTCACGACCGCGCTGCGCTCGTCGAAGGAGATCTACGTCGCGACTCGGCGTGCCGACGGCTCGCAGAGCAAGGTCGTGCCGGTGTGGTTCATGTATGACGGCGACGCGATCTATTTCGCGACCGGACCGGAGAGCTTCAAAGCGCGGCGGATTCGCCACGGCAGTCCGCTGTTCGTGTGGGTGGGGAGCGCCAACGGACCGCATTTCGTCGGCAAGGCGACGTTGGAGAAGGACCCCGAACTCGCGGCGCGGATGGCGCCCGCCTACTCGCAGAAGTACTGGATTGCGTGGCTCGGACTCTTTCGACCGAACCCGGAGCGCGTGCGCGCGGGGAAGACCGTCATCGTGAAGGTCGTACCCGGCGACTGAGCGGTTCGGCGACAGGCGTGCATCGCCGAGTGCGCCCGCCCTCGACGGCGGCGCATCACCGCGTCGGCTGGCTGCGAGTCGGCGCCAGCGTCGGCTGAATCTGGCGGGCGTGGACGCGACCCGATACAAAACGGGATCGTGCTGACGATCGCCAACCTCAGCAAGACCTACCGCGGGCAGCGGATCCTCGACGGCGTGAACTGGTTCGCGCCGGATCGGACGCGCATCGGTCTGACCGGCATGAACGGCGCCGGCAAATCGACGTTGCTGAAGCTCATCGCCGGCGAGATCGAGGCCGACAGCGGCGAGATCAACCTGCCGAAAGGTACGACGGTCGGGTACCTGCCGCAGGAGGTGATCGGGGTCTCGGGGCGGACGGTGCTGGAGGAGGCGATGGCCGCCTTTGCGGACCTGCACGCGCTCGAGGCGGAGTGCCGGCGCCTCGAGGACGCGCTCGCGGCCGCGCCGACCGAAGGCTCGGAGCACGATCGCCTGATGGTGGCCTATCACGACGTGCGCGAGCGCTTCGACGCCGAGGTGCGCTACGACCTCGAGGCCGAGACCGAGCGTGTGCTGACTGGCCTCGGGTTCCGGACCGACGACTTCGGCCGTGACATCGGGACGTTCAGCGGCGGCTGGCAGATGCGGGTCGCGCTCGCGAAGCTCTTGCTGCGCCGCCCGCGCGTGCTCCTCCTCGACGAGCCGACGAATCACCTCGATCTAGAAGCGCGCACATGGCTCGAGGAGTTCCTCGCCGCGAGCGAGTCGCTGGTGATCCTCGTCGCGCACGATCGCTATTTCCTCGACGTCTGCGTGCAGAGCATCACCGAGGTCTCGCGCGGCCGGCTGACCGATTACGACTGCAACTACACGGCGTATCTCGCGCGGCGCGAGGAGCGCCGGGCGCAGGAAGCCGAGGCGTACGCCGCCCAGCAAGAGGAGATCGCGCGCATCGAGGCCTTCGTGCGGCGCTTCCGCTACCAGGCATCGAAGGCGGCGCTGGTGCAGAGTCGCGTGAAGCAGCTCGAGAAGATCGAACGCCTCGCGCCGCCCGACGGACACGAGCGGCGGGTGAAGATCCGCCTTCCCGATCCGCCGCGCAGCGGACGCATCGTCGTCGGCCTCGAGCACGCAACGAAGCGCTACGGCGATCTGACCGTCTACGACGGCGTCGACTTGGCGATCGAGCGCGGTCGCAAGGTCGCGCTCGTCGGACCGAACGGCGCCGGCAAATCGACGCTGCTCAAGCTGCTCGTCGGCGTCGAGCCGCTCACGAGCGGCCGGCGCATCTGCGGCCACAACGTGCGGCTCGCGTACTTCGCGCAAGATCAGTCCGCCGTGCTCGACGGCGAGAAGACGGTGCTAGAGGAGCTGACGGCGGTCGCGCCGACCGAGCTCGTGCCGCGGGTCCGCGACCTCCTCGGCGCATTTCTCTTCAGTGGCGACGCCGTGGAGAAGCCGGTGCGCGTGCTCTCGGGTGGCGAGCGCAATCGTCTGGCGCTCGCGAAGCTGCTCATCGAGCCGGCGAACTGCCTCCTCCTCGACGAGCCGACGAATCACCTCGATCTCACGGCGAAAGAAGTGCTGTTGGAGGCGCTGCTCGAGTACGAGGGCACGGTCGTCCTCGTCGCCCACGACCGCTACATTCTCGACCGGCTGCCGGCCGAGATCATCGAGGTCGGGCACGGCGCCGCCGTCCGCTATCTCGGCAACTACGAAGATTACTTGGCGAAGAAGGCGGCGCTCGAAGCCGGTGTCATGCCCTCCGGCGCCGCATCCGCGCCCACCGGCGCTGGGCGTGCGAACGGGGCGAGCGCGACGAGTGCGAGCGCGCCGGCCGCGAGCGGCCCCAGAGGTGGAAACGCCCGCGGTGATGGTGCCGGTGTCGACGGCGACACGACGTCGCAGACGCGGAACGGCGGACGCGTCGCGCGTGACGACGCGCGCCTCGCCCGCGACGACGCGCGCCGCCAGGCGCGCGTCGAGGAGAAGCGCCGGCGCGAGGCCGAAGGGCTCGAGTCGACGATCGCCGCGAAAGAGGCCGAGCTCGCGGAGCTGTCACGGGTGATGAACGATCCCGACTTCTACCAGACGCACCCCGAGCCGCAGCGCCTCTTCTCGTCCTACGCGCGGTTGAAGCGCGAGGTCGAAGCGCTCTACGAGAAGCTCGAGCGCGTCACCTAGGGAAGCTCTGCACAGGTACGTCCCGGCTGCGAAGCGCGATCCATCCACGATCGACGGCGGCGCGAAGCCCTCGGCGTATCATTCAGATACGCGGTCGGGCTTCGCGCCTTGCGCTCGCGGCGGCTCGCGCTTCTCGCGGGTAGAGCGGCAGCGGCTCGGCGGCGACCTCCAGCGCCTCGAGGTGTCCGCTCCCCGAGCAGGTGACGTAGAGGCGACCGTCGCCGAGGCAGCAGTTCGTCGGCTCGCTGCCCGCGTCGAACAGGATCTCGTCGCGCACCGCGCCGTGCGCGCCGAAGACCCAGAGGACGTCACCGAGGCTGCCGGCGACGTAGAGCTGGCCGCTCGCGTCGAAGCAGAAACCGTCGGGATAGCCGCGTGGCAACGTGCAGTACGTCGACGGCGTCGCGCCGGGCCGCGGGTCCATGACGAGGATCTGCTGCGTCATGCTCTGCGCGACGTACAGCCGATCGTCGGCGCCGAACGCGATGCCGTTCGGAAAGTTGGGGATCTCGGCCACGAGCTCGACGGCGCCGGCGAGCGTGGTGCGCGCGACGCGGCCGACGCCGATCTTCGGCAGGTTCTCCCAGTCGTGCGGGTCCGTGAAGTAGAGGAGCCCGTCGCGACCGAAACAGAGGTCGTTGGGGCGATGCGGCGGCGCGCCGGGCAAACGCGTGGCGACGTCGCGCACGTCGCCGTCGAGCGTGACGCGCTGGATGCGGCCGGTGATCGTCACGTCGGCGATCCAGCGCCCGTGCGGACCGAGGCAAAGGCCGCCGTTGTTGGTCACGTAGAGCGCGCCGTCGGGCCCGCGCGTTGCGCCGTTGGGACCGCCGCCGGTCGCGGCGATCGCCCGGACGGAGCCGTGGTCGTAGAGCGAGACGCGTCCGCCGCGGATCTCGACGAACGCGACGCGCTCCGCACCGAGATGGGTCGGACCCTCGGGGAATTCGAGACCTGTTGCGAGCAGGTGCCGCGTCGTCTTCACGGAGTCACCTCGCCGGCGGAGTCGCGTGCAGCGGCGAGCGCCGCGCCGCTCGCGCCCCGGCGCAGCGTCTCGTCGATCAGGTCGGCGATCCGTCGCGCCGCGACCACGGGCGCGACACCGCCGCGGTGGATGTTGGACACGACGGTTCGATCCGGCTCGGCCGAGCGCCGGGACGGTCGGTAGATGACGTACGCCGAGACGCTTTCGGCGGTCACGAGCCCGGGGCGCTCGCCGACGATGAAGCAGAACACCTCGGGTTTCAGCACGGCGCCGATCTCGTCCTGCACGCGCACGCGGCCGTTGCGTACGAAGAACGGCGTGCCGAGCTGCCGACCGCGGCGACGCAGCTCGCGCGTCAGCGCCGTGAAGAGCGCTGCACCGTTCGTCACGATCGCCGCCGACGACAGGCCGTCGGTGAGCGCGAGCTGCACCTCCGGCGCGTGCCGGCAGCGGCGCAGGCGCGCGAGCGCGCCACGGCCGAGCGCGCGCCCGAGCGCGGGCACGCGCACGTAGTCCTGCCGCGACTCGGCGCGGGTCGCGATCTCGACGAGCCCGAGGCGCCGCACGAGCGCCCGCGGGACCTCGGTCGTCACAGCGTCGCGGGCGCGCGCGTGATCCGCCGCGAGCTCGAGCCACGTCTTCGTGCGCAGACGCGTCCCGGCGCGTCCGATCGCGAGCCGCGCCGGAGTGGCGGCGAGGAGACGCGCGAGCGATTGCGATGCGGCAGCGGGCTTGGTCATCAGGTGGTGAAGACGGCGGGATCGCCGGCGCGTGCCGTGAGGCGTCCGTCCTCCATGAGACCGAGTCCCGTGAGCCACTCTTCGAACTCCGGCGCCGGACGCAGCCCGAGGAGCTGCCGTAAGGTGGCGCCGTCGTGGTAGCTCGTGCACTCGTAGCTCAACATCACGTCGTCGCCCGCCGGGACGCCCATGAAGTAGTTGCAGCCGGCGGCCGTGAGCATCGTCGCGAGCGTATCGCAGTCGTTCTGGTCGGCATCGGCGTGGTTGGTGTAGCAGGCGTCGGCGCCGAGCGGTACGCCGAGCAACTTCCCCATGAAATGGTCCTCGAGGCCGGCGCGGACGATCTGCCGGCCGTCGGCGAGGTATTCGGGACCGATGAAGCCGACCACCGTGTTCACCAGAAACGGGTCGTAGCGGCGCGCCAGGCCGTAGCAGCGCGCCTCGAGCGTCAT
>VBKW01000293.1 GCA_005879405.1 Deltaproteobacteria bacterium
AGCTTGGCGCTCGGAAGAAGCGCCAATGGCGCGTGAACGGGGGATTACACGGTGCAAGTGCCTGAATTCGGACGAGCAGCCAATCCACAAGTTATCAACAGAACTGGATTCGCGTGCTTAGCCGAACGCGGCGATCTCTTTTTCGTTGCGCGCGATCACGACGGTGAAGAGCGAGCGCGGCGACGTCTTGAACTTCTGTTCGATCGAGACCGGAGCGCCGTCGATGATGTCGACGAGCTTGAGCGTCGTCCGCCACCCGAGCTTGCGCGTGACGGGGTCCGCAAGATCGACGAGCGGTCCGATGAGGGGGCGCTCGCTGCGGAAGTGATTGATGATGATGAGCTTGCCTCCGGCGCGACACACACGCCGCGCCTCGGCCATCATGCGCGCGGCGTCGGGAACGACGCTCACGACGTGGAACGCCGCGACGTAGTCGAACGAGTTGGACGCAAGCTCGAGATTGAGCGCGTCCATCTGCCGCAACGTGATGTGGGTCCAGCCGTGCTCGCGAACTTTGTCGGCGGCTTGGTCGAGCATGTCTTGCGCCAGATCGACCCCGAGGACGTTGCAATGCGACGGGTACGCGCTGAGCGAGAGGCCGGTGCCGACGCCGAGTTCGAGGACGCGCGCGCCGGGCGGGATCTTCAGCGACGCAATGACGCGCGCGATGCGCGGAAAGAAGATGCGCTCGAAGATCTTGTCGTAGAACCGGGAGAACTCGGAGTAGATCTTGCTCTGGTGCGGATCGGCGTTGATTTTTCGCGCACCATTCGTCGAACCTGCCATGCGCGCCCCCCTGCCGCTTGGCGTATCACATGCGATGGTAGTGAATGACGGCCGAAGCTGACGCGGCGTCGGACGAGCGCCGCCTGCGCCCCGCTCCCCGAGGCGTAGCGTTCAAGCGGCCGTCGTGCCCCGCAGCTGCCGTTTGAACGACGTGATGTCGCGCTTCCGGAATCGCCACTGCCGCCCTTGCTTGAAGGCCGGCAACAGATGCTTGCGCGCGAATTCGTTGACGGTATCCGGGCTCACGTCGAGGATTTGCGCCACCTCTTTGCTGTTCAGATAGCCGTCGTCCCGGTCGAGCATCGGGCGCGCTCTCCCCTCGTGGAATGCATGGGGCTATACCACGCGGAAAAAAAGAGGGTCAAGCCAGCGGCCGCGCCGGACTCGGCAGCGACCGGTGTAACATATTGAAATAGGGTACCTTTTTCTCCACGACCCGGACCGGGTCGCAGCGATGACGCGTCATTGCGCGTGCCGAGCGCCATCACGACGCTGCGCGCTGCGTGCGCGGCGTCGACGCTCGCGAGCGCTCGAAAGCCAACACGATCGGGCTCGCCACGAAGATCGACGAGTACGTCCCGATGAGGAACCCGACCAGCAGCGTGAACGCGAACCCATGGATGACGCTGCCGCCGAGCAGGTACAGCGCGAGGATGACCAAGATCGCCGTGCCGGTGGTGAGCACGGTGCGTGACAGGGTCTCGTTGATGCTCTGGTTGATCGTGACCGCAAGCGACTGGCGACGGGATTTCCGCATGTTCTCGCGGATCCGGTCGGATACGATCACGGTGTCGTGCACCGAGAACCCGACGATCGTGAGCAGCGCGGCGACGATCGTCAGGTCGAACTCGTAGTTGGCGATCACGAGCGCGCCGGCGGCGACGATCACGTCGTGCAGCAAGGCCACGGCCGCACCGACGCCGAATCGGATCTCGAAGCGGAGGGCGATGTAGCTGCCCATCATGATCGTCGAGAACAGCACGGCGAGTAGCGCCTTCTGCCGCAGCTCCTTCCCGACGCGCGGACCGACGGTCTCGTTCCGAAGAACCTCATAGGACGACGCGCCGAAGGCCGCGTCGAGCTGCGCCTTGATCTTCTGTCCGAGCCCGCCCAGGTCGGCGGCCGATTCCGGAAGCCGGAGCAGGTATTCGCCTTTGTTGCCGAAGTCCTGGACGGAGGCGTCGCCGGCGAGATCGCCGAGCGCGTTGCGGATCGCGCTTACCTCGACCGGCTGGTGAAAGCGCAGGTGCAGCAACGTGCCGCCGGCGAAGTCGATGCCATAGCGCGGCCCCATGATGGCCATCGCCAGCAGCCCCAGGACGGTGAGCACGCCGGAGAACGCGTAGGCGTACCGCCGATTCCCGACGAAATCGATGTTGACGTCCGGCTTGATGATCTGGAGCATGCAGTCCCCTCAGATGCTGATCGTCGTGAGGCGCCGATGGGCGAGGCGCCAGTCGTAGATGATGCGCGTACAGACGACGGCCGTGAAGACCGACGTGAACAGCCCGATCACCAGCGTGATGGCGAAGCCCTTCACCGGGCCGGATCCGAACTGGAAGAGGATGATCCCGGAGAGAAACGTCGTGATGTTGGTGTCTAAGATCGCCGGCAGCGCGCGGGCGTAGCCCGCCTCGATCGCGGCGCGCACCGTTTTCCCGGTACGCAGCTCCTCGCGGATACGCTCGTTGATCAGCACGTTCGCGTCGACCGCCATGCCCAAGGTGAGTACCAGGCCGGCGATGCCCGGGAGCGTCAGCGTCGCTTCGAACGCGGCGAGCGCGGCGATGATGAAGAGCACGTTCAGGATCAGCGCGCCGTCGGCGAGCAGACCCGCACCGCGGTAGTAGACGGCCATGAAGAGCACGACGAGCGCGCCGCCGACCGCGAACGACAGCAGCCCGCGATGGATCGAATCGCGGCCGAGTGTCGGCCCGACGGTCCGCTCCTCCGCCAACGTCACCGGCGCCGGCAGCGCACCGGCGCGCAGCACGATGGCGAGATCGCGGGCCTCGCGGAGATCGAAGTTGCCGGTGATCGACGCGCGACCGCCGCCGATCCGCTCGCGGATCACCGGCGCGGAGTAGACGGTCTTGTCGAGGACGATCGCCAGCTGGCGGCCGACGTTCGCGGCGGTGATCTCCTCGAAGAGCTTCGCACCGCGGGTGTTGAGCATGAGCTCGACGTACGGGCCTTCGAGCTGCGTCGACGGCCGCACCCGCGCGTCGGCGATCACCTCGCCGGTCATGAGGGTCTTGCGCTCGAGCGTATACGGAACCTTCTGCCGCGTCTGGCCGGTTATCGTGTCGCGCTCCTGGCCGTAGAGCACCTCGGTCCCCGCGCCCGGCTTCGTCCCGCTCGCGGGGTTCGCGACCAGCTTGAACTCGAGGACAGCGGTCTTGCCGATCAAATCCTTGGCGCGTTGCGGATCCTGGATGCCCGGCAGCTGGACGAGGATCCCGTCGGTGCCGCTGCGCTGGATGAGCGCCTCGCGCACGCCGAATTGATCGATGCGGTTGCGGATCGTCTCGATCGACTGATCGACCGCGAACTCGCGGATACGGCGCTGCTCGCGGTCGTCGAAGGTGAGCAACGTCTCGCCCGCCTCGGCGCCCGGGTCGGAGGTGAAGACGAGGCTCGGAAAGCGATTCTTGACGAGCTCGGAGAGCGCCGAGCTCTTGTCGGGGCTCTGTAAACGGATGTGGATGATCTTGCCTTGACGCTCCATCTTCGTGACCGGAATCTGCGCTGCCGACATCTCGCGCTTCAGATCGTCCATCGCCCCGCCGACGGCGTTCTCCACCGCTTTCTCGACCTCGATCTGCAGGACCAGGTGAATGCCGCCTTGGAGATCGAGACCGAGGCGGATCGTCTCCTTCGGAAAGAACGACGGCCACCACGACGGCAGCGGCTGCATGAATGTCGGCGCGAGATAGACGAAGCTGGCGAGCAACAGCGCCACCACGAGCAGCACGCGCGGCATGACTCTCATGACCTCTCCTTGCCCTTCTCGACGTCCTCCGGCTTGCCGCCCTTGACGACGGTCGCGACTTGGGCGCGGTCGAGACGCACGCGCACGTTCGGCGCAATCTCGACGACCACCACCTTGTCGGCGATCGACTGGATACGGCCGTAGATACCGCCGCTGGTGACGACCTCGTCGTTGCGCTTGAGGTTCTCGATCATCGATTCGTGCTCGCGCCGTTGCTTCTGCTGCGGCCGGATCAGCAGAAAGTACAGCACGACGAACATCAGCGCGATCGGCATCATGCTGACGATCGGGCTCGGGCCGGCCGCCGCCCCCCCTCCTTGTGCCCACGCTACGCCGGCCATGGATGCTGCCCTTCCTCGGCCACCACGCCGGCTGCGAACGTTTGGTAGGCGTCCGCCTCGATCGCGGCGCGCATCTCCTGCATCAAGCGCTCGTAATACGTGACGTTGTGCATGGTGTTGAGAGTGACCGCGAGCGGCTCGCGCGCCATGTGGAGATGACGGAGGTACGCCCGAGTGAAGTGGCTGCACGTATAGCATGCGCAGCGCTCGTCGGCAGGCCGCGCGTCGTCCGCGTAGCGGGCGTGACGGAGCACGAGCGGACCGGCGCTGGTAAAGAGCGCGCCATTTCGCGCGTGTCGTGTCGGCAGCACGCAATCGAAGAGATCGATGCCGGCGCCGACGAGACGCGCCAGGTCCTCGGGCGTGCCGGTGCCCATGAAGTAGCGCGGCCGGTCCGCGGGCAGGAGCGGCGCCGTCGCGGCCGCGATCTCCCACGTCGTCGGACGCGCCTCGCCGACCGAGAGCCCGCCGAGCGCGTAGCCGTCGAACCCGAGCGCGACGGTCGCGCGTACGCTCTCGGCGCGCAGCGCGAGGTCGGTGCCCCCTTGCACGATGCCGAAGAGCGCCTGATCCGCGCGCGATCGAACCGCGAGCGCGCGCGCCGCCCAGCGTGCGCTCCGCTCCGCCGCCGCCAGGACGACCTCGCGGGTCGCGTCGCCCGGCGGGCACTCGTCGAGCACCATCGCGACGTCGCTGCCCAGCCGTTCCTGGATCCGCACCGCTTCCTCCGGCCCGAGGAAGTGCGCGCTGCCGTCGAGGTGCGAGCGAAAGTCGACGCCCTCCTCGCGGACGCGCGCCAAGGTCGCCAGCGAGAAGATCTGATAGCCGCCGCTGTCGGTCAGGATGGGACCGTCCCAACCCATGAACCGATGCAGCCCGCCGAGGCGCGCGATGACGTCCGCGCCCGGCCGCAGCGAGAGATGATACGCGTTCGCGAGCACGATCTCGGCGCCGCATGCCCGCAGATCGCGCGGCGTGAGCCCCTTCACGCTGCCGTGGGTCGCGACCGGCATGAAGGCGGGCGTGGCGACGTCGCCGTGCGGCAGCGAGAGACGACCGACGCGCGCGTCCGAGCCTGCGGCGCGATGCAGGATCCGGAACGCGCTCACTGGATCAGCATCGCGTCGCCGTAGCTGTAGAACCGATACCCGCCGCGACTCGCGGCGCGATACGCGGCGAGGGTCGCCTCGACGCCCGCGAACGCCGCGACCAGCGCGAGCAGCGACGAGCGCGGCAGATGGAGATTCGTCAGCACGGCGTCGACGGCCCGAAAGCGATGGCCCGGCGCGATCACGAGCGACGTTCGCGCAGGACCCGTTCGGAGAGCGCCGTCGCGCGCGATCGCGCTCTCGAGCGCGCGCACGACCGTCGTGCCGACGGCGACGACGCGACCTCCCCGCGCGCGCGCGCCGGCGATCGCCGTCGCCGTCGCCGCGGGAACATCGTACCGCTCCGCCGGGACGTCGTGCTGCGCGCCGTCCTCGCGCAGCGGCAGAAACGTCGCCGGCCCGACGAGCAACGTGAGCGCGACGACCTCCACGCCGCACGCGGCGAGCGTCGCCAGCATACGGGGGGTGAAGTGCAGCCCTGCGGTCGGCGCCGCAACGGCCCCCGGCACGCGCGCAAAGACCGTCTGGTAGCGCGCGTGGTCCTCGACCGATGGACCCGCGTCGCGACGGATGTACGGCGGCAGCGGCAGCTCACCGCGACGACGCAACACCGCGTCGAGATCGCCGTCCGCCTCGAGACGGATCGTCCGGAGCGGCCCCTCCTCCGCCGAACCGTACCACACGCCCTCGAGGTCCGGCGCGAAGCGCAGGCGCTCGCCGTCGTGCATGCGCCCGGCGCGGCGGGCGAGACAGCGCCACGTACCGGTGTCGTCGGCGGGCTCCGTCAACAGCACCTCGATCGCGGCGCCGCTGGCGCGGCGGCCGTGGAGACGCGCCGGCATGACCTCGGCATCGTTCACGACTACGACGTCGCCGGCACGCAGCCATTGCGCGAGATCGCGCACCGTGGTGTGCGCGGCGACGCCGCGGCCGCGCTCCACCACCATCAGGCGGCCGCCGTCACGCTCGGCGAGCGGATGCTGCGCGATCTGCGCCGGATCGAGCGTATAGTCGAGCGCCGCCGTCTCCATGGTCGATCCGCTCGTGTACCGCGTAGGACCTAGGGAATCAAACCAGCATCAGCGCTCGGATTTCTGCAGAAAGGGCGCCAGTAGATCGATCGGCACCGGGAAGATCGTCGTGCTGTTGTTGCCGGTCGCGACCTCGACGAGCGTTTGCAGATAGCGCAGCTGAATCGCCGTCGGATGGGTCTCGATGATGCGCGCGGCGTCGGCGATGCGCTGCGCCGCCTGGAACTCGCCCTCGGCGGCGATCACCTTGCCGCGGCGCTCGCGCTCCGCCTCCGCCTGGCGCGCCATCGCCCGCTGCATGCTTTCCGGCAAGTCGATGTGCTTCAGCTCGACCAGCACCACCTTCACGCCCCAGGGCTCGGTTTGGGCGTCGAGAATCTCTTGGATGCGGGCGTTGATCTTGTCACGCTCGGCGAGCAGCTCGTCGAGCTCGCCCTGGCCGCAGACGCTGCGCAGCGTCGTCTGTGCCAGCTGCGAGGTCGCGAAGAGATAGTTCTCGACCTCGACGACGGCGCGGTTCGGGTCGAGGACGCGGAAGTAGAGCACCGCGTTCACCTTCACCGAGACATTGTCCTTGGTGATGACGTCCTGCGACGGGATGTCCATCGTGATCGTGCGCAGATCGACCTTCAGCATCTTCTCGATCCCGGGGATCACGTAGATGATGCCCGGCCCGCGGTGACTGACGATCCGGCCGAGCCGGAAGATCACCGCGCGCTCGTACTCGCGCAGGATCTTGAGCCCGCTCACCAGCACGAGCGCCGCGAACACGACGACGACCAGCAACGGCTGCAATCCAAACATCAGAACCTCCTCTCGTCGGCGCGCGTCGCGCTACGACCGATCCGTCGCAACACGTCGCACGCGCAACCGCAAGCCGGGCTCAACGCGGACCACCTCGATGCGCTCACCCGGCTCGAGCGCGCCGTCGGACGTGGCGTCCCAGTGCTCGCCGTGCACGAACACGCGCGCGCCCCCTGCGCGCGCCTCGCGCACGACGCCGACCTCGCCGATCAACCCCTCGGCGCCGGTGGCAACGGGCCGGCGATGGGCGCGCAGAACCAGCCAGCTGATCATCGCGACCGCCGCAGCGACGATCAGCACCGCGGCCGCAACGACGCCGCGATCGACGGCGATCGTCGATTCGGGCGTGTCGAACAGCAGCAGCGACCCGAGCGCGAACGCGACGACGCCGCCGACGCCGAGGACGCCGCTCGGCGCGAACACCTCGGCGACGATGAGGACGATCGCGAAGAACAGCAGGAGCACGCCCGTCGAGTTGATCGGCAGTACTTGGAACGCCGCGAGCGCGAGCAGGAGCGAGATGCCGCCGACCACGCCCGGCAGCACGAGACCGGGGTGTGAGATCTCGACGTACAGGCCGAGGAGACCCGCCATGAAGAGCAGGTACGAGATGTTCGGATCCGCGATCAGGTCGAGGACGCGGTCTTTGAGCCGCATCTCGAGACGCACGACCTGGGTCGCACTGCCGGTCGTGAGGCGGACCGTGTGGTCGCGCACCTGCACCTCGCGTCCGCCCGCCGCCGCGAGCAGCGCCGGCACGTCCGGCGCCACCAGATCGACGATCTTCCTCGCGACCGCTTCCTTCTCGGTCACGGAGAGGCTCTCGCGCACCGCTTTCTCTGCCCACGCGACGTTGCGCCCGCGCCGCTCGGCGATCGACTTGCCGAACGACGCGGTGAAATTCTCGATCTTCTTCCGCATGTCGCCGCCGACGTCGCCGCCGCCGCTGCCGACGGGATGCGCGGCGCCGATCGTGGTGCCCGGCGCCATCGCCGCGACATGCGCCGCCATCGTCACGAACACGCCCGCCGACGTCGCGCTCGCCCCGGCCGGCGCGACGTAGACGATGACCGGCAGCGGCGCCCCGAGGAGCTGCTTCACGATGCGCTTCGTCGACGTCAAGAGACCGCCCGGCGTATCGAGCTGAATGACGAGCGCCTCGGCGCCGTCGCGCGCGCTCGTGGCGATGCTCTCACGGATGAATTCGTCGGAGGCGGGATTGATCGAGCCGTCGATCACGATGAGATTCACCCGCGCCGCGCTCTCGCTCGCGACGCCGAGGACGAGGCCGGCGACGGCGACGCAGAGTCCATGCCTCGCGCCGCGCCGGCCGCCGCTCATCGCGGCAGCCCGAGCGCACGCATGACCTGCTGGATGTCCTCCCACACGAGTCGTTTGTCGCCGGGATTGCGCAGCAGATAGGCGGGATGAAACGTCGGCATCAGCGGAATGCCGTGGTAGTCCGCCCAGATGCCGCGCAGGCGGGTGATCGGCGTGCGTGTTTTCAAGAGCGTCTGCGCCGCGAACGTCCCGAGCGCGACGATCGCCTTCGGCGCGATGAGCGCCAGCTGGCGGACCAGAAACGGCTCGCACGAGGCGATCTCGTCGGGCTCCGGATTGCGGTTCTGCGGCGGGCGGCACTTGATGATGTTCGCGATGTAGACGTCCTCGCGGCGGAGCTTCATGCCTTTGGTGATGATCTCGGTCAGCAGCTGCCCGGCGCGACCGACGAAGGGCTCGCCGCGCAGGTCCTCGTCGCGTCCGGGCGCCTCGCCGACGAAGACGAGCTCGGCACTGGGATTGCCGACGCCGAACACCAAGTTCGTCCGGCCGGGATGCAGCTTGCAACGCGTGCAGTCGCCGATCGCCGCGCGCAGCTGGGGCAGATCGGCGGCCGCGAGGACGGCGGCCGGCGTGAGCAGGTCGAAGCCCGGCGCCGCGGCGTCGCTGCCGCCGGCGCGTCGCTCCGGCGGTCGCGCAACGTCGTCCGCGCGCGGCGCCGCGTCGATCTCCATGCCGTTCTCGCGGCACCACTCGAGGCGTGCGCGCAACGCAATGACCATCTCGAGCAGCGCCTGGCGGTCGTTCATCGTGACGGCCCGATCACGCAACTCCTCGGTTGTCGCCCCACGGGGCCAAGAGTAGACTTTGCGAAATGGCCCTCGTCATCCTCGGCGTCGTGGCGATCCTGCTGCTGCTCGTGCCTGGCGAGGCGCACGCGTGGGGACCGGTCACCCACTTGGTGCATGGAGCGACCGTGTTGTCGCGTCTTACCACCCTGGCTCCGGCCCTTCAAGAAATCCTGCGCGTGCACGCGGAGTCGTACCTCTACGGATGCGTCGGAGCCGACATCATCCAAGCGAAGAAATTCACTCGCGACCTGCGCTACCACTGCCACTCGTGGACGGTCGGCTGGCAGGTGCTCTCCGGCTCGCGCAACGACGCCGAGCGTGCGTTCGCGTACGGCTATCTCACGCATCTCGCGGCCGACACCTACTCGCACAACTATTTCGTCCCGCTGCACCTGCTCGTCAGCTACCGCGCGCGGGCGCTGAAGCACGTCTACTGGGAAGCCCGCTTCGACGCGATGCAGCCGCCGACCGACTGGCGCCGCGTCCGCGACGTGGTGAGCCGTGTATATCCCGGCTGCGATGAGCTGATGGAGCGCACCGTCGAGCGCACCCTGTTCTCGTTCAAAACGAACAAGCGGATCTTCAATTCCGTCATGGCCCTGCACCGTTTCGAGCAGTGGCGACGCATCATGCAACGGGTCGGCACCCGCTCGCGCTATGCACTCACCGGCGACGAGGTCGCCCGCTACGACCAGCTCTGCAGCGATGCCGCGCTCGAGATGCTCCGCGTCGGCCGCGACGCCCGCTGCGTCGCCACCGACCCCACCGGCCGCGAGAACATCGCCCGCGCCGAGCTCATCCGCAAACGCCTGCGCGCGCTCCGCCGCCGTCACAAGCTGACGCCGAGCGTGCAAGAGGCCATCCTCGCGAAGGTCGTGCCCGAGCTCAAAGCAGCGATCTGATCGCGGTTCTCGAGCGGCGGCGCGGCGGGACGGCGGGCGGTCGCCTCGCTGGCTCAGGAGGTCTAGCGGGTCGCGGCCGCGTGGGGATCCTTCCGAAAGGAGCGGCGCCTTCCGCCTATGTACGATCTATTCGCCCGCGAGGCGACGCGCCGCCGTCCCGCCGTGGCGTCGATCGAGGAGCGCGTCAGATCGTGGCGTGCGCTCGGCACGATCAGCGCGCACCGCGGCCGCGGGAAAGACGCGCCGCCCGCCGTGCGACCCGCGGCGTCTGCGGCGGTGCGACGGCCGCGACGTTCGGCATCGAGACACGGTGAAGCCACGCCGGGGCGGCCGGCGAGTCGCCCCGCAGGCGAATAGATCGTACAGAGGCGGAAGGGGGTACTCCTTTCGGAAGGATCCCCACGCGGCCGCGGCCCGCTAGATCTGCTGAGCCAGCGGGGCGACTTGCCGGCCGCCCCGCCGCGACCTCTTCGGTGTTCGAAGCCGGCAGCGTGACGACGATCAGCGTCGGCGCAGGCGCCGCGGCGCCGCGCGGACGGTGGTCCGCGGCGTCCGGAGGTCGCGCACGCGATCGAGGATGACGCCGGCGACCTCGTCCTTCGACATCTTCTCGAAGCGCTCGACTCGCCCGGAGCGGTCGATCAGCGTGACGATGTTGGTGTCGACGTCGAAGCCGGCGTCCGGCGCGGTGACGTCGTTCGCGACCATCAGATGCACCCCCTTCGCCTGCAGCTTGCGGCGCGCGTTGGCAACGAGATCGCGGGTCTCAGCGGCGAAGCCGACGATAACGCGTTGGCCCGGGAGCGCGCCGATCTTCGCGAGGATGTCGGGATTCGGCGTCAGGCGGATCTCCAGGTCGCCGCGGCCGCGCTTGATCTTGTGCCGCGCGGCTTCGAGCGGTCGGTAGTCTCCGACCGCGGCCGCCATGACGACGCAATCGGCGGCGGCGGCGTGGTGCAGGGCCGCCTTCTCCATCTCGCGCGCGCTCGTCACATGGACGCACTCGACACCGCGGAGATCGGCCAGCGCCGTCGGCCCGGTGACGAGCGTCACCCGCGCCCCGCGCCGGCGCGCCGCGCGCGCGACCGCGAACCCCATCTTTCCTGACGAGCGATTCGCGACGTGGCGCACCGGATCGAGCGCCTCCCACGTCGGACCGGCGGTGACGAGCACCCGGCGTCCTGCGAGCGTCTTTTCGGTGACGGCGACGGCGACCTCCTCGACGAGCACGTCGGGCTCCGGCAAGCGCCCAGCCCCCTCATAGCCGCACGCGAGCGCGCCGCTCGCCGGCTCGATGACGACGTGCCCCGCGTCGCGCAAGCGGGCGACGTTCGCCTGCACCGTCGCGTTCTCCCACATGTGGACGTTCATCGCCGGCGCCACCAGCACCGGCGCGCGCGTCGCGAGCACGACCGTCGTCAGCAGATCGTCGGCGATGCCGGTGGCGAGTTTGGCGATGACGTTCGCCGTCGCCGGCGCGATCAGCAGCGCGTCGGCGGTGTCGGCGATGCGGATGTGGCCGATCTCGGACTCCTCGGTGAGGTCGAACGTACGCCGAGCGACGGGACGGCCGGAGAGGGCCTGCAGCGTCAGCGGCGTGACGAACTCCTCCGCCGCGCGCGTGAGCACGACCTGCACGGTCGCGCCCGCTTGCACCAGCAAGCGCACGGCCTCGCACGCCTTGTAGGCCGCAATGCCGCCGCTCACGCCGACGACGATCGTCTTGCCGCGCATGCTCATGCGTCGCCCGCCGCCACGCGACCCTCCTCGCTCGCCTGGATGTCGCGGAAGCTTACGTTTTCGCGAAGAAGAAACACAACCCCCAAAACGATCTGCGCCAGCCACTGCACCGCCCACGCGACGAACGAGTACGGAATCGCGTCGGCGCGTTCGATGCCGAAGAGCGCGAGCGCGATGATGCAGCCCGCTTGAAAGGTGCCGATGAATCCCGGCGCCGACGGGGCCGACACCGCGCCGGCGACGACCGTCACGAGCGTGAGCGCGCCGCTCACCAGCGGGACCGGCAGGCCGCACGCGATGAGCGCGAGCGCGAAGATCGACGCGATCGTCAGCCACAGAAACACCGAGTAGAGGGCGATCCGCAGCAGCGCGCCGCGGAGCCCCTGCAGACCGTCGATGAACCCGTGCATCGCCTCGTCGGCGCGGGTACGGACGTGCGCCGGGAGCAGCGCGAAGGCGCCGCTCATGAGCCGCAGCGCCACGGGATGGCGGCGTTGCAGCGCCAGCACGAGCGTCACCACCGCGACCGCGAAGGCCAGGAACGCCACGCCGCTTCGACGGATCGTCTCGGAGACCGGCACGAGCATGACGACCGTGCCGAGAAAGCCGAGGATCGTCAGCATGTCGAGGATGCGCTCGAGGAGCACCGAGCCGAGCACGCTGCTCGCCGGCAACTTGGTGCGCCGCGCGAGCAGCACCGGGCGCACGACCTCGCCGATGCGCAGCGGCAGCACCATGTTGCAGAAGAAGCCGATGCACGTTGCCGAGAAGAGCGGCACAAAGGCGACGTCGCCGAGCGGACGCAGCAAGAGACGCCAGCGTTGGCAGCGAATCACGATCGTGTATGCCGAGAGCAGCATGAGCGGCACGACGTAGATGTACTGGACGCGCGCGAACGCCTCGCGCACGTGACCCCACTCGCTGCGCGGAGGAAACGCGAAGTAGAGCGCCGCCGCCGAGATCAGCACGCCGATCGCGATGCGGACGCCTCTGGTCATCGACGCTCCCGCGCCCGCATCACGGTCGCCGGGTCTCGAGGACGAGCAGCATCGCGCCGATCAGCATCAACAACCCGCCACGCCATGCCCAATCGGCGTCCAACACGACTCCAGCCCCGAGAAAAATGAGGAAGACGCCGAGCACACCGAAGGGCGGTCTGCGCGACACGCCCGCTCACGCCAGCTGCCGCACGATCGCGGTCGCGCGTTGCAGCGCCGTCGCGTTGGCGAGCAGCGCAACGGCCACCACGCCGGTGACGAGGATCACCGAGCCGGCCTGCGGCGTGCACGTGAGATGCGCTCCCAAGCTGCCGAAGAGCGATCCGCCGCCGATCAACACGTAGCGCTCCGGGCGCTGCAACATGCCGACGGCGCAGGTGACGCCGAGCCCCTCGCCACGCGCACGCGTGTAGCTCACCATGAACGCGCCGAAAGCGGCCGCAAGCACCGCGTAGAGTCCCCACCCATCGCGGAAGTGCATGGCCAATCCGAGGAAGACCGCGCATTCGCCGTAGCGATCCGTCACTGAGTCGACGAAGGCGCCGCGCGCGCTCGCCGTACCGAGCTTCCGTGCCATCGCGCCGTCGAGGACGTCGAGCGACCCCCCGGTCAAGAGCAGCCACCCCGCCGTGAAGAGCCAGCCGTGCGCGTACGCGACTCCACAGAGCACGCTGACGCCGAGCTGCACGGCGGTCACCGCGTCCGGGCGAACGCCGATCGCGAGCAGCGCGTCGACGAGCGGGTCGATGCGCACGCGAAACCACGCCCGCAGTCCGCCGCCGAGAAGACCCTGATCGAGCGACGGCTCGCCGTCGCCGTGCCGCACGGCAGGCACGAGCTCACGCACGATCAGGACGCCGAGAAAGCCGGCCACGCCTGCAGCGAGCCAGGGATGGCACATGGCCGGCGCCACCCGGCCTAGTGGTCGATCTCTCCGCGGATGAACTTCTCGACGAGATCGCGCGCCAGGTCGTCGGTGATCTGCGTCGGCGGGTGCTTCATGAGATACGCCGAGATGCTGCGCAGCGGCCCGGCGATGCCGCGGTCGCGCGCGAGACGGCAGCAGCGAATCGCGTCGATCGCGACGCCGGCCGAGTTCGGACTGTCCTGCACCGAAAGCCGGAGCTCGAGCTCCATCGGGACGTTGCCGAACGCGCGCCCCTCGATGCGGAGGAAACAGATCTTGTTATCACCTTGCCATGGCACGTAGTCGCTCGGTCCGATGTGGACGTCACGAGCGGGGAGCCGCCCGGGGATCACCGCTTGCACCGCCTCGGTTTTGGAGACTTTCTTCGAGCCGAGACGACTGCGGTTCAGCATGTTCAAGAAATCGGTGTTGCCGCCGGTATTGAGCTGATACGTGCGCTCGATCTTGATGCCGCGATCGGTGAACAGCTTCGCGAGCGAACGATGGACGATCGTCGCGCCGAGCTGGGACTTGATGTCGTCGCCGACGGCGGGGATGCCGCGGCTCGTGAAGCGCTCGCCCCACGTCGGATCGGAGACGATGAACACGGGCATGCAATTGACGAGGCTCGTCCCGGTCTCGAGACATGCCTCCGCGTAGTGCTCGCCGGCCTTCTGGCTGCCGACGGGCAAGTAACTGATCAGAACCTCGGCGCCGGTCGCACGGAGCGTCGCGGCGATGTCGACGGGTGGCCCGTCCGCCGGCACGAACGTCTCGTCGGCGGGATAATCGGCCATGTGCTCGGAGACGCCGTCGAGGATGGGTCCCATCTGCACGGTGACGCCGAAATCGGGGAGCTCGCGTTCGATCTCGATCGCTTTGTTCGGCTTCGCGAAGATCGCCTTGTGGAGCGGCTCGCCGACCTTGCGCTCGTCGATGTCGAACGCGCACGCGACCTCGATGTCCTCCGGCCCGTAGCCGCCGAGGTCGTAGTGCATGAGGCCGGTGGCATTGCGCTCGGCGTCGCCGTTCAGACGCCGGTAGTACTCGATGCCTTGGACGAGGCTGCTCGCGCAGTTGCCAACCCCGACGATGCCGACCCGGATCTTGCTCATAGCCTCTTCCCCTGCCACCGCGCGCTCAAACGGGGCACTGTACCGCAGCGTCCACACGTCCGCCGACCCGCAAACCGTTCAAAAATCAGGCGCCTCATTAACGGACAGTCCCCATGTTGTAAAGAGATGTCACGTCAATCCGTTGGTCGCCGGACTATCGAAAACGTATGCGACCGCCCATCTCGGGCAGCCGAGAGGCGGGCTATATCTTGCGGAACCGCGACGGGAACCCCGGCTCGAACGTTCGGTCCGGATGAATCCGCTGCGCTTTCGCGATCAGCTGCTCTTCCGATTCCGGATCATCAGGGTTCGGCACGCAGCAGTCAACCGGACACACCGCAGCGCACTGTTCCTGATCGAAGAATCCGACACACTCCGTACATTTCTCCGGCACGATGTAATAGACGTCGGCAGCGATCGCGGGGTGGCGCTCCCCGTTCCATTCCCACTCGACACCGCCCTCGTAAATCGCGGTGTTCGGACATTCCGGCTCGCACGCACCGCAGTTGATGCACTCCTCGGTGATCATGGTGGACATGCAGATCTCCTTCGCAGGCGAGTGCTCACGGCTAACATGCGAGAACCGCGCGGTAAAGAGCGCGAATCACACGCCGATCGGCGCCGCGCGCGCGTCACGTTCGAGGGCCGTGACGACCTTCTCCGCGATGGCACGAAATGCCGCCGCCGGCGCGCTCGTCGGGTCGGCGACGACGATCGGCGCGCCGCGATCCATGCTGGCGCGGATCTCGGCGACGAGCGGCAGCTCCCCCAAGAATTCGACGCCGAGCGCTTCCGCCTCGCGTCGGCCACCCTCGTGTCCGAAGAGATCTTCGCGCGCTCCGCAGCGGGGACACTCGTATGCGCTCATGTTCTCGACGATGCCGAGCACCGGCGCGTTGACGGTTTGGAACATGGCGATGCCGCGCTGCACGTCTTGCAGCGCGACGTCTTGCGGCGTCGTGACGATGACGCCACCCGACACCGGCACCTCCTGGACCAACGTGAGCTGCGCGTCGCCCGTTCCCGGCGGGAGATCGATCACCAGCACGTCGAGCGTGCCCCACATGACGTCTTTCAAGAACTGCCGCACGATGCTCATCACCATGGGCCCGCGCCAGATGACCGGCGACTTGTCGTCGAGGAAGAACCCCATCGAGATCAGTGCCACGCCATGCTGCAGGATCGGAAAGATCTTGTGCCCCTCCGCCATACGGGGCCGTGCGTCCGGCACGCCCATCATCAGCGGAATGCTCGGCCCGTAGATGTCCGCGTCGAGGAGGCCGACGCGCAGCCCGCGCGCCTGCAGCGCGAGCGCGAGATTCACGGCGACCGTCGACTTCCCCACGCCGCCCTTCCCGCTCGCAACTGCGACGATGTGCTTCACCCCTGCCAGCGGAGCTTGATGGTCGAAGGGACTCGCCGCCGTGCGCTCCGCCTCCGCACCCACGACGTCGATCTCGACGTCCGCGACGCCGGGCACGGCACGCACTGCCGACTCGATCGCCGCGCGTAGCGCCGCGATCACGTCCGCTTTCGCCGTTCCGGGCGCCACCACGATCCGCGCACGACCGTCGACGAGCGCGACCTCGCGCACCGCGCCGAGGCTCACGATGTCGCGCTGGTACCCCGGGTAGCGCACCGCGCCGAGGCGTGCGCGTATGTCGTCGACCGTCGCCACCGACCGTCCTCCTCACTATCACGTTGCGGCGCGAAGGGAATTCGCGTCGCAGTGCGCCGTCGCGTCGCCGCCGCTCCGGCAGCGAGCGGCGCCTAACACGGATGACGGAGGATGACGCTCCTACCGTCGGCACCTGCGTGGCGTCGGACGGCGCGCGGCGCAGCCGCGCGCGGGAGCAGCGCGAATTCACTTCGCGCTGCGACGGCCATCGAGCACGGCGCGCGCAGCGCGCCGCGCGCACGGGGGCTATATCAACTTGACAATACTGGATGATTCTCATTAGGTGACGCCGGCCGTCGTTCGCCGTGCGTGCGTCGGAAAAGGACACGGGAGTGAGCGAACCCCATGACTCGCGCGAGCGCAGCATCCTGATCCGCTCCAACGGCACCGCAGCGCTGTCGCTCATCGCTGCCGATCTGGTGCACGTCGAGGAAAAGCTCACCGACCTGCTCGTCTCGCGGGAGCCGCTGCTGTCGGAGATCTCGCTCCATCTGATCGGCGGCGGCGGGAAGCGCGTGCGGCCGGCGGTCGCCTTGCTCGTGTTCAAAGCGTGCGGCGGC
>VBKW01000294.1 GCA_005879405.1 Deltaproteobacteria bacterium
CGGCCGCGCCGGTGCTGCTGGCACTCTGGCGCACCGCCGCCGACGATCAGTAGCGCCCGCGTGCGGGCGCTCGCCGGTGTAGCCGCCGCTCTTTGCCGCCGTCAAGGCTCCGAACCGCGCATGTGCAGTATTGTCTTGCAAAAATAGTGCTTTGACTTGCCCGCTCGGGCTGTGTCACGCTCGCTGAAGATGAAGCTCGTCATCCAGATCCCCTGTCTGGACGAAGAAGAGACGCTCGCCGAGACGCTCGCCGCTTTGCCGCAGACGCTCCCCGGCGTCGACGACATCGTCGTGGTGGTCGTCGACGACGGCAGCACGGACCGCACGATCGAGGTCGCCGAAGCGGCCGGTGTGATCGAGATCGTGCGCTTTCCCAACCATCAGGGCCTGGCGCGCGCATTCGCCGCCGGTCTCGAGCGCGCGCTCCAGCTCGGCGCCGACGTGATCGTCAACACCGACGCCGACAACCAGTACTGCGCCGACGACATTCCGGCGCTGATCGCGCCGATCATCCGCGGCGACGCCGACATCGTCATCGGCGATCGCGACCCGTCGAAGCTCGCGCACTTCAGCCTGCCTAAGCGGCTCTTGCAGCGCCTCGGCAGCTGGATCGTGCGCCAGCTCTCGGGGACGCGCGTCCCGGACGCGTCGAGCGGCTTCCGCGCCTTCACCCGCGGCGCGGCGTTCAAGCTCAACGTCCTCTCCGACTTCACGTACACGCTCGAGACGGTGATCCAGGCGGGCAAGAAGCAGCTCGCGGTCACGCACGTGCCGGTGCGCGCCAACCCGACGCATCGCCCGTCGCGGCTCTTCTCGGGGCCGTCGCACTACATCCGTCGTTCGGCGAGCACGATCGTCCGCATCTACGCGATGTACGAGCCGTTCAAGGTCTTCACGTTGCTCGGCGGCGTGCTGATCGCGGCGGCGACGGCGATCGGCCTCAGGTTCCTCTACTACTATCTCGTGCACGGCGGGGCGGGGCACATCCAATCGCTGATCCTGGCGGCGGCGTTCCTGATCATCGGCTTTCTGACGATGCTGATCGGCATGCTCGCCGACCTGATCGGGCGCAATCGCCAGCTCTCCGAGGACGTGCTGCTGCGCGTGCGCCGTCTCGAGCTCGCGCTGCGCGCGAGTCGCATCGGCGACTCGCGGCCGTCGGACGCCCGCGAGGCCGAGCGTCTCCTGCTGCGTCGGCGGGCCGACGGCTCGCAGCGATGATCCGAGCGTGCCTCTTCGGCACCTACACCTCGACGCACCCGGCGAATCGCCTCCTCGCGCAGGCGTTCACCGCTGCCGGCTGTGAGCTGAGCGTCTGTCACGAGCCGCTCTGGGAGCGGACGCGTGACAAGATGGCGTCGTTCTTCGGCGCCCGCAGCCTGGCGCGCCTCGGCGTCGCGTACGCCGCGGCGGCGGCGCGGCTCGCGCGCCGCTGGCGCCAGCTCGCGCCGCCGGACGTGATCGTCATCGGCTTCAACGGCCAGCTCGACGTGCTGCTCGCGCGCCGTCTCGCCGGACGGCGGGCGCGGATCGTGTTCGCGCCGCTGGTGACGCTCACGGAGACGCTCGTCGACGATCGTCGCGTGTATCGCCGCGGCGGCGTGAAGGCGCGGCTCGCCGGAATGCTCGACCGGCGGACGCTGCGCGCCGCCGATCTCGTGCTTCTCGACACCGAGGCGCACCGCGCGTACGTCGCCGAGCGCCTCGACGGGCGCGCGCGCACGGCGACGCTCTACCTCGGCGCCGAGCGCGTCTTCACGCCCGGGCCGGAGCGCACGCGGTCGGCGGGCGAGCCGTTGCGCGTCCTCTTCTACGGCCAATACGTGCCGCTCCACGGTGCGCGGACGATCGTCCAGGCGGCGGCGCTGCTCGGCCCGAAGTCCGGTATCGAGCTGACGATGATCGGCACCGGCCCGGAGCGTGGCGCCGTGGAGGAGCTGGCCCACGCGCGCGACTGCACGCACGTGCGCTTCATCGACTGGGCGCCGTACGACGAGCTGCCGCAGTGCCTGCGGGACTGCGACGTCGCCCTCGGGATCTTCGGCACCACCGCGAAGACGAAGATCGTGATCCCGACGAAGGTGTATCAAGCGGCGGCGACCGGTTGCGCCGTCGTGACCGGCGAGACACCGGCGATCCGCGAGGTCTTCACGCCCGGCACGCACCTCGTGACGGTGCCGCGCGGCGACCCGGGCGCGCTCGCGATCGCGCTCCGCCAGCTGCGCGACGATCCCACGCGCCGCAGCGCGCTCGGCGCGGCGGCGGCGCGTCTCCTCGCCGAGCACCTCGACTCCGCCGCACAGGGAGCACGTGTCCGCAGCGTCCTCACCGCCGCGTTCCCCGATCTCGCGGGCCGCTTCGGGATCGTCCGCACGGCCGCGGAGCAGCGGCGCGCGGTCGGGCTCACCCCGCTGCCGGAGGCGGGGAAGCCGTGACGCTGTCGATCGCGATCGTCGTGCCGACGTGGAACCGCGCCGCCGACGTCGGGCGCTGTCTCGCGTCGCTGGCGCGTCTCACCTACGCGAACCGGCGGACGATCGTCGTCGACAACGGCTCGCGGGCGAGCGAGCGCGCGGCCCTCCACGCGATCGTATGCGGCGTGGCGGCCGCAGCCGTGATCGAGCTGCCGGAGAACCGCGGCTTTGCGGCGGCGGTCAACACGGGAGTCGCGGCGGCGTTCGCGGACGGCTGCGATGCGGTGCTGGTCCTGAACGACGACGCCGAGGTCGATCCGGGACTGCTCGAGGCGCTCGTCGCCGCGGCCGCCGCGGATGCCGCGGTCGGCGTCGTCGCGCCGCGGATCGTCGACGCGGAGAGCGGGCGCGAGGTGTCGCGCGGCGAGCGCGTCCACGTGCCGCTGCTCTGCCTGCCGCGCACGTGGCTGCGCGTCCGCGGCGCGGCGCGCGCGCCGTACCGCGTGAGCGGGGTGCTCGGCGCCGCGTTTCTCGTGACCCGCGCCTGCTGGGAGCGCGTCGGCGCGCTCGCCGAGCCGTTCTTCGCCTACTACGAGGAAGTCGAGTACTGGCTGCGCGTGCGCGCGGCCGGGCTCGCGATCGTGGTCGTGCCGAGCGTCGCCGTGCGCCACCGCGGCTTTCGCGGCTTCGCCGGCGGCTTCACGCCGCTCGCCGCGTACCTCAAGGCGCGCAACCTGCCGCTCGTCGTGCGCCGACACGGTGGGCTGCTCGCGCGGGTGATGTTTCTGCCGACGTACCTGGCGCTGATCGCCGCGAGCGCGCTCGGCTATGCGCTGCGCGGCGGCGGCGTGCCCGTTGTTCGCGCGCTTCTCCTCGGCGTACGCGACGCGTGGAACGGGCGCGGCGGGCCGCCGCCGGCGCTCGTCGCGCCGGACGCACGCTGACGTGCGGGTCGCGATCGGCGCCGTCGTCCGCACGCTCGGCGGACCCGCGACCTACGCGAGCGAGCTCGTCGCCGCGCTCGCGGCGCGACGCACGCCGCGTTGGGAATATGTCGTCATCACCGATGGTCCCGAGGCGTTCGCCGGCGTCGACGTCGAGGTGATGCGGGCGCCGCTCCCGAGCGCGTACGCGCAGGTGCTCTGGGACCACGTCGCGGTGCCGGTGGCGCTGCGGCGCGCGCGCGCCGACCTCTACCACGGCACCAAGAACACGCTCCCGCTCTGGCGGCCGTGTCCCGCCGTCGTGACCGTGCACGACCTCGCCGTGTATCGCCACCCGGAGAGCTTCGCCGCGGCGCAACGCTGGCATCTCCGCAGCCACGTGCCGCATGCGGTGCGCAGCGCGCGCGCCGTCATCACCGTGTCGCAGCACGCCGCCGCTGATCTGCGCGCGGAGTTCCCGGCGGCGGCGGCGAAGGTGCGGCCGATCGCGAACGGAGTGAGCGCGCGCTTTCGACCGCCGATGGATCCCGTGTCGCTCGCCGGCTTCCGCGTCCGCCACGGTCTCGGCGCCGGGCCGCTCGTCGCCTATCTCGGGACGTTGCAGCCGCGAAAGAACGTCGAGCTACTCGCGGCGGCGTTCGTCCGCGCGCGCGCCCGCGTGCCCGATGCGCAGCTCATTCTCGGCGGCCGCATGCGCCCGGGATACGCG
>VBKW01000296.1 GCA_005879405.1 Deltaproteobacteria bacterium
ACCGTCGCGTGCGCAGCGCGAGGTGCGACTTCCGTCAGTGCGCCTCGCCTGTCGCTTGGCACGGACTGCCGACGCAGTGTCCTCCGTTCCGGCCGGGGGTGCCGAGCGTCCGAATCGTTCGTCGACGTCAGTGCTTCTGCTTCGGCGCCGGATGCTCCTCGTCGACCAGCGCCGGGACGGTCACGGCGACGGACGATGGCGAAAGACGGAGCTTGATCTTCTGCACCGCCTCGCCGGCGAGCTGCGTCAGGTGCGGATCAGTGCTGCGCTGCCGGAGCGCTTCCAGCTTCGGCACCGTGTCGGCGTCGCCGACCTCGCCGAGCGCGAAGATCGCGGTGCTGCACATCGCCGGGTCGTCGTCGCGGGACAGGAACTCGGAGATCGGCGGTGCGGCCTTGGCGTCGCCCATGCGGCCGAGTGCGACGAGAATGCGCTGCTTCACCTGCGGTGGGGTGTCGCGCAGGAAGAGCTTCTGCACGAGCACCTGCGTCGCGTCGGTCGCGCGCAGCTTGCCGAGGTAGTCGATCGCTTTGATCTTGACCGCCTCGTCGGGGTCGCCCGTCGCTTGAATGAGATACTCGATCGCCTCCGGTTTCCCGGAGTCGCCGAGTGAGCGCACCGCCTCGAGCCGGACGTCCGCGTCGGGATCGTTCAGCTTCTTGGTCCACTCGTCGATGCTCTTGCCCTTCTTCGCCTCGTCGTACCGCTGCTGGACGCGATAGGGATTCACCTGGCCCTGCGCGGCGGCCAGAGAAACCTTGACGACGAGGACGACGAGGACCGCGACGGCGATGCCGACGACGAAGCGCATGCGACGAATCGCCCTTTCATGCCGGATGGCAGGTCGCATTGCAACCGAATGCGCGCACGCGCTCCGTCGCGCGTCGATCGCTCGATGCACGGGCGCGTACGGACACAGTGATCTGTGTCGTTCGACGCGTTTGTGACGTCCATGTCCCATGGCATTCGCGCCAGCGGAACGTGCGGCGTCCGGTGGCGCTTAGGGATCCGGCGACGTTTGCTCGGCTGCGCCTGGCATATCGGTTGCTGACTTGCGCAGCGTGGGCGCACCCGTCACGACCGTGGAGCTGATCGAGCGCGTCGTACGCCTCGAGCTCCAGCAGGCACCGCTCGAGGTACTCGCGACGGAGATGCTGGCGCCGTTCCTCGAGGCGCTCGATGCGCGCGCCGGCGCGCTGCTGTGCTACCGGCGTGACGAGGTGGCGTTGACCCTGGCGGCGGGCCGCGGGTTGACGGCGGCGGCCGCTGAGCAGCTCGCGATGCTGCGCTGGGGCGGCGGCGGCGCGTGGGAGATGCCGCTGCGCGCGCTCGCGGACCGCGCCGTTTACCACGTCAGCGCCGACGCCTTGCGCACGGTCGCCTCCGAGCCGCTCGGCGAGAACGCGTCGAGCACGATCGCGGCGATCCCGCTCCATCGCTGGCATCAACCGGTCGGCGTCGTGTTGGCGATCGCTGACGGCGCCCTCGACGTCGAGCGCGTTCTCGGACACCGCCTCGCGTACGACGTGCTCGCGCTCGCGGTCGCCGCGGCGCTCTGGGGCGGCGGGCGGTCGTCGCAGATCGACGTCGGTGCCTCCGCGCCGACGCTCGCCTGCGCCGCCTGGGCCGAGGTCGCCGGACGTCGTTTCGATGCGCACGCCAGCGAGGGGCGGCACGTCGACGGCGCCGCCCTCGACGCGATGCTGCGCGACCTCCGCGGCGCCGTCGACGCCCTCCGCGCCGAGCGCCGGCTCGACGAGGCGGAGCGGCTGGCGCTCGCGGAGCGTCTCGCGGAGGCCGAGCGCGACCGTGCCGCGCACGCGGCACGGACGGCGATGCTCGAGCGCGAGCTCGAGCACCACGGGACGCTCCTCGGCGCGGCACGCGACGAGGCCGGCGCCGGCGGTGCCGCGCCGACGGCGACGGCGGGCGCGACAGGCGTGGAGACGACGACGGCGCCCGACGCTCCAGCGGTCGCGCCGGTCGTGGCGCAGCCGGTCGCGGCGGCCGAGCCGCGCCCGCATCGCGTCCTCGATCCGGATGTCGCTCGCAGCGAGGCGGTCGCGGCGGCGCTCGCGACCGCGCTGCCGACCCCGTCGGCGCGCGGGCTCGTCGTCGCAAACCTGCTGGACGCGAACGCGACGCTTCTCGGTGACGTGGTGGCGGCGGCGCACGAGGGCGCGACGATCGTCGCCTACGCGGCCGAGGACGGGCGCAGCCGCATTCTCGGCGCCGTGCGCTGCTTCGCCGAGCCGCCGGCGCCGGGCGAGATCACCGCGGAGCTCGACTCGCAACCGCGCGCGGGGCGGCGTCTGATCAGCCTCTCCGACGACATCGACGCGTTCATTCCGGCGAAGGTCGAGCTCGCGAAGCTCGGCTACTCGGTGTCGATGGCGTGCGACGAGAAGCAGGCGATCGACCTGCTCGCGCTCTTGAATCCCGACGCAGTGCTCGTCGACGTGCGCAAAACGCCGGAAGCGGCCGCGGGCTTCATCGACGCGCTGTCGCCGCAGGACGGGCGCGTGCTGATGCTCCTGGTGCACGGCGACCCGCAACGCGGCATGCTACGACGTTCGCTCGAGCGATTGATGCGTCCGGCGCCGCTCGAGGCCGGCGAGCTCGCGCGCGTGTGCCGCACCATCGTCACGAATGCGTCGGCGGGCGCGCGCCCGGCGCCTGTGAGCCCCCTCCGTCCGGTCGAGCGTGCCGCGGCGCCGCCGCGACGCGCCGGCGCACGCGCCTGAACGCAGCGTTCGCTGCGTGGCGGTCGTCGCGAATGTGACGACCACCCAACACGGCATCCGCTTGCGGGTGTTTCAGATTACGTCACGCGTGCGCGGCAATCGAGCGTCGGCTGGAGAGAGCCGATGGCACACGCGTTGCTGAGTTTCTGAGCCGGCCGATTTCATCGATGCAAACTACCCCGAAACGCCCCCCGCGGATGCCGCGCACGCCGAAAGCCGCGGCGCCGCCGTCCTCGGCGACGTCGGCGCGCCGTCCGCCCGCGCCGCGTCCCAGCACGATGAGCCTCGTCGAGCGCATCACCGAGCTGCAGATCCGTCAGGTGCCGCTCGATACGTTCGCGAACGCGATCACGCCGCTGCTCCTCGACGCGCTCGACACGCCGGCAGGCGCGCTCCTCCTCTATCACGCCGAGTCCGAAGCACTGGAGCTGATCGGCTCGCGCGGCCTCTCGGCGGCCGGATTGCGTCACCTCGAGAAGCTCCGCCGCGGCGCCGCCGACTCGTGGGAGATCCCGCTCCACGGGCTCATGAATCGCAAGGCGTACATCATCGAGCGGCCGGACGACCACCCGTTCGTCCCCGAGCTCGTCTCGCGCGAGGTCGTCCCGCGTGCGGCGAATCTCGCCTCGATTCCGCTCTACCGCGGTCCGCTGCCCGTCGGCGTGCTGCTCGCGATCGCCGATCGCCGCGCGATCGGGGAGCGCGAGATCTTCGCGTACGTGCTCGCGTTCGATGCGCTCGCGCTCGCGCTCGACGGCTACGTCCGCGCCCGCGCGTGGACGAGCCCGAGCATCGCGGACGGCGCCGCCGACGTGGCGCCGGCGTCGACGGCCGAAAGCGCGGTCGCCTGCGAGCCGTGGGTCGATCCTGGCGAGCTCGCGTCGCGTCTCGAGACGGAGCGCGGCGGCGAGCAAGCGGCGGGTGACGCGCTCGCCGCCCGGCTCGCCGAGACCGAGCGCCGGCTGGCGGCGGCACACGCCGCGATCGAGCGCGCGACCGCGAACCGCGTGACTCTCGTCGCCGACGCCGACGCGCAGCGCCGCAGCGCCCTTGTGGCGGAGCAGCAGCGCGCCGAGCACGAGATCGACGAGATGCGCGACATGCTCGCCGCGCGCGAGCGCGAGATGCAAGCCGCGCGCGATCATGTCGAGACGGCGCTGCGCACCGCCGAGACGACGCATGAAGCGGAGCTCGGGTCGTTGCGCGCGACCCACGAGGCAGAGCTGCGGGCGGCGACCGCGGCGCGCGACGCGACCATCGCCGACGGCGAGCGGGCGCTGGCCGCGATCCGTGCCGAGCACGAACGGACGTGCGCGGCGCTGACCGACGAGCGCGACCACGCGCGAGTTGCGGCGGCCGAGGCCGGCGGGCTCGTGCGGCAGCTGCGGAGCACTGTCGACGCGGCCGCGCGCGAGCGCGACGACCTGCGCAGTGCGCACGCCGAGGCGAGCGCGCGACGCGACGCCGCGCTCACCGACGCGAGCCGGCTCGGCGACGAGGCCGCCGAGCTGCGCGCCGAGGTCGGTCGGCTGCGCGAGGAACGGGCGCGCGTCATCGCCGCCGTCGACGAGCCCGGTGCCGAGCCGGCGCTGGTGATTCGCGCGCTGCACGAGAAGGTCGCGTCGCTCGAGAGCGAGATCGCGGCGCACGCGGCGGAGCGCGCCGAGGTGGCGCGTCGCGCCGCCTCGCAAGCGGAGCAGCTGGCGCAGCAGCTCGCGGCGCAACACCGCGAGGTCGACGAGCTCCGCAGCGCGCACGAGCGCAGCGTCGCCGAGATGCGCGCCGCCCACGCCCGCGGCCTCGACGACCTGCGCGTGGGCGGCGAGCGTGCTCTCGCGGCGGCGATCGGGGAGCAGGAGCGCGTCCGCGCCGATCGCGACACGCAGCACGAGGCGGCGCTCGCGGCGCTGCGGAGCGCGCACGCCGAGGAGCTGACGCGCGCGGCGACGGAGCGCGACGCGCGGCGCCACGAAGTCGAGGGGCTGGCGACCCAGTGCGACGATCTCGAGGGACGCCTGGCGTGGGCGCTCGCCGAGCGCGAGGAGGCGGCGGCGGCGGCGGCGGTTCGCGAGCGCGCGGCCCTCGCGCGCCTCGAGGCGGCCCGACGCGACGTCCTCGCGGAGCGCGCGCGGCTCGCCGACGAGCGCGACGCTGCCGAGCGCGCCCGTCTCGATGCCGTGCGGCGCATGACGGCGCTCGAGGAGGACGTCGTCGCCCGCGACGAGCGCGCCACCGCGCTGCAGCGCGAGCTCGAGGAGCAGGTTGCGCAGCTCAGCGCCGCGCGTACCGAGATCGCGCGTCTCGAGGAAGACCGCGAGCGCGTTCTCGCGGTCGTCGACGATCCCGGCACGGAGCCGGCCGCCGTCATCCAGGCGCTGCGCGAGCGCGTGGCGTCGTTCGAGGCGCAGGTTCGCGGAATCGACGAGGAGCGTGCGCAGGCGGCGACGCGCGCCGCCTCCGACGCCGAACAGGCGGAGCATCGGGTCGCGCTCGTGCGGCGCGAGCTCGCCGAGGCACGCGCGCAGCACCGCGCCGCGCTCGAAGAGGCGCAGACGACCGCGCGACGCGAGCTCGAGGCGGCGGTCGCGGAGCAGCGGCGCGAGCGTGAGGCCGATGCGACAGCGCACCGCGAGGAGATCGCCGCGTCGCGCGACGCCGCCGAGCGGGTCGACGCGGAGCGGCGTTCGGCGATCGGGCATCTCGAGCGCGACCGCGACGCGGCGCTCGCCGGTGTCCGCGCGTTGCGCGCGGTCGTGACCGAGCGCGAGGCGTCTTTGCGCGACCGCGACGACGCGCTGGCGGACGTCGGGGCGGCGCGCGCGCGCGTCGAGGAGGTCGCCGCTACGACGGCCGCCGAGCTGGCGAGCATCCGCAAGGCCGGCGCGGCGCTCGCGACCGAGCGTGATGCGTTGCAGGCGCGCGTCGAGACGCTCGTCGCCGCCGATGCCGAGCGCGCGGCGCAGCTCGCAGCGCTGCGTCAGGAACGTGCAAGCGAGCAAGCGGCGCGCGTCCAGAGCGAGAGCCGCGCGGAGCAGCTCGCGACCGAGCTCGCCGTCATTCAAGCCGAGGCCCTGCGCTTGCGCGAAGACCGCGCCCGCGTGCTCGCGGCGGTCGACGACGAGAGCGCCGAGCCGGCGGCGGTGGTTCGCGCGCTGCGCGAGCGGCTCGCGGGGGTCGAAGGACAGCTCGAGGCCTACGCCGCAGAGCGTGCGGAGCTCGGGCGCCGCGCCGCCGCGGAAGCGCGCGCGGCGGAGGAACGGCTCGCGATCGTTCGCGCCGAGCGCGACGCAGCCGAGTCGGAGTATCGTCGTGAGCGCGAGGCCGCGGAGGCGGAGCGTCAGCGCGACCGCGAGCTCGCCGACGCGGAGCACGCGCGCGAACGGGAAGTGATCGAAGCGGAGCGTCGGCGCGAGCGGGGCGCCGTGGAAGCGGAGCATCGCCGGGAGTTCGAGACATTGCGTGCGGCGCACGCGCGTACGGTCGAAGAGACCGTCAGCGAGCACCGCCGGCTCGTGGAGGAGATCGCCCGCGCGCACCGCAGCGAGTTGGCCGAGCTCGCGACGGCGCACGAGCGGGCGCTCACCGAGCGCGGCGCCGAGATTACGCGCCTCGATTCCGAACGCCGGGCGATGCTCAAGCAGGCGGAGACGCTGCGCGCGGTGCTTGCCGCAGCGCAGGCTCGCGACGCAGCCCAGCGAGCGCGAGGCGCCGGCGCCGCGCTGTCTATCGCGACGCCACCGCACGCCACGACGCCGATTGCCGGGGACCGTGCGGCCGGCGCGCACGACGTAGGCACGCAGTCGTTCGAGACCGCCGCGTCCTCGACGTCGAGCGCGACATCGACCGACGAGTCCGCGGCGCCGGCGATCTCGAGCACGCCGACGATCGAGGTCGTGCAGCGCGACGGCCACCACATTCTCGAGTCCGACGCTGCGCGCTGGGAGCTGATTTACGCCGCGCTCAGCGCCGCGCTGCCGCCGACGGCGGGGCGGAGCCTGATGATCGCGAATCTTCTCGCGGCGTTCCCGTCGCGGCTCTACGATCTCACGGCCGCGGCGACCGCCGGTACGACGCTCGTCGCCTACGCCGCCGACGCGCACGATCGCAGCTGCATCCTCGGCGCCGTCCGCTGCTTCGTCGATCCCCCGACGGCTGCCGAAGCCGCTGCCGTCCTCGAGGCGATGCCGCGCGGCACGCGTCGCGTGCTGACGCTCTCCGAAGACGTCGAGGCCTTCCTCGAGGCCAAGATCGGCCTCGCCAAGGCGGGCCACTCGGTCTCGATGGCGTGCGACGCGAAGCAGGCGATCGATCTCCTCGGCATGCTCACGCCGGACGCGGTGTTCGTCGACGTGCGCACGGCGCCGACGGCGGCATCGGAGTTTCTCAGTGCGCTCGCGCCCGAGAGCGGGCGCGTCGTCGTCGTCCTCGTGCACGGCGATCCCGCGGGCAACCTCCTGCCGTGCGTGATTCAGCGCCTGCTGCGCCCCGCGCCGCTCGATCCGGCGGCGCTCGTCGAGACCTGTCGCGCCGTCCTTGCCGGCCCGCCGAGCGCCGTGGCGCGCACCGCGCCCGTGAAGGCGATCCGCCCGTTCGAGCGTCCGAAGCCCGCGTTGCCGCGCAAGCCGCTCGCCCGCCGCTTGATCCCGCGTCGCCGCTGACGCTCAGGCACGCCGCAGGGCGGTGATGGCGAGACCGGCGTAGGCGGCGGCGATGAGGAGCGCGGCGACGGCGCCGCACCCGTACGACAGCCGGCGGTCGCGCGTGTTCGGCACGAGCGGCGGCGGCGGGATGATCGCGCCGAGCCCGAGCCCGGCGGCGAGACCGCCGAGGTGCGCGAACGTGTCGACCTCGGGCGCGGCGCCGACGGCGATCGCGAGGTATGCGAGCAGCGCGGCGACGACCTGCCAGCCGCGGTAGCGCGCGCTCGCCGCGAAGCGCAGGCGCTGGCCGCCGAGCGCACCGAGGACGCCGAGAATCGCGCCCGAGGCGCCGGCGCTCACGACGTCGGGTGGCATGTAGCGGTAACTGAGCGCGTTCCCGGCGGCGCCGGCGACGACATAGACGAACGCGAAGCGTCCGGCCCCGAGCGCGGCGGCGAGCGCCGGGCCGAGGACGAGAAGCGTCGCGACGTTCGCGAGCACGTGCCGCGGCCCGATGTGGACGAAGAGCGCGGTCACGAGGCGCCACCACTCGCCGGCGCGCACGTGTGCTGGGCGCGTCGCGCCGAACGCCAGCAGCACGGCGCGCGTCTCGGAGCCGCCGGCGGACTCCTCGGCGATGAACACCGCCGCGAGCGCCGCCGCGAGCGCGATCACGATCCACGAGCCGCGGCCGAACCATCGGTCTTGCAGCGCCGATTCCGTGGCGGCACGCGAGGCCGCTGCGTGCGTCCGTGCTGTCGCCGCGTCCACGGCGTCGCCGTCAGCCGCGCCGCTCCGGCCGCGACGCAACATATGCTCGAGCGCGGCGGCCTCGAGGCCGTCCGGGTACTCTTCGGCGACGATGCGGGCGGCGCGCGCGCGGTCGCGGGCGGCGACGACGAGCACGACGCCGGCGCTCGAATCGACGCGCATGGTCGCGATGCCCTCGGCGGCGAGGAGCAGCGCGACGTCGTCCGCGAGCCGGTGCGGCAGCGGGCCCGCGAGCGGGGACGCCGCGTCCGCCATCCGCTCACTCCGCGAAGAGCGTCTCCGCCGTCATCTCGCGCGGCACCGGCAGGCCGAGGCATTGCAGCACGGTCGGTCCGATGTCGGCGAGGATGCCGTGTGGGCGCAGCCGGCGCCCGCGGTCGTCGTCACGCACGTAGACGCACTCGACGTCGTTCGTCGTGTGCGCCGTCTGCACGCCCCCGGTCTCGGGATCGATCATCTGCTCGACGTTGCCGTGATCGGAGGTGACGATCACGGTGCCGCCGCGTTCGCGGACCGCGGCGACGACGCGCCCGATGCACTCGTCGGTCACCTGCACCGCGCGCACTGACGCGGGAAGGACGCCGGTGTGCCCGACCATGTCGCAGTTGGCGTAGTTCAGCACGATCAGATCGTAGGTATCGGCGCCGCGTCCGTCCGGCAACGGCCGGCTCGGCTCGACGTCGAGGCGAATGCCTTCCATCGCGGTCGCCCGCGCGCGGACGGCGGCGATGCCGTCGCGGATCGCGGTCACGACGAGGTCCGTGACTGGGTACGCGCTCATCTCCGGGGCCTGGTCCTCGGTCACGGTGACGCTCGGGACGAGGATGCGATCCTCGCCGGCGTCGGCTTGGATACGCTTGCCGTTGAAGAAGCTCGTGACGTGGCGGTACTTCTGGTACTCGGCGATCCGCAGCTGCCAGAGGCCGGCGGCGCTCACCACGTCGCCGACGAGCTGGTTCATGTTCATCGGCGGTAGGACGGCGTACGGGAACTCGTCGTAGTAGCGCGTGAGGCCGCGGTAGCAGACGTCGAGTCGCGGGCCGCGCTCGAAGCCGGTGAACAGGTCGTCGACGAAGGCGCGCGTCAGCTGGATGGCGCGGTCTTGGCGGAAGTTGAAATGGACGACGGCGTCGCCGGCGCGGATCGTCGCGAGCGGCCGCCCGTCGGCGCCGGCGATCAGCGTCGGCTGGATGAACTCGTCGGTCTCGACGAGGGCGTCGTCGCCGGCCGTGCCGGCCGCGCGCTGCGCGAGCGTCTGATCGGCGCGCGCGTACGCCTCCTCGATCGCGGCGCGTGCCGAGCGCGCCCGCAGCCCGTCGCCGTTGACGAGCGCCCAGTAGGCGCGGGCGATGCGATCCCAGTTCAGCGCCCGGTCCATCGCGTAGTAGCGGCCCATCACCGACGCCACCTGCCCGACGCCGAGCTCCGCGATCTTGCGCTCGAGGCGCCCCAGGTAAACGAGCGCGCTCCGCGGCGGCGTGTCGCGGCCGTCGGAGAAAAAGTGCACGAAGACGCGGCTCAGCTGCTGGCGCCGCGCCAGCTCGAGCAGCGCATACAGGTGCTCTTCGGTCGCATGCACGCCTTGGTCCTGCACGAGCCCCATCAAATGCAGGGCGGTGCCGCGCTGCTTGCACTGGTCGGTCGCCGAGAGGAGCGCCGGGTGCCGGTAGAGCTCGCCGCTTTCGATCAGCTTGTCGACGCGGACGATCTCCTGCTCGACGATGCGCCCCGCGCCCATGTTGAGGTGCCCGACCTCGGACGACCCTTGATACCCCGGCCGCAGCCCGACGGCCCGCCCGGCGGCGCCGAGGACGGTGTGCGGGTACGCCGCGAGCAGCTCGCGGAGAACCGGAGGGTGGGCGAGGGCGACGGCGTTGCCGGGGTACTCGCGTCCGATCCCCCAGCCGTCGCGGACGATCAGGACGACGGGTCAAGCCATCCCGCGCATTTAACCAGCGCCGCGGCACCTGTCCAACGTCCAACCCAACGTCCAAAATTTTTTTCGTGACAATCGACGAGCATTCGTTTAGCGATCAAATGTGCTGACGAGGTGGGAGGTTGAGGGGGAGCTGCGGAGTCTGCATCTCGTGCGGCAGCCCACGCGCCGTGTCCAACATGCGCAAGCCGGAGCGCGACGCGGCGCAGGGCTCCTGATGGTGCTCCTGCTCGGTACCGGCATGGTTGGCGCGGTCGTCATCGCCCGTCTCGAGCCCGGTGCCGCGCGCTCGGCGGCGACGCTCGACGGCGACGACGCGGGGTCGTGGAAGTCGCCGGCGTCCTGGGTCGGCAGCTATCACGTTCGCAGCGTACCGGTCTTTCGACCGCGCCGCGGTCACGGCGGCGCGCGTTCGCGCGCGGCGCGACGACCCTGAGGCGGCGAAACTCGCCTGCGGGTACGCTCTGTTCTGTCCGGTTGCCGCGGGTCAGCGGCGGGCGATGAACGTGAGGATGCGCTCGGCGATCTCCTCGCCTTTGTCCTCTTGCAGGAAGTGGCCGGCGTCCTCGATCACGACGAGCGGCCCTGCCTGCGGCATGCGCTGCTCGAACAAGCGACCCGCGGCGACGCCGAGGACGGGGTCCTTGTCGGCGAACATGAGGAGGCAGGGCTTCGCCCAGCGCGCGAGCGCCTTCCACGCCTCGCGATTCTCGGCGGCGCCGGGATCGCCGGGGGCGATCGGCACGAGCTGCGGGAAGCGGTGCGCGCCTTCTTTGTAGCGCCGGTCGGGGTAGGGCGCCTCGTACGCCGCGAGAATCTCGGGCGTGCGGCGCGACTCCTGGACGATCGCGCGTCCGAAGAGCGCCGCGATCGGCAGATCCGGCGTGCTCGCGACGTACTGGCGCCAGGCGAGGAAGCCGGGGCCCACTTGCTCCTCGCCCGTCGGCAGCGCGGTGTTCATGATGACGAGCCGCGCGAAGCGATCGGGGAACTGCCCCGCGAGCTGGAGACCGAGGAGGCCGCCCCAGTCCTGGCAGACGAGCGTGATCGCGTCGAGCCGTAGCGCGTCGAGGAACCCGAGCACGGCGTCGCGGTGCATCTTGTAGGAGTAGTCTTCCGGCTCGGTGAACTTGTCCGACTTGCCGAACCCGAAGAGATCCGGCGCGACGACGCGCGTGCGGCGCGCGAGGATCGGGATCATCCGCCGATAGAGGAAGGACCAGCTCGGCTCGCCGTGGAGACAGAGCACGACCTCGCCGCTGCCCTCGTCGACGTAATGCATGCGCGCCTCGCCGCTGCGGCCGACGGCGGCGGCGAGGTCGACGTACTGGGGCGCGAACGGGTAGTCGGGGATATTCGCGAAGCGTTCGTCGGGGGTGCGCAGCACGGCCATCGGACGTCCTCCTGCAGCGGTGTGTATAGGCGAGTCGCGGCGACGACGAAACCGTCTGCGAGTGTCGTCAGCGGCGGAACGACGCGTTCATCGCCGCGGAGTCGATGCGCTCCTCGAAGAGCGGGTCGGAGCGGCCGTCGCGCAGGAAGTGGTCGGCGAGACGGCGGACGCGCGCGAGGGCGGCGGTGGCGAGGCCGGCGCCGGCGCTCAGGCGCCGTACGCCGAGCGCTCGCAGCTCCGCGGCCGCGGGCAGTCCGGGGATCGCGAGCGCGTTCAACGGCAGCGGCGCGATCGCCGCGACGACGGCGCGGATGTCGGCGGCATCCTTGATGAGCGGCACGAACACGCCGTCGCAGCCGGCGGCGCGGTAGCGGGCGGCGCGGGCGAGCGTTGACTCGAGCGCACGCTCCGGCGGCTCGAGACGCTTCAGGTAGACGTCCGTGCGCGCGTTCACGAAGAGATCGGCGCCGGCGCGTGCCGCGACGCGCTTCACCGCCTCGATCTTCGCACACAGGAGGTCGGGGGCACCGGTCCCGTCCTCGAGATTGATGCCGACCGCGCCGGCGTCGAGGAAGGCGCGGACATTCTCCGCGGCGGTCTCCGCCTCGTCGCTGTAGCCCGCCTCCGCGTCGACGCTGAGCGGCACACGCACGACGCGCGCGATCTCCGCGGCCGCCGCCGCGGCCACGCGCGGCGGCAGCGCATTGCCGTCGGGATAGCCGCGCGCCCACGCGACGGCGGCGCTGCTGGTCGCGATTGCGGGCGCGCCGCACTCCTCGATGATGCGCGCGCTCGCCGCGTCCCACGCGTTCGGCAGGACGAGAAAGGCATCGGGCGCGTGCAGGGCGCGGAACGCTGTGCTCATGCTCTCCTTCGCGATGGTCATGCGATCACCTCCGTATGCGGCGGACTATACGCCGGCCGCGCACGCGATGTCGGCAATCTTCGGACGTCATCGGCGGCGTGCGAACTTGACTGCCACGGGTAAACGGGAGAGAGATTCGGCGCTGGTGGCGAACCCGAACGGACAGGAGCTGCGCGGCGCGATCGGGATCCTTGCGGAGCGTCTCGGGTACGGCAAGCTGCACGATCGCTTCGTCCGTCTGAACGCGTTCGTCTCACGCAAGAAGCCGCCGTCGCCCGACGTGCTCGCCGACCGCATCTACAGCTTGAGCGGCGGCTTGCGCCGGCAAGTCGCAGCGACCATCGCCTTCCACACGGTGTGGTCGGAGACCTTCGCGAGCGAGATCGGCGAGGAGAACGAGAAAAAGCTCGAAGCACTCGCCGACCGCATCAACGCGACGCTCACCGAGGGGGAACGCGCCGTGCAGCACGGCCGGGAGGCCGAGCTCGACGCGGCGATCGGCGAGTACGAAGAAGTGCTCGCCGCCGCGATCGGGCCGCAGGCGGCGCGCGTCGACATGTTGTTGAAGGCGGTGCCGCCGGTCGCCGAGCGCTTGCGGGCGCGGCCGCTGCCGAAAACGCCGCCCGCCAAGTCCGCGCAGGCGGCGCGCGGCGACGACGCAGCGCCCGCCGAGTAGACGATGCCGCGGGTCGCGGGCGGCGCAGGCGAGATCGCGTACGAGGAGGTCGGTAGCGGGCCGCCGCTGCTGTTCATCAGCGGCACCAGCTTCGATCGGACCGCGTGGGGCGGGCAGGTCGCACACTTCATGGGATCGTACCGCTGCGTGACGTTCGACAACCGCGACGTCGGCGAGAGCGCGTTCGCGGCGGACCCCTACACGCCGCGCGACATGGTCGCAGACGCCCTCGCCGTGATGGATGCGCTCGGAGTCGAGCAGGCGCACGTCATCGGCCACTCGCTCGGCGGCGCGGTCGCGCAGGAGCTCGTGCTCGCCGTGCCGGCGCGGGTACGCTCGTTGGTCCTCGTCGACAGCTGGGCGCGGAACGACGATTACACGCGCGCACTCTTTCGCACCTGGCAACGCGTACGCACGCGCTGCACGACCCGCGAATTCCTCGAGAGCGCGACGCTCTTCGCGTTCGGCCACAGGTTTCTCAATACGATCGGGCTCGAGACGCTCGTCGCCATGTCCACCGCGGCGCCGCACCCGCAAGATCCGCAGGGATTCGTGCGTCAGGTCGAGGCGGATCTCGCGCACGACACCGCCGATCGTCTCGGCCGGATCGCGTGCCCGACGCTCGTCGTCGCCGGCGAGGACGACACGATCTTCTTCCGCGAGCACCACGACATGCTCGCCACGGGCATCGCCGGCGCGCGCCTCGTCGTGTTCCCGAAGGCCGGACACATGCCCCAGGTCGAGAGCAGCGACGCCTTCAATCGCGAGCTGGAGCGGTTTCTGGCAACGCAGACCTGATGGTGTAGGGTCGACCGCGTGATCGGCGCGAGCAGCCTACCGTCGAGCCCGCTCGCGCCGCCGTCGCTTACGGGTTCTTCAACGCCGGCACGCAGAGCAACGCCGGCTTCTTTACGTCGAGCGTTTCGGATCCGAACTGGTCCTCGACGAACGCGCCGGTGATCTTCACGAACTTCACCAGGTCGGTCTGCTTCGCCTGGTAGCACATGAGATGGTCGACGTGGGTCGGCGCGGTCGGATCCTCGTTTTGCTTGTCGACGGGGTTGCAGAGGAACGCCGGCTTCTTCACGTCGACGGTCATCGTGCCGAACTGATCGCCGAGCGACACGCCGAGCTGCGGCACGAACTTCGGCGTGTTCTTGGTGATGCCGATCTTGTAGCACTCGAAGTGATCGGTCACGTATGCGGCCGGCGTCGCGACCGGAGTCGGGCCGGTGAGGCTCTTCACCGACGGCACGAGGAGATGTGACACCTTCTTCGCGTCGACGAAGAGGCCGCTCGGGTTGAACTGATCGACGACCTTGATGTTGGTCGGGAGCACCGGCTTCACGGGATACTTGATCTGATATGCCTTCAGGTGCTCCGGGTGCGCCGGTGCCGTCGGGTCTTCGCCGTTCTTGTCGGTCGGCGCGCACAGGAACTTCGGCTTCTTCACCTCCACCTGCTCCGCGCCGAACTGATCGACGAGCGAGATGCCGGGCGGATTCGGGATGCCGGCGAACTTGACTGAGCCGCTCGTCGCGCCGGCCTTGTAGCACGTGAAGTGATCGAGCGGCCCGAGCGTCGCGGTCGGGCTCGGTGTCGGCGTCGGCGTCAGCGTGGGGGTCGGCGTCGGACCGATGATCAGGTCATAGCCGACGACGTCGAGATTGATGCCCTCGGGTGAGAACGCATCCACGTCGGACGCTTGACCGTCGCAAGCGAACGCATTTTGCACGTACGGGTTCGTTTGTGGGCAGGAGCCGCTCAGCCAGTCGCCGAAATCCCCGGCCCCGTTCTGGTTGAAGCCGACGATGTTCGTCGTCCCGCTGTTGATCGAGAAATAGCGCGAGCCACTGGTCGAGATGCTCCTCGTCCCCGGAGCTGACCAACTGAAGAGATCCTGCGGTCGATAATCGGAGGAAAAGCCGATCGCGGAGCCGAGCGCCATGACCTCGTCCATCTCGTGCTCGGTCGTCCGCAGGGCATCGTAGAGGCCGGCGGTGGGAGGACGCGTGAACTTGAACGGATCAGCGGAGTTCAGCGTGACGATGCCATCGAACGTACAGCTGCCGCTCAGACTGCCGTTCGCGCACATGATTCCCGCGGTGCTGAGGCCGATCGCCCTGCCGCCGGCGCTGGACGGCAGGATGTTCGTCGAGAGGGCGCTTCCGGGGAGACTGGCGTTCGCGGTGGCGTCGTTCGCGGTCGTGGCGTCGGCTTGCAGACTGGCGATGTAGGTGTTCCACGCTATGCCGTAGAGGACGTACGTGCTGGTCGCGAGCGCGCCGCCCGGGAGCGGCGAGCCGTCGGGCTGGGTCGTCGCGTAGCGGAAGAGGATGTTGACGGTGATCGGGTCGTTGAACAGGTTCTCGTAGATCGCGACGGCGTTGTTGATCATCGCCTCTATCGCTGCGGCGTTGCCGTTGCCCGTGATCGAGCTGTCGAACGTGGCGTTGATGACGAGGGCGCCACTGCGGCCACCGCCGACGATCGGCCCATCGCCGCTGGCCGCTCCCGCGCCTTGATCGATCTCCGGCGCTGCCCCGGCGCCGACGTCGCCGGAATGGTAGCTCACGTGCTGACCGGCGCCGGCGATCATCGGCGCGTCGGTGTCGGCGGCATTGGCTCGGCCCGCCCAGACGCACACGGTCACGGCGACCGCGAGTG
>VBKW01000038.1:0-1977 GCA_005879405.1 Deltaproteobacteria bacterium
CTTACCGACTTCGCCACAGAAGACGCGCGCAAAGAACCCGCGCTCGTCACCGATTTTCTCGAGGTCGATCACGTACGCCCCTGTGACTGGCCTCTCTTCGAAGATCATCGCAGGTCTCCTTCCAACTCTGAGCGGTCGTCTTCCGCAGCACGTTTCACTGCGTCATTCCCGTCCCGGTTGCACGTCGTCGGAATCCACGACCAGTCGCGGCGCCATCCGTGTGCGACTGGCAGCGGCGCGGCATGCGTGAGCACCAGCCGACCAGGAGTCGGCGCTTCCGACCGCATGTCTTTCGAGGCGCGCAGTGCGTACGGCGCGCAGAGGAGCACCTTATGGGCGTCGTGAACGACCGCCATGGGGTCGATCGAACCGTCTGGAACGACCACTTCGAGCACACCTCTGCCGCGCGTCATGGTCGCGGCCGTATATAGCCAGCCGGCAGTGCTCTCCGAAAACCCGTTGTAGATTTTGAGCTCGGCACCGTTGCGAACGCGTGCCGCTGTGCTGCCGACATGCATGCCGACGAACACGACCACGACGGCGGCCGATGCGATCGTCGGCGCCCACGGCACGCCACGCGCCGCTCCGGCAAACGCGAGCGCCGTCCCGAGCGCCGCGATGCCGACGTAGTACGAGGAAGCGTGTGCCGGCAGCACGAGGACAGGCGCGAGCGTCACGACGAAAAGCGTCAAGCCGTAGGCGGCGACGCGCCATGGCATTCGTGCCTGCCTCCACACGACGATGCCGCCCGCGACGACGCAGGAGCCGGCGAGCAGCGAGCCGATGATCACCGCCGTAGAGGCGCCCATCGCGGGCTCGTACAATGGAGGCAGGGCGTGCGAGAAGTAGAATCCTAGATTGCGCATCAGGGATCGCGGATCGAGATCCACAGCGTAGTTCGACGCGATCATCGTGTATTCGACCGGCGAGAAATGGACCGGCAGGATCCAGTGCATGTAGTAGAGCTTTGCGCCGACGTAGAGCCCCACGATGACGTACAGGACCGCCTGCTCGTGGACGATGCGCCGCCAATCGGGGCGAGTTTCGAGGATGACCGACCCCGCGGTCAACGCGATCGGCAGCGTGATCGCGTGTTCGCTGGCCAGAAGCGCGAGGACGAACAGTACGTGCGTCGACGCGACACGCCATCGCCACGCCGGGCCGAACCAGACGTACAGCGCGAGAAAGTAGAAGAACGCGGTTCCGGTCATCGTGAAGGTCGAGAGCCAGAACGCGGCCAATGCGTGACCGGGAGCCGTCGCGTACACGAGTCCCGCGGTGAGTCCGGCCGACGTGGATTTCAAGAGCCTCGTCGCGACGGCGCACACGAGGAGCGCGTTCGCGATGTGAAAGAGGAGATGCACGACATGGTACCACGTCGGATCGTGTCCGAAGGCCGCCCGTAACGCGTAAAAGTACATCACGGTCGAGATCGGCCGGTAGAGCAGGAAGAACGGCGCTGGTCGAAAGAATTGCGCCACGTCCCACGGCGACGCGATGGTGATGCGACTCGTGACGTCGAGCAAGTAATAGTCGTCGTTCAGAAAGAACGTACGGACGGCGTCGCCGTACGACCACCAGTAGAGCGCGCCGATCGATATCGCCGCCAGCAACATGCTGGGCGCGACGCCGAGGACGCGTCGTCGTTGCGGACGGAGCATGAGTAGACCGGTCGCTACCACGAACTCACGCGACGGGTGAATCCGTTGACCCGCCTCTGCAACGCCATGATCATCGCTATGGCGTAACGTTTTTGCTGGACGTCGCGGTCACTTCGCGCGATAGATCGCACAGCAGTGCCGTCCCTCCCCCTTGGAGGGTGTTCTCGTGCCGTCCTTTTCCGCGATGCGACGCCTCGCCCGTTCTGCGCCTGGTCCACGCGCTGCCTCCGCAGCGGCGTACCCGTCGCCGATTTCGATGCACGCGCCGGGGCGTAGCGCCGGGACGCTCGCCGAGCTCGAGTCGCTCCGCGGTCTC
>VBKW01000038.1:2180-2578 GCA_005879405.1 Deltaproteobacteria bacterium
GGGGTCAGACACGTGGCCCCGTCGAGCCGCTGTCGACATGGCGCGCGCTCATGCTCGGCGGCCACACCGGGGTGAGCCTCTTCTTCATCCTGAGTGGCTTCCAGCTGTCACGCCCGTTCCTCGCCGAGATCGGAGGTGGCCGGCGCGTCGACCTCGCGGGATTCGCGCGGCGCCGCCTCGGGCGCATCATGCCGCTCTACGCCGTGGCCGTCGTGACGATCACGATCGCGGCAGCGGCGCGTCCCGCGGACCTCCTTCACGGCGTGCCATATCTCGTGTTCCTGAACGCCTGGGTCCCCGAAGCGATGCAGCCGTTGCCGCTCTTCAGCAAAGTGTGGTGGAGCCTCGCGACCGAGGCGCAGTTCTACGTCGTCCTGCCGCTGCTGCCGCTCGCCTTT
>VBKW01000297.1:0-1186 GCA_005879405.1 Deltaproteobacteria bacterium
TCGACGACGACAGTGACACGCTGACGATCGCCGACATGCTGCTCTCGGAGGCCGGCTACGAGGTGATGCTGGCGGAGAGCGGCAAAACCGCGCTGCGCATCATCGCGATCACGCGCCCCGACCTCCTCCTGCTCGACGTCGACATGCCGGAGATGGACGGGTACGCCGTCTGTGCGAAGCTGCAGCAGAGCAAGGAGCTCTCGTACCTTCCGGTCGTCTTTCTCGACTCCGCCGCGGCGCCGATCGATCGCGCCAAAGCCGTCGCGCTTGGCGCCGTCGACACGTTCGCGAAACCGTTCGACAAGGAGACGCTGTTCGCGAAGATCGCGACCCACATCAAGACGAACGCGTGGTGGCAGGAGCTACAGCAAGAGGAGGAGAAGGAGACCGCAGCGCCGACGCGGAGCGCGCCCGCATCCGATTGGGTGCAGTTCAAGCAGAGCTTCGCGAAGCACGTCGGCCTGAGTGCGGCGCAGCAAGAGCGCATCGCGTGCCGCCGCAGAAGATCGCGCGTCAGATCGCCGAGTTCATGAAGCTGCCCTACCAGGCGCTGCTGATCTCGGATCGGGTCGCGCTCGGCGTGCTACCGACACCGTTCTGCAAGACGAACCTCGTCGTCGCCATCACCGAGACGGGGGGCGAGCGCTCGTTCGTCGTCAGCGATCCCTTCAATTGGGAGCTGCTTCAGATGCTGCGGCGGGTGAACGGCGGCAAGCCGCCGAAACTCGCCGTCACGGAGCCGCAGAAGATTCTCGCCCTCTTCGACGACGGCGTCGAGGACGTCGCACGCGCCGCCGGCAGCGCTCCCTCGCCGGGACAGTCCGAGACGACGTACGACCTCCCGGAAGAGAAGATCCACGTCAGCGAGGCCGTCACCGAGCAGTCGGCGCCCGTTATCCGCCTCGTGAACCAGCTCATCGAGAACGCGTACGCGATGGGCGCCTCCGACGTCCACGTCGAGCCCGGCGAGAACGACGTCGCCGTCCGCTATCGTGTCGACGGCATTCTGCGCGTCGTGCATCAGTTCCGGCAGCCGCAGCTCATCCATCCGCTCGTGTCGCGCATCAAGATCATGGCGGGGCTCGACATCGTCGAGCGCCGCCTGCCGCAGGACGGCCGCATCGTCTTCAAGCGCTTCAGCAGCCACGGCGGTGACTACGATCTCCGCGTCGCGACCGCACCGATG
>VBKW01000297.1:1375-12180 GCA_005879405.1 Deltaproteobacteria bacterium
GCATCAATCAGTTGCAGGTGAACCGCGAGATCGGCCTCACGTTCCACCGCGCGCTACGGAGCTATCTCCGCCAGGACCCCGACGTGATCCTGGTCGGTGAGATCCGTGATCGCGAGACCGCCGGCATCGCCGTCGAGGCGGCGCTGACCGGCCACCTGTTGCTGTCGACGCTCCACACCAACGACGCGTCGTCGACGATCGTACGTCTCATCGAGATGGGCATCGAGCCGTACATCGTGAGCTCGTCGATCGTCGTCGTGTGTGCGCAGCGCCTCCTGCGGCGCCTCTGTGGCGCCTGCAAGCAGCCGTACGAGCCCGACGACCGCGAGCGGCGCCTTCTCGGTATCGATCCGACGACGGCGGTCACGCTCTACAAGCCCGTCGGCTGCGGCACGTGCAACCGCATCGGCTTCAAGGGGCGCACCGGCTGTCACGAGATGATGATTCCCAACGACGAGCTGCGCATCGCCATCACGACCCACGGCATGGCCGCCGAGGCGCTGAAGCGGCGCGCGGTCGAGCTCTGCGGGATGACGACGCTCTACTGGGACGCGATGGAGAAGGTCCGCGCCGGCGTGTGTCACCTCGACGACGTGCTCTCCGAGGTGCGGCGCGATGAGTTCGACGCGCGGCCGGCGTGGATGTTCTCCGAGCTCGGGCTCGTGCGGCCGGAGAATCGCGACCAGCCGCCGTTCTGACCCGCCGCCCATCGCGTCTCCGTCGCGAACGAAGAGGTCGGCGCGGGCGGTGACACGCGGCGACGCGTCGCAGCGCGCGGGCGCGGGGTGCGAGGTCTACTCCCAAAGCGGCGGACGCGGTAAGGTCGGCGGCCCCGGGTAGTGGTCGTCGAAAGGAGCACGTCATGCACGTCGGAATGGGAGTGATCTTTCAGGGACAGGGTGAAGGGCGCACCGATCGCAACGTGTATCGGAACGAGCTGCGGTTCGGGGATCTCGCGGAGCCGCTCGGGTTCGAGTCGCTGTGGGGGGTCGAGCACCACTTTACCGACTACACGATGTGTCCGGACGTGCTGCAGTATCTGACGTACTTCGCGGGACGGACGTCGCGGATTCAGCTCGGGTCGATGGTCGTCGTGCTGCCGTGGCATCATCCGATGCGGGTCGCGGAGGAGGTCGTGATGCTGGACCACCTCTCGAACGGGCGCGTGATCTTCGGCATCGGACGCGGGCTCGGGCGCGTCGAGTTCGAGGGCTTCGGGGTGAATCAGGAAGACAGCCGCGAGTTCTTCACCGAGGCCGCGCAGATGATCCTCGAGGGGCTCGAGCGCGGGTACTGCGAGTACGACGGGCGGCTCGTGAAGCAGAAGCGGCGCGACATCCGGCCGCGGCCGTTCAAGTCGTTCCGCGGCCGTACCTACGCCGCCGCGGTGTCGCCGGAGTCGTCGCAGATCATGGCGCAGCTCGGGATCGGCATCCTCATCATTCCGCAGAAGCCGTGGGAGCTGGTCGCGCAGGAGCTGAACGCGTACCGCACCGTGTTTCGCGACGTGAACGGCATCGACGCGCCGCCGCCGATCGTCGGCGGCTGGACGTACTGCGACGAGAGCCGCGATCGCGCCGAGGAGTACGCGCGCAAGTACATCGGCGAATACTGGAACTCCGTCGTGAAGCACTACGAGATCGTCGGCACGCATCTCCTCAACATGCGCGGCTACGAGGCCTACAAGCAGATGCAGGAGATGGCGAACGCGCCGGGCGGCGTCGACGCGCTCGTCGAGTTCTTCTTGAACCTGCAGGTCTGGGGCACGCCCGAGATGATTTACGAGAAGATCCTCGACATCCAGCGCCGCACCGGCGCGGAAGCGTACACCGGCATTTTCAGCTACGGCGCGATGCCGTACGAGATGGCCGAGGCGAGCCTGCGGCTCTTCGCGGGCGAGGTGATGCCGGAGCTGAAGCGCTGCGTGCCGGTCGAGGATCAGCTGATCGCGCGCGCCGGCATCGGCAGCCACGCCGACGCGAGCGCGTTCCGCTTGCCGATCTGAAGAGCCCGCAGTCCGCCGTCAGCTCGCAACCGCGAGCTGACGATGCCCGTCTTCCCGGCGCGCCGGTCACGCGCGCCGCTGTCGGATCAAGCCTTCTTGCGCCACCGACACGACGAGCGTCCCATCGCGCCGAAAGAGCGAACCGGTCGTGAAGCCGCGACCGCTCGACGCCGTCGGGCTCTCCTGCACGTAGAGCAGCCACTCGTCGGCACGGAACGGCCGATGGAACCACATCGCGTGGTCGAGACTCGCCATCTGAAAGCGACCGTCGACCCACGAGACCGCGTGCGGGAGAGTGGCCGTGTCCATGAGCGTCATGTCGGACGCGTAGGCGACGACGCATTGGTGCAGCAGCGGCGAGTCCGGCAGGGTGCCGTCGGCGCGGATCCACACGAGCTGGCGCGGCGGCCGTTTCTCGGGATGCAAATAGTCGACGGGATTCACGTGACGGACGTCGATCGGCCGATCGCGCATGAGCCAACGTCGCAGCTCGGTCGGCGCCGACGCCGTCAGATAGCGCTCCGTCCGCTCCTGGAAGCTCGGGAGCGACTCCGGATCCGGCGCCTCCGGCATCGGGATCTGGTGCTCGAGGCCTTCCTCCGGCCGCTGGAACGACGCCGAGAGATTGAAGATCGCGTCGCCATGCTGAATCGCGACCACGCGACGCGTGGTGAAGCTGCGGCCGTCGCGGATGCGGTCGACTTGGTAGACGATCGGAATCGACGGATCGCCGGGCCGCAGGAAGTACGCGTGCAGCGAGTGCACCACGCCCGCGGCGACGGTGCGCCCCGCCGCGACGAGCGCCTGCCCCGCGACTTGCCCGCCGAAGACGCGAATCCGGTCCTCCTTCGGCGTCCGGCCGCGAAAGAGGTTCAGCTCCAGTTCCTCGAGATCGAGGATCGACACGAGGAGGTCGAGCGACTCCTGGTTGCTCGCGTTCGCCATGCGTCAGCGGTCGCACAGCCGCGGGGCCGGGTCAAATTTCGCGCGCAGCTAGTGTCCCGTTCCGGAAATTCGTTGCATAAGTCTGCGAGGGATTTTCAGCTCTGCCAAGGCGCGACGACGAAGGAATAGTCTAGACTATTTCGAGGAGGAGCAACGCGGGCAGGGCTGAAAAGACCCGCAGAGTTATGCAACGAATTTCCGGGACGGGACACTAGGGCTCTGGTAGGCTGCGCCGGGTGTCGATTTACATCGTCCGCCACGGCGAGACGGACTTGAACGCGACCCGCGTCGTCCAGCTCCCGACGACGCCGCTCAGCGCCGGCGGTCGCGCGCAAGCGCAGCGCGTCGCCGCGCGTCTCGCCGGCCGCGACGTCGGACAGATCCTCTCCAGCGACATGGTACGCGCCGCCGAGACCGCCGCCGCGATCGCGGCGCGCACCGGAGCGGCGGTCGTGCAGGATCCTGCGTTACGCGAGCGCAACTTCGGCGACTTGTGCGGCACGCCCTATGCCGAGCACACGTCCAACATCTTCGCGCCCGGCTACGAGCCCCCCGGCGGCGAGAGCTGGGAGGTCTTTTGGGATCGCGTCGCGATCGCGTGGCAGCGCATCGTCGATGCGTCACGAGCGACGAACGGCCGCGATCTCGTCGTCGTGACGCACGGTCTCGTCTGTCATGCGATCCTCGACCGTCACGTTCACTACACCGACCTCGCGCCGGAGCGGTGGCACAACACGTCGGTCACCGAGCTCGATCATGCGCCGCCGTGGACGCCGCGGGTCGTGAACTGCGTCGCGCACCTCGACGCGATGGACGGCGACGTGGGCATCATGCAATCAGACGACTTCTCCGGTCCCGTGTAAGGTTCCTCCATGATCGCTCTGGCACTGACAGCGCGTCACTGCCCCTTGGCGTGAAAGGATGTCGTCGTCGAGTCGCTGGCGGTGAAATCCGCCTCCCAACAGGCACCGACGTCGGGCGTCTGCAGCTGCACGCGAAACCCGCTGCGCGGCAGCGTCGGCAGCGACAACGTCATTCCGTTTCCCTTGACGGCGACGCGCGCCTGGCGATCGCTTCCCGGACGCAGCGTGACAAGACGGATGCCGGCGGACGCGCCCGCGGAATCGCGATAGTCGTAGCCTTTCGTCCCGGCCGGAGCCCCGCGCGCCTTCCAGCACGGCTTCGTTCCGCACATGCCGTCCGCCGGCACCGCAGCGGTCATGAGTGGCTGCGATCCGTTCGCCGCGGTATCGAACAAGCAGAGCGCGTACGGCGTCGTCGCCGTAGGATCGCCGAAGTCGCCCGCCGACGTCGCCGCGCCTTTGCCGAGCCGCCAGGCGAGCTTGTTGCCGCTGCCGTCGGCGGTGCGCCGAATGGCGAGGGTCGAGCCGTGCGGCGCGGTCGAGCGCAGACACCCACTGCGCGGCGTCGTCACGCATGCACCCGCGCTGCAGGTTTCGCACGCCGCGCACGTGTAGCTCGTGCACACCGACGGCTCGCCGGCACAGGTGAAGCAGGGCTCGAGATGGCAGCTCGGGCTGCAGCCGTCGCCGGCGACGGTGTTGCCGTCGTCGCAGTCCTCGAGCTCCTCGAGCATGCCGTCGCCGCAATCGAAGCTCGCCTCGAGCGCGCCCGAGTCGCAGCGCGCGCCTTTCGGCCGGACGATGCCGCGCTGATCAGTCGCTTCGCACGCGGGGTCTCCGCTTCCCGGCGCCGTCGGGTTGCCGTTGTCGATCGCGTTGCTGCCCGGGAGGAGCGCGTGCGTCTTGGTCGGCCCGCCGTAGTCGCCGAGCGGTGCGAGGTTGATGTTGTCGAACGAGATGTTGTCGGTCGGCTGCTGCGGCAAACATCCCGCGAGCGATGAGCCGGCGTTCCAACCTTCCGACGTCACCTGATTGCACGCCTCGGCGAAAATCGAGTTGCGCGCGGTGATCAGCGCGTTGGTGTTGTTGTCCACCGAATCGGCGACCGTGACGTTGTTGAGGCGCACTGCTGCGGGATCGACGGGACACGGGATCACGTCCGGGTCGCACGGGCCGGCGACGTTGCGGTTGACGAGTCCGTGCCCGTCATTGTCGCTGATCGTCGTGTTGCGGAGCTCGATCGTCGGCACCGACGTGCCGGTCGCCCAGATGCCGCCGGCGCCGAGGCGCTTCGGGACGAACGGCGCGCCGTTGCCGCTGATCGTGCTCGCGACGATCGTCGACGGTCCTGCGAGCACGAGCCCGCCGCCCGCAATCGACGCGGCGTTGCCGGCGATCGTCGAGCGTGTCAGCGCGAGCGTGCCGATGCTGTGCACGCCGCCGCCGTACGGCGCGCTGTTCGCCGTCACGACGGAATCGTCGAGCGTCAGCGTTCCCGCGTTGCTGATGCCGCCGCCGCCCTGCGTCCACGAGCCCGAGGGCGCGAACGCGCCGTTCCGAATCGTGATGCCGCTCACCCGGACGCTCGCTGGCGCCGCGATCGCGAGCACGCGATCGGTGCCGTTGCCGTCGATGATCGTCGTCGCCGCGCCCGCGCCTTGGAGATCGAGATCGTCGCTGACGTTGAGGTCACCCGTCGCCCCGCTCGTCTCGCCGGCGCCCACGAGCGTCAAGACGTACGTGCCTGCGGGCACGACGACGACGTCAGCCCCCGCGAGCGCGTTGGCTTCCTGGATCGCGGCGCGCAGTGAGCAGGTGAGCGCCAAGCTCAGGCACACGCCGTCGCCGGGCAGCGCGTCGACGGCGTCGGCGGTCGTATCGACACTGAAGGTCGCCGCGTCGAGGTGCGCCGGGTTCGCCGCCAGCGCACAGAGCACGGCGGCAAGCGCAAGGGCACCGATCGAGGACCGTGCGAAGGGGGGACACATGAGGCCTCCAGGGGCGGCCGGCGCCGCCGCCACCGCGTACCACGAACGGCGCTGCGACAACCAGCGAATCCGACGTTGCTGAGTCAGCCCGCGCCGGCGGGGACTACATCGCCGCGGCCTTCTTCACTAACGACTCGACGGCATCCGCCGCTTTGGCGATGAGCGCGATCGTTTTACTGATCTGCTGGATCTGCGCGTCACCTTCGCCGATCGTCTCGTTGGCGCTCGTGATGGCGCTGAGGGCGCCCGCGTAGCCGCTTTGCGACTCCTGCAGATCGGCGCTGATCGCCGCGAGCGTCAGCTTCTCGAGGCGCTCCTGCAGGCGTTCCAGCTGGCGGCAGGCGTCGCCGGTCGTATTGGCGACGAGATTGTCGACACGGGATGACAGACCGGCAAGCTGTTCGACGACTTCGTGCGACATGCTCATTTCCTTTCGTCGCTACTGACCGTACTTCGGTAGGATTTGTTCAACCGCTTCGCTTCGGCGATCAGCGCGCGGAGCTGCTCCATGGTGCTCGCGCTGTCGTCGAGCGAATGCCGGATGTCCGCATGCGCCCTGGGAATCTTGGCGACGGCGGCGTTCATCGCATCGAGCTGGGTCAGCGTGTCCTCGGATTCGACGATGACGCCTTGGATGGCGCCGTCGAAGCTGATGCGGGTGATGCCGGTCGCCGGGCGAAGGCTGTTCGCCTTCCTGAGGATCCCTTTTCGCAGCGTGCGAACCGCGATCATGATCTCCGTATTGTCACCGGCGATCAGACCGGCCAACGTGTCGACGCCCGGCTGCGCTTTGTCCATGGCGTCGCGCAACGTGCTCCGCCGGAGATGCTCGATCTCCGCTCGCCCGAGACCGTTGATTACCGTCGCCAAGACACCGCCGGCTTGCGCCGCCGACGCGCCGCCCGCGGTCGCGGCGAGGCGCCCGACGCTGGCGCCGAGCGACTGCGTCGCCGCATCGAGATCCTGTTGGTAGTCCTTGGTCGCGAACGCGTGCAGTGCGTCGGCGTAGTCGGCGAGCACGTCGAGCGCGGCCGAGCGGAACGCCAGCTGCGGCTCGAAGTTGAACGTCAACGGTCTTCCGCTGTCGTCGAGAATCCTCGGCGCGAAGCTCGCCTCGTTCAGCTTGTCGCCATTCGGGTTGTAGAGCATGTACGTCCGCTCGAGATCGACGACGTGACCGTAGGTGGCGACGCTGTCGTTCGCGATCGTCCGTGTCGCGTCGGCGAACGCCACGAATCGACCGCTCGGAATGGGTGCCCCGCACGCGGCGATTCCGAAGGTGATCGCGAGGAGCGCGGTGCCGCGAAGCCGATCGATGGGAGCTGGTCGCATGAGCATCCTTTCTCGGCGCGGTGAGTGCGCGCGCGCCGCAGGCGTCGCAGCGACCGACATCGCCCGTCAAGCGCGCTCATGCGAATTACGCGCGCAATGCTCCATCGTGATACAGCGCGCGAGGGGTTCCGCCGACGCGGCTCACCCCGGTGGATCGACGCGGCTCGCCGCGGTCGAGAAGGCATCTCGACCGCGGCGAGCTCCTCGTCGTACCAGTGGAGTCTAGTAGCGGTAGTGGTCCGACTTGTACGGCCCGCCGACCGGCACGCCGATGTAGTCGGCCTGCTCCTTCGTCAGCTGCGTCAGCTTCACGCCGAGGTGATCGAGGTGGAGACGCGCGACCTCCTCGTCGAGGTGCTTCGGCAGCATGTAGACCTTCTTCTCGTAGTTCGACGCGTTCTGCTGCAGCTCAAGCTGCGCGATCACCTGGTTCGAGAAGGACGCCGACATGACGAAGCTCGGGTGGCCGGTGGCGCAGCCGAGGTTCAGGAGCCGGCCCTCGGCGAGGATCATCACGCTGTGGCCGTCGGGGAAGCGCCACTCGTCGTACTGCGGCTTGATGTTGATGCGCTCGATCCCGGGCACACGCTTCAGACCCGCCATGTCGATCTCGTTGTCGAAGTGACCGATGTTGCCGACGATCGCCTTGTCCTTCATGCGCTTCATGTGGTCGACGGTGATGATGTTCAAATTGCCGGTGGCGGTGACGAAGACGTCGGCGCGCTCGACCATGTTGTCGAGGGTGTTCACCTCGTAGCCTTCCATCGCCGCTTGGAGGGCGCAGATCGGATCGATCTCGGCGACGACGACGCGGCAGCCCTGCCCGCGCAGCGCCTGCGCGCAGCCCTTCCCGACCTCGCCGAACCCGCAGACGACGGCGACCTTGCCGCCGAGCATGACGTCGGACGCGCGGCAGATGCCGTCGACGAGCGAGTGGCGGCAGCCGTAGATGTTGTCGAACTTGCTCTTGGTGACGGAGTCGTTGACGTTGATCGCCGGGAAGAGCAGCAGCCCCGCCTCTTGCATCTGGTAGAGGCGGTGCACGCCGGTCGTCGTCTCCTCGCTGACGCCCTGGATGTACTCGGCGACGCGCGTCCAGCGCTGCGGATCGCGCTGCTGTTCGGCGCGGAGCAGATCGAGGATGACGCCCCACTCCTCGGGGTCGGTCTTCGGATCGAACGCGGGCACCGTGCCCGCCTTTTCGAACTCGACGCCTTTGTGGACCAGGAGCGTTGCATCGCCGCCGTCGTCGACGATGAGGTTCGGCCCGGTGCCGTCCGGCCACATGAGCGCCTCGCCGGTGCACCACCAGTACTCCTCGAGCGTCTCGCCCTTCCAGGCAAAGACGGGCGTTCCTTTGGGATCGTCAGGCGTGCCGCCCGACTCTGGCCTCCCCACCACCACCGCGGCCGCCGCGTGGTCCTGCGTCGAGAAGATGTTGCACGACACCCAGCGGACGTCGGCACCGAGCTCGACGAGCGTCTCGATCAAGACAGCGGTCTGGATCGTCATGTGGAGGCTGCCCATGATCTTCGCGCCGGCGAGCGGCTTCGTCGCCGCGTAACGGCGGCGGAGCGCCATCAGGCCCGGCATCTCCTGCTCGGCCAGGCGGATCTCCTTGCGGCCGAACTCGGCGAGCGAGAGATCGGCGACCTTGAACGGCACGCGTCCCTCCGACGGGCGGGTGGCGTGCGACTTGGCTGCGGTGACGGTCATTGCTTCTCTCCTTTCGAAGTCGTGTCTCGAACGGTGGCGCGGACGCGCGTGCGTGCACGTCGCGAGTGGTTGCCGTTGGTAGTGATGGTGCGGCGCGAACGGTGACCGTTCGTCGTGACGCTGCGGCGCGCGCTCGCGGCGAAGAGCGCCGGGCCTTGCGCCTTCGGCTCCGGCGGCAGCGCTCGCACGTGGACGCCGTCGAACCCCGCGGCCACGAGATACGCCGTCATCTGCGCTTCCGCGAACCCGAGCCAAACGTGGCCCATCTGCTGCTGGTAGTTCTCGCGGTCGTGCGGCTGCATGTCGACGACGAGGAGCCGCCCGCCCGGCCGCAGCACGCGGCCGGCCTCGGCGAGCGCGAGCGCAGGCTCGGGGACGTGGTGCAGGACGAGGACGCAGGTCGCGGCGTCGAGCGCGCCGTCGTCGATCGGCAGCGCCTCGAGCCGGCCGCGCCGCAGATCGACGTTGGCGTAGCCGCGCAAACGCCGGCGCGCGGCCTGCAACATCGTCGCGGAGTCGTCGACGCCGATGACTCGCCGCACGCAAGGCGCGAGCGCCTCGACGACCTGCCCGCCGCCACAGCCGAGGTCGCCGACGATCGCCGCGTCGTCGAGCAACCCGAGTAGCGCCTGCAAGTGGAAGTCGCGCCCGAAGAGCTCCTCGCGCACGCGATCCCACTGCCCGGCCGACGACGTGAAGAACTCCTGCGACTTCGTGCGTCGCTCGGCGAGGACGCGCTCGAGGCGCCGCCCGTCCTGGAGCGACGCCGGCGTCTCCGCGACCTGCTCGCGCACGAGCTGCCAGAGACGCCGCGCCGGCGCATCCATCGCGTCGCGGCCGCTGCGGTAGAGTCGGCTCGTGCCCTCGGCGCGCGCCATCACCCAGCCGCAGTCGAGGAGCGCCTTCAGATGCCGGCTGACCGTCGACTGCGGCGCCTGCAAGACCGCGCAGAGCTCGGCGACGGTGAGCTCGTGGCGTTCCAGCGAGAGGAGAATGCGGCTACGCGTGACGTCGCCGAGGACCGAGAGGTGGTCGAGAATCGCGGGGGTGGCGGAGGTGATCATCCGTCTATCCGGATTGACTGATACACCGCGGACGGCTCCACTGTCAACTCGCGATCGCGGCCACCGCCCGTCCGACCCGCGAGGATCGCCGCGGCCGGAGGATCTCCGGAAAATGAAGCTCCGGTCAACGACCCGTCGAAGGGATCTTTCGCGCGCGTCTCGCCTGCGTAACCCGGGGGCGGCGCTACGTCAGCTCGTCGCGATGCTTGCGCAGCAGGTACACGGCGCCGCTGGAGAACGCGATGGCGACGATCGTGTAGACGAGCCCGAAGAGCAGATGCGCGAACGCCTCGCCGGGCATGCGGATCATGAAGAGGACGAGGTTCACGACGACGTACGCTGCGTCCGCCGTCCCCATCGGCAACGCCCAGGCGCGCATGCGCAGGACTCCGATGCCGTAGATCAAGAGATAGAGCCCGAACACCCACCCCCACACGAGGTTCGGCGTGCCGTGCTGGCGCATGCCGAAGAACATGAATCCTTGATTCGAGCTCATCTCGAGGAACTTCGTCATGTTCGAGACCGCGAGCAGACAGAAGCAGATGCCGCAAACGCGGAGCAAGGTCCGATCATTCATAGCGCTCCCCTCGCGCCGGAGGATGGCGCGCACGCGATGCTGGATCAATCGAGTACCATCTCGGGGTCGGTGTCTCAGGGTCGGGCCCGAGCGGCGCACGCGATCACGTCCGCGGCCTGCTCGGCCGTGAGCACGTCGGTATTGATCACGAGATCGTAGTGCGTCGGCAGCTCTTGCGCGATCTCGTGGAAGCGCCGGAGGTAGGCTTGCCGGTTGCGATCGCCCTCGGCGATCGCCACATTCGCCGTCTCTGCGGCAACGCCCCGTGCGGCGCCCACGCGGAACGCGCGGGTCTCGACTGACGCGGTGACGAGC
>VBKW01000298.1 GCA_005879405.1 Deltaproteobacteria bacterium
TGGCGTCGCTCGTGTGACGAGCAGCGGAACGAGAATGGCACGGACCCTCGACTCGCCGGGCGCTGTGCCGTCCATCGCGGAAGGCCCCTCATTCATTCTGCGGGGTTCGTAGATATCTCGCGACGCGCCGCTCTGGACTGCCAATCAGCGGGACGACCACCGGATTTGGGACCCGCGATCCCGAGCTTCCGCATGCGGCCTTGCAGCGTCGTCCGCTTCAAGCCGAGAATCGCCGCCGCACCGTCGGCACCGCCGACCGTCCAGTTCACGGAACGGAGAACGCGCAGAATCGCCTCCCGCTCGATTTCTTCGAGGGTGACTGTCGACGCACGCGACGGGCTTGGCTCGACCTCCGGTACCGGAAATTGCAGGAGCTGACACGGCCGGCGCACCTGTCCCAGCCGGGACGCCTCGCGGGGGAGCCACCGTTCGTCGATCGAGAACACCTCGGAGTCGCACATGATGACCGAGCGTTCGATCACGTTCTGCAGCTCGCGAATGTTGCCGGGCCACGGGTACGCCTCCAGCACCGTGAGCGTCGCGTGATCGGTACGCCGAATCGTCTTTCTCGCGCGGCGGGCGTACCGATCGACGAACATCTCGACCAACGCCCGGATGTCTTCCTTGCGCTCACGCAGCGGCGGGATCTCGATCGGGAACACGTTCAGGCGGTAATAGAGGTCGCTGCGGAACGTGCCCACATCGATCGCCGTCGGAAGATCGCGATTCGTCGCGGCGACGACCCGCACGTCGGCACGGAGGGTGGTCGTGCCGCCGACGCGCTCGAATCGAGGAAGAGCGTCCCGCCCGCGGCGATCTCGAAGCGCCCCGGGCGGCGCTGCAGCGCACCGGTAAACGCGCCTCTCTCATGGCCGAACAGCTCGGCCGCGATGAGCGAGGAGGGCGTCGCCGCACAGTTCACACCCACGAGGGGGCGCATAGAACGTCGCGATCGATTGTGGATCTCCCGCGCGATGAGCTCCTTGCCGGTACCCGTTTCCCCGGTGATGAGGACGGTGGAGTCCGTCGGTGCAACTTTCGCGACGCGCTCGAGCACCGCGCGCAGCGCGGCCGACGACCCGACGATGTCCCCGAACCCGTCGTCGTGGCCGAGCTCGTCTTGTCCGTCGTGATCGAATGATTCAGCGAGACGAGTCGTCATCAGGGTTCCCTCCTGCGCTGGTCGGCTTATCGAGAATCCCACGGAGCACGTGCAGCAAGGCATCCTTCGCGACGGGCTTCCGCAGGAATGCGACCGCTCCAGCTTGCAGCGCCCGGCTTTCCTCCACGTCACTCGCACGGGCAGTGATGAACACGATGGGAATCGCCGGGTCACTGCCGGCGAGACGCCGTTGCAGCTCGATGCCGTCGATTCCGGGCATGCGTACGTCCAGGATGAGACACGCGGTGCTTGCCGCCCGGCCGGAATCGAGAAACTCCTGCGCCGAGCCGAACTCTTCCGCACAATACCCGATCGAGCGAACGAGCCTGCCCGCCGAGCAGCGCACCGACGCATCGTCGTCCACGATCGCGACGAGAAGCTTTCCGCTCATGGTGCAAGAAAACCATGCGCGTCGCGGCGCGGCTAGCTGTACCTTGGGACAGGCGCTGGCGGGGACGCATCCTGTCCCTTGGGACAGGTACCAATCAGGCGGTGGTGAGGCCGAGCTGCCCCGCCATCCGAACCAGCTCCGCGACCGACTCGGCTTTCATCTTCTGCATGATGTGAGCGCGATGGAACTTGACCGTTCGCTCCGCGGTCGCGAGCTCGCCTGCGATCTGCTTGTTGAGCATTCCGGTGATCACAAGCGCCATGACGTCGCGCTCACGCGGGGTGAGCCGCTCGTACCGCTGGCGCAGCTCCAGCGCTTCGCGTCGCTCCTGGCGCGCATCGCGATCGCGGTCGATCGCCGTGCGAATGGCCTGGAGAAGATCGTTCCTGCGATACGGCTTGGTCAGAAACTCGACGGCTCCCGCTTTCATCGCGCGAACGGTCATCGGGATGTTCGCGTGGCCGGTCACGAAAATGATCGGGATCTGGATCCCCGATCCTGCCAGCTCGTGTTGGAGATCCAGGCCGCTCCGACCGGGCATGCGAATGACGAGCACGAGACATGCCGGAGCTTCTGGTCGCGGGGTCTCGAGAAACTCCGCGGCGGAGCCGAACGTCTTGACCTCGAATCCCGCGGAGCGAACCAAACGCTCGGTCGAGCTGCGCACCGACGGATCATCGTCCACGACGAAAACGATCGGCGCCGCGTCCGTCACCACGCGGGCCCCCGTACCTCGGCGGCGGGAAGGCTGAATGAGAACGTCGCGCCTGGACCATCATTGCGCTCCGCCCACAGACGGCCGCCGTGCATCTCGACTATGGAGCGGCTGATCGCCAATCCCATGCCCATGCCGTGCGGCTTCGTCGTGTAGAACGCCTCGAAGAGACCGCGCGATTTCGGTCGTGCGTGTCCAGGCGCGCGCGAATCTCCAGCAGACGCCCCTGCCCGTCCATAATGCCCATCGCATCCATTCCGTTGACCACGAGGTTCAGCAGCACCTGCTGGAGTTGCACGGGATCTCCCAAGACCACCGGAACGTCGGCGGCGACTTCAGTGCGGATGACCACGCCGCGCGCGGCGGACTCGGTCCGCGCCAGCGCCACGACCTGCCCGATGACGTCTCCGAGCCGCACCGGCGCCTTGTCCGAGGAAGATCGCTCCGCCAGAGAGCGGACGCGCTGGATGATCGCGCTCGCGCGCTCGGCGTCGCTCACGATGTCCGCCAACGCGTCGCGGACGTCGTTCTGCTCGCGCGGCCCGCGCGGCAGCACGCCCAGACACGCGTTGGCGTTGTTGACGATCGCCGCGAGCGGCTGGTTCAGCTCGTGGGCGAACGATGCCGTCACCTCCCCGAGCGTCGTCACGCGCGTCACGTGCGCGAGCTCGGCCTGCGCAGTCTGGAGCGCTTTCTCGACTGGCTCGGCACGCAGCACCGCGGTGACGTCGCTGCTGACGCCGCGGTACCCGAGGAAGCGACCGTCCGCGTCGAAGACCGGCTTGCCACTCGTCGATATGTAGACCGCCGATCCGTCGGCGCCCGTGCTGCGGTAGACGAAGCCGCGAAACGGCTGGTGTGCCTCCGACGTCGCGACGTGAGCGCTCCACTTGTCCCGCTCCTCCTCGACGTCGACAGCACAGTCCCAACGCGTGACGCCGATTCGGCCCGCGGGATCGCTGCCGGACGTCCCGCGCTCCATGTTGGTGTATGGCTGCGCGGGCATCGGTCGTGTCTCTTCTGCAGGTTTTCAGCGTGCGACGCCATCGCGCCCGCTGACGTGCCCACCGCCCGGCGCCATGCCGATGCACCGGCACGGTCGGGCTCGCGACGCGACGAATCACTCGGCGCGCCGAGCATCAGGCGCGGCACGCGAGTTGCGGAGGCTACGGGTCGTGACGCGGCGCCGACCCTCCGGTCGGCGCCGGCGACCGAAGGAGGCGCCATGCGGATCGAATCGGGACACGGAGACACGACGCTGTACCTGGAACGCAGGGAGCGTCATGTGGATCGCGTCGTCGGGGAGAAATCCGGCACGTCGCTCTGTCGCGACGTCGCGCACGAGACCGACTGCAACTGACCCCTGCTCGTGACGTTAAGAAACCTGACGGAGAAAGGGTGACGTATGAAAATCGGATTCGTCGGACTCGGGAACATGGGCGCAGGCATGGCAGCGAGTCTGCTCAGGGCCGGGCATGAGGTCGTCGTCTACAATCGCACACCCGGCAAAGCGCAGGCGCTCGTCGAGCGCGGTGCGCGCGCGGCGACGCGGGTGGCGGACGCCTGCCGGGGCGACGCGGTCATCACGATGCTGGCGGACGACGCTGCCGTCGAAAGCGTCGTCTTCGGCGAGGATGGGGTGATCGGTAGCCTCCGCGGTGGCGCGACGCACATCTCGATGAGCACGATCAGCGTCGGGCTGTCGAAGCGACTCTCCGCAGCGCATGCCGACGCGGGCCAGCGGCTCGTCGCCGCACCCGTGTTCGGACGTCCGGACGCGGCGGCCGCGGCGAAGCTGTTCATCGTCACCGCCGGCGCACCGGACGCGCTCGCCGCGTGCGCGCCTCTCTTCGAGGCGATGGGACAGAAGACGCTGTCCATCGGCGACGAGCCGGACGCCGCGAATCTGGTGAAGCTCAGCGGCAATTTCCTGATCGCCACCGTGATCGCGGCGCTCGGCGAGGCC
>VBKW01000299.1 GCA_005879405.1 Deltaproteobacteria bacterium
ACTCGTCGACGACCACCGCCATGTTGTGGCCGCGCCGCTGCATGAGTCGCAGCTGACGATGCGCGAGCTTGGTCTCGGGCACGTAGAGCGGCGGGCGCATGATGCGCGCGACCGGCTCGAGCGTCGACGTCGCGCCGAGCAGGTCGAAGCCATGGACGATGCCGATGATGTTGTACATGCGCTCGTGGAAGACGGGGATGCGCGAGATCTTCTCGCGACGGACGAGCGCGATCGCGTCGTCGATCGGCGCGTCGTCGCGCAGACCGAAGAGGTGAATCTGCGGCACCATGACGTCGCGCACGCGCGTATCGCGGAACTCCACGATGCGGCGGATCACCTGCGACGACGAGAGCTGCGCCTCGCCCTCGACTTGCTCGCGGCGCAGAAGATCGGAGAGCACTTGCCCGACCGCGGCGACGGTGTGGCCGCGCGCCGCGCCGCCGAGGTGCGCGGCTACGCTCTCGAGACCACGGAGCGGCGCGCCGACGACCGCGAGCACGCGGTGAACGGCACTGCGCAGGCGGGCCGGCAGCACGTGACGCCGCGCCTGTGCGAGCGAACGCGGCAGCAGGTCGCCGAGCAGCAGCGACACCGGCACCAAGCCGAGCACCGGCACCGCGACGACGCGCATGCCGCCGCTCGATTCCAGGAACGCGAGGCCCGTCGCGCCCGCGGCGAGCACGGCGGCTGCCGTCGCCGCGGCCTCGAGGCTCGCGGCGGTGCGCGGCGCGACCGAAGCCCACAGTGTCGCCGAGCCCGCGGCGGCGACCGCGCGCAGCGCGATCGCACACGCCGCTATGCCGAGGAGGATGAAGGCCATAGGTCGACCCGCAGGCGCTCGATCGCGCTGCCGTCGAGCTCCTCTACGGTGAGGGTGCAGCCGTCGAGCGTGATCGTCTCGCCCGCATCGGGGACGCGCCCGAGGCGATCTATCACGACGCCCGCGATCGTCGCTTCCGCGCCGGATTCGGGGACGTGCAGCTTCAGGCGGGTGTTGAAGTCGTGCACTGCGACGCGGCCGCTCACGACGAAGGTGCGCGGGCCGCGACGCTGGATCGCGGGCGCCTCGTCGTCGTCGAACTCGTCGCGGATCTCGCCGACGAGCTCCTCGAGGAGGTCTTCCATCGTCACGAGGCCGGACATGCTTCCGTACTCGTCGAGCACGAGCGCGAAGTGGACCTTGCGGGTGCGGAACTCGCGAAAGAGCTCGACGACCGGCTTCTCCGCCGAGATGACGTACGGCTGGCGCAAGAGGCCTTCGATGCTGCCGGCGGCGAGCGCCGCGCCGATGAGATCGCGCACGTAGAGAATCCCGACGATGTCGTCGGGCTCGCCGCGATAGACCGGAATCCGCGAGCACCCGGAGTTCCGAATCACCTGCAGGAGCTCGTCGGGCCCAATGCTGACGGGTACCGAGATGATGTCGCGACGCGGCGTAAGCACGTGCCGAACCGTGCGCTCGTCAATGCGCACCGCCTTGTCGACGAGCGCGCGCTCCGACGCCGCCAGCTCGTCGTGACCTTCCTCGAGCGTGGCGAGCTCCTCGGGGGCGAAGATGTTGTCGCCGCCGGGAACCTCGCCGAGAAAGGCGTGCGCGAGACGCTTGCCGATACGCTGCTCGATCGCGGCGATGCTCGCCAGCGGCACGAGCATCCACGCGGCAACCGAACCGAGCGTCCCCTCGCCTGCCGCGACGCGCCCGGATGCGGCACCGGCGGCGAAGCCGCGCAGGACGAGCAGCGTGACGACGACGCCGACGAGCGCCACGCCGCCGGGGAGACCGAAGCGCTGGTACCCGAGCGCGACCGCGAGCACTGCGGCGGTGGTGAGCGCGAGCTCGCGGCCGAGCGCGAGCGAGACGAGGAGTCGCCGCGGATGGCGATGGAGCTCGTAGAAGAGCCGGCCGAAGCGACGTGCGCCTTCCGGGGCACGCGTGATCGCGCGCGCTTCGGCGAGCGTCGCCTCCGCGCCGGCGAGCACCGTCCACGCGACGAGCGAGGCGCCGAGCGCGACGACGAGCACGAGCTCGACGGGTGCGGGCGTCATCGGCGTCCCGCCCGGCGCCGTGGCGCGAAATGCTCGTGGCCGATCACGGCGGGCGGGTTCAGCACGCGGCCGTCGGCGACGATCGTCACGTCGCGACCGCGGACGACCTCGCCGATCTCCGTCACCGCGCAGCCGAGCGCGGCGCGGACCGCGCGCAGAGCGGCGAGGCGATTCGGACGCACCGCGAACAGGAGCTCGTAGTCCTCCCCGCCTCCGACGGCAACGCGGCGCGCCTCGGCCGGTGCGAGGTGACGCAGCGCCCGCGCGAGCGGCAGGCGACCGGCGTCGATGCGCGCGCCGACCCCGGATGCGGCGCAGAGCCGATCGGTATCGATCAACAACCCGTCGCTCAGATCGATCATCGCTGCGGCGACGCCGCGCCGGGCCAGCGCGGCGCCGGCGCTGAGACGCGCCCGCGGCCGTTTCCATCGCCCGACTGCGGCAGCCGCGATGGTACGGGCCGCCAGAAGCGATCGCAAGCCGAAGGCGGCGCCGCCGAGGGAACCGGTCACGAAGAGCCGATCCCCCGGTCGGGCGCCGGCCAGCTCGCCAGCGGACGCCAAATTGCCGCCGACGAGCGTACCGCCGGCACGACGCGCGCCGTCGCGCACGCCGGCGACGATCGCGCGCAGGCTCGCGACCGGCAGCATCGGCGGCGCGGCGAGCGCGAGCACGGCGGCGAGGACGCGGCCACCCATCGCCGCGACGTCGCTCGCGCTCACCTCGAACGCGCGCCGGCCGAGCTCCCGCGGCGACAGCCAGCGCGACCGAAAGTGCACACCTTCGACCATGGCGTCGGTCGTCACGAGCAGCGGCGCGCCGATCGGCGCCAAGACGGCGGCGTCGTCGCCCACCCCGAGCACGACGCCGGGACCGCGGGGAACGAGACGGCGGATCGCCTCGACTAGGGCGCGCTCGCCGCGATCACGAAGACGTTCGGTCATGCAGGAGCGGCGGCGGCCGCCCAGGGAACCGCGGAGCGGCTCCCTAGCCGAACATCTCCTTGACCTTCTCGAGGAAGCCCTTGCTCATCGGGTGCACCTCCTCACCGGACATGCGCGCGAACTCCTCGAGCAGCTCGCGCTGGCGCGCGGTGAGCTTGCGCGGCGTCTCGATGATGACGCGCACGAGGTGGTCGCCGCGCCCGTAGCCGTGGAGATCGGCGACGCCCTTGCCCTTCAGCTTGAAGACCGCCCCGGATTGCGTCCCCGGCGGAATGCGCATCCGCAACTTCCCCTCGAGCGTCGGCACGTCGAGGTCGGTGCCGAGCGCGGCCTGCGGGAAGCTGATCGGCATGTCGCAGATGACGTCGTTCTCTTCGCGACGGAACAAGGGGTGATCTTGCACGCGGATGACGACGTAGAGGTCGCCCGAGGGGCCGCCGGCCGCGCCCGCCTGCCCCTCGCCCCGCAGCTTGAGGCGCGACCCGCTGTCGACGCCGGGTGGAATCTTCACGCTCAAGCTCTGCGTGCGACGCACGGCCCCTTGGCCGCCGCACTTCGGACAGGGATCGCTGATCGTGCTGCCGCGGCCGTTACACTGTCCGCACACCTTCGCGATGCTGAAGAAGCCCTGCTGGAAGCGCACCTGCCCGGAGCCGCGGCAGGCGGCGCACTGCTTCGGCGACGTTCCGGGCTTCGCGCCTTTGCCGTGGCAGGTCTCGCACGTCGCCATGCGCGGTAGCGAGATCGACTTCTCGACGCCGAACGCCGCCTCCTCGAACGTGAGGTCGAGGTTGTAGCGCAGATCCTCGCCGCGGCGGGCGCGGCTCTGCGCCCGTCCGCTGCGCGGCTGCCCGAAGAAGTCACTGAAGATGCCGCTGAAGATGTCCTCGAAGCCGGCGTTGAAGTCGAAGCCGCCGCCGCCGCCGAAGCCGTCGAACGCGGCGTGACCGAACCGGTCGTACTGCGCCCGGCGGTCGGCGTCGGAGAGCACTTGATACGCCGCCGACGCTTCCTTGAACCGCTCCTCGGCTTCCTTGTCGCCGGGATTCCGATCCGGATGGTACTTGAGCGCCATCTTACGATAGGCGCGCTTCAACTCCTCGTCGCTGCACCCCCGATCGACGTCGAGAACCTCGTAGAAATCCCGCGTGCTCGCAGCCATACGCATCGGAACTTATAGCGGAGTCAGCACACCTGTTCCACGCAGAAGCGATGTGTCGCGGCAGAAACGAAGTGTCGTGTCGCCGCGGACGCGATGCGGCGAGTTCCGCGTGCCGGTCCTGAGTCGAGTTGCGAGCGAGGCGAGGCGCGAGCAAGCCGGGGAGCGCCCTCGCCACGCGAGGACAAGCAGGCGTAGCAGCGCTACGCCGAGCACCCCCGGCGACCGAGCAACGAAGTATCGCGAAGCAAATCGGCTCAGAACCCGCTATTCCTTTACTTCCTCGAACTCGGCATCGACGCTGTCGTCGCGACGCGGTTGTTCGCTCTGGGCGCCGTCCCCCTGCTGGCCGGCACCGGCACCAGCACCCGGCTGTGCCCCCGCCTGCTGGGCGGAAGCCTTGGCGTAGATGGCCTCGGCGAATTTGTGCGCCGCCTGCTCGAGCGACGTCCGTACGCTGCGCATGCGGTCGGCGTCGCCACTTTCGAGCGCCTGCTTCGCGTCGTCGATCGCCGACTGCAGCTGCGCCTTCGCCGCCGCATCGGTGTCCGCCGGAGCGTCGCTGATCGACTTTTCGGCGCGATACACCACTTGATCGAGCTGGATCCGGACCTCCACCTCCTCGCGCTTCTTCTTGTCCTCGGCGGCGTGCAGCTCCGCCTCCTTCACCATGCGTTTGATCTCTTCCTCGGAGAGACCGCTGGACGCGGTGATCTGGATCGACTGCTCCTTGCCGGTTCCGAGGTCCTTCGCGCTCACGTGCACGATGCCGTTGGCGTCGATGTCGAAGGTCACCTCGATCTGCGGCATGCCGCGCGGCGCCGCCGGGATGCCGACGAGGTCGAACTGCGCGAGCAGCTTGTTGTTGGCAGCCATCTCGCGCTCACCCTGGAAAACGCGGATCGTCACCGCGTTCTGATTGTCCTGGGCCGTCGAGAAGACCTGGCTCTTGCGCGTCGGAACGGTCGTGTTCTTCTCGATGAGCTTCGTGAAGACGCCGCCGAGCGTCTCGATGCCGAGCGACAGCGGGGTGACGTCGAGCAGGAGGACGTCTTTCACTTCGCCCTTCAGCACCGCACCCTGGATCGCCGCGCCGATGGCGACGACCTCGTCGGGGTTCACACCCTTGTGCGGCTCCTTGCCGAAGAGCTTCTTCACGCGCTCCTGGACCGCCGGCATGCGGGTCATGCCGCCGACGAGGATCACCTCGTTGATCTCCTTCGCGGAGAGGCCGGCGTCTTTCAGCGCGGTGATGCACGGGCCTTCGAGCCGGTCGAGCAGCTCCGCGACGAGCATCTCGAGCTTCGAGCGGCTGAGCTTGATGTTGAGATGCTTCGGGCCGCTCTGGTCGGCGGTGATGAACGGCAAGTTGATGTCCGTCTCCATCGCCGTCGAGAGCTCCATCTTCGCCTTTTCCGCCGCCTCCTTGAGACGCTGGAGCGCCATGCGGTCCGTGCGCAGATCGATGCCCTGATCCTTGCGGAACTCGTCGGCGAGATAATCGATGATGCGCTGGTCGAAGTCCTCGCCGCCGAGGAACGTGTCACCGTTCGTCGCCTTCACCTCGAAGACGCCGTCGCCGATCTCGAGGATCGAGATGTCGAAGGTGCCGCCGCCGAGATCGAAGACGGCGATCTTCTCGTCTTTCTTCTTGTCGAGACCGTACGCCAGCGCCGCTGCGGTCGGCTCGTTGATGATGCGCAGCACGTTCAAGCCGGAGATGCGGCCGGCGTCTTTCGTCACTTGCCGCTGGCTGTCGTTGAAGTATGCCGGCACCGTGACGACCGCCTCGGTGACTTTCTCGCCGAGATGGTCTTCCGCGGTCTGTTTCATCTTCTGCAGGATGAACGCGGAGATCTCGGCGGGGCTGTAGCGCTTGCCACGCGCCTCCACCCAGGCGTCGGCGTGGTCGCCCTTCACGATCTTGTAGGGCGAGATCTTCATCGCCTTCTGCACCTCGGTGTCCTCGAAACGGCGCCCGATGAGGCGCTTCACGGCGAAAATCGTGTTCTCGGGATTCGTGATCGCCTGCCGGCGCGCGATCTGTCCCACCAGACGCTCACCCCCTTCGGTGAAGGCGACGACGGACGGGGTGATGCGGCTGCCTTCGGCGTTGGTAATGACGACCGGGTCGCCACCTTCCATGATGGCGACGCAGGAGTTCGTCGTCCCGAGATCGATACCAATGACTTTAGCCATTTGTTCCCTCCGTTTTGCGTTCTCCCGAAGGCGGCGGCTTGCCGATCGTCACGAGCGCCGGGCGCAGGAGCCGATCGTGCAGCAGGTACCCACGTTGATGCTCGTCGACGACGGTGTTCGCCGGGTGCGGACTCTCCACATGGCCGATCGCCTCGTGATGCGCCGGATCGAACGGCCGGCCGAGCGCCTCGACGATCTTCACGCCGTGGCGCTCGAGCGTATCGGTGAGCGTCCGCAGCGTCATGTCGACGCCGTCGGCGATCGCGTCGACCTCGCGCGACCCGCGCGCGTGCTCGACCGCACGGTGCAGGTTGTCGATGATCGGCAGGAGGTCGCGCAGCAGACCCTCGTTCGCGAAGCGCAGCGCCTCGGCCTTGTCGCGGCTCTGGCGACGCTTGAAGTTCTCGAGCTCGGCGCGCTCACGGAGCCACCGGTCCTTGAGCCCGGCGACCTCCGCGCGCAGCCGCTCGACCTCCGCCGCGGGGGTTTCCCCGCCTGCGGACCCGTCCTGCGCGGCCGCGCGGTCGCGACCCTCGTCGGGCTCGTCGGCGCGTGGCGCCTCGGACTTCGGCCGTGCGGCGTCGTCTTCCGCCATGTGGATCGTCGCTCCTCTCAATGGGTGATTCGTAACTACTCGGGAGTACGCGGAAGCTAAGAACCGCCCGATCGGGTGTCAAGGCGACGCCAGCGATTGCGGACCTGCACGGTCGCCGATAAATCATCAGGGTGAGCTCCGCGATCGCCCCCCAGGAAACGACGACGCCGGCGGTCGTCGTGCGTGCCCGCGTCTTCGGCGAATCCGACAAGATCGTGACCTTCTTGACCCGTGACCTGGGGAAGGTCACCGGAATCGCCAAGGGCGCCAAGCGCTCGAAACGCCGATTCGTGAACGTCCTCGAGCCGTTCACCCACGTGTCCCTGCGCCTTCGGCAGCGCCCCGCGAGCGACCTCGCCTTCATCTCGGCCTGCGAGCTCCTCGATGCGCCGCGCAGCTTCACGCTCGACCTCCAGAAGTTCGCCTACGCCAGCTACATCCTCGAGCTCACCGACCGGATGATCCGCGGCCGCGAGGCGGGTCCCGAGACGTACGAGCTCGTCCGTGACGCGCTCGGGCTCCTCGAGCGGAGCGCCCCCGAGCCCGGCCTGCTGCGCGGCTTCGAGCTGCACCTCCTCGGCTTGACCGGCTACGAACCGTCGCTCGATCGCTGCCGTCGCTGCGGCACGGCGCTCGCCGCCGTCGACGCCGTCTACGCCCAGCCGGCGCGCGGCGGCCTGCTCTGCGCGCGCTGCCGCGGCGACGGCCGAACGTACGTGATCTCGCGCGCGACGCTCGAGCGCCTGACGCTGCTGCAGCGCGCGTCGTTCGCCGCCGCCGACGCGCGCGATTTCGTGCTGCAGCCCGGCGTCGCCGCCGAGGCGCGCGCGCTGCTGCGCAGTTTTTTCGCCGCCGCGGTCACGTTTCCGCTCGCCTCCGAGCAGCTCCTCGACGAGCGGTAGACCCTCGGCCGCATGGGTGATAACCGGGCTATTCCTTTTTCGGGTCCCTCGATGAGCGCCACGTCGCGTCCAGTCACGATGGAAAAGATCACCAACCTCTGCAAACGGCGGGGGTTCGTGTTCCAATCGAGCGAGATCTACGGCGGGCTCGCGAGCTGTTGGGACTACGGCCCGCTGGGCGTGGAGCTCAAGCGGAACATCACCGAGGCGTGGTGGCGCGACAACATCGTCGCCCGCGAGGACATGGTCGGCCTGGACAGCGCGATCCTGATGCATCCAAAAGTCTGGGAAGCGTCGGGGCACGTCGAGGGCTTCACCGACCCCCTCGTCGACTGCAAGAGCTGCAAGCAGCGCTTCCGCGCCGATCAGCTCTCGGGTCCGAAGTGCCCGGAGTGCGGCGGCGAGCTGACCGAGGCGCGGCAGTTCAACCTCATGTTCCGCACCTTCATGGGTCCGGTCGAAGACACCGCCAGTACCATCTATCTCCGGCCGGAGACGGCGCAGGGCATCTTCGTCAACTTTCAGAACGTGCTGAACTCGTCGCGCATGAAGATCCCGTTCGGCATCGGCCAGATCGGCAAGTCGTTCCGCAACGAGATCACGCCCGGCAACTTCCTCTTTCGGACGCGCGAGTTCGAGCAGATGGAGATCGAGTTCTTCGTGAAGCCCGGCGACGACGCCGACTGGCACGAGCGCTGGAAGGCGGAGCGCTTTGCCTGGTACCAGCGCTACGGCATTCGCCGCGAGCGCCTGCGGCTGCGTGAGCACGGCTCGGACGAGCTCGCGCACTACGCGAAGGGCTGCGCCGACGTCGAGTACGAGTTCCCGTTCGGCTGGTCGGAGCTGGAAGGCATCGCCAACCGCGGCGATTTCGACCTCCGCCGCCATTCCGAGACGAGCGGCAAGGACCTCTCGTACTTCGACGAGGAGACCCGCGAGCGCTACCTGCCGTACGTCATCGAGCCGTCGGCCGGCGTCGGCCGGCCGCTCCTCGCGTTCCTCGTCGACGCGTACGACGAGGACGTCGCCGACGGCGAGGAGCGGATCGTGCTGCGGCTCGATCCGCGGCTCGCGCCGATCAAGGCCGCGGTCTTTCCGCTTCTGCGCAAGGCCGGGCAGCCGGAGAAAGCGCTCGTGATCCGCGATGTGTTGAAGCAGCATTTCCTGGTCACCTACGACCAGGCGGGATCGATCGGCCGCCGCTACCGGCGGCAAGACGAGATCGGGACGCCTTTCGGCATCACGGTCGATCATCAAACGATGCAGGACGATACGGTCACGGTACGTGATCGTGACACGATGGAGCAGGTGCGCATGCCGGTCGAGCGTCTCGCGACCGAGCTGCGCGCGCGGCTGGCGCCGTCTGCTCCGCCCCCTCACGACGTCGACGGCGCAGCACGAGCCGCCGTCGAATGAGGGGGAGCTGAGCGCCACTCGGGAGGAGCGTCGCATGGCTGTGGTGCGGCCGACGAAGCGCAGCACAGGGGCACGGAGCAGCAAGGATCGGCGGGCGAGCGTCGCGAAGGCGAAGGCGCGCCCGCGGGCGAGCGTCGCCAAAGCCAAGACACGTCCGCGGACGGAGCCGGTCGCGCGCGGTCGCGCCGCGGCGGCGCGCGCGTCGCGACAGAAGGGTGCCGCCGCGCGTTCGCGCTACGTCTACTTCTTCGGCAACGGCACGGCCGACGGCCGCGCCGACATGAAGAACCTCCTCGGCGGGAAGGGTGCGAACCTCGCGGAGATGGCGGGCCTCGGGCTGCCGGTGCCGCCCGGCTTCACGATCACGACCGAGGTGTGCACGTACTACTACGCGAACGGCCACCAGTATCCGCCGCAGCTGCGTGCCGCGGTCGCCGCCCACCTCGCGAAGATCGAAGCGGCCGTCGGTCGGCGCTTCGGCGATCCCACGAATCCGCTCCTCGTCTCGGTGCGATCGGGCGCGCGCGCGTCGATGCCGGGTATGATGGACATGGTCCTGAACCTCGGCCTCAACCACCAGACGGTCCAGGGGCTGATCGCGAAGTCGCAGAACGCGCGCTTCGGCTGGGACTCGTATCGCCGCTTCATTCAAATGTACGGCG
>VBKW01000036.1 GCA_005879405.1 Deltaproteobacteria bacterium
ATGAAGACGGTGCCGGTCAGTGCGAAGACGGGTCCGAAGATCGGGTTGCGGCGGATCTCTTGCTTGGCGACGCCGACGATATCGCGGCGGAGCAAGCGGCAGAGGAGCAGCATGTCGATGCCGCTCTGGTGGTTGAAGACGAAGACCGCCGGCCGGTGCGACCAAAGATGCTCCTCGCCGGTGACGCGCAGATCGACGCCGGCGAGCGCGGTCCCGAGCTCGCCCCACGTCGAGATGACGACGTTCACCGCCCGCCGCCAGCTGCCGCCGAGAATCGCCGCCGGCAGCCCGAGCGCGAAGGCCGGCGCGAGGCTGCCGACGGCGAGCGCGGTGCGCAGCATCGCGAGCGCGCCCGGCGTGCCGCGGCTGTGGAAGCGCCGCACCGGCCAGCCGCGCTTCGCCGCGATCTCGCCGAGCCGCGCGCTCGGGTTCGTCGGTCGCGGCCGGCCGACGATCTCGAGGAGCGGCAGGTCCTCGTCGCTGTCCGTGTAGAAGAAGCTCTCGGCGAGGTCGACGTCGTGGGCGGCCGCGAAGGTCCGTGCCGCCTCCGCCTTGCCTTCGCCGTAGCACGGCGGATGCACGACGCCGCCGGTGAAGCGGCCGTCGTTCACCTCGAGGCCGGTGCAGAGCACGTGCGGGATGCCGAAGTCGCGCGCCAGCGGCTCGATTTGGTAGCGCGTCGCCGACGACACGACGGCGACCGTGTGCTGCTTGCGCAAGTGCGCGCGGACGAGCGCGCGCGACTCCGGGTAGACGTCACCGGCGAGGCGCTCGCGAAACACGCGCTCGGCATCGGCCTCGAACTCCGTCTCGGAGCGTCCCGCCATGCGCGCCACCGTGCTGGCGATGAACCCGGAGAAGCCGAGCGCGCCGAGCTGGAAGCGCGTCGCCGCGACGAGCGTCTCCGCGAGCTCGCGGACGCTCATGCGCCCGGTCATCATGTCGTCGCGGATGAACGCGGTCGCGGAGAAGCCAGCGAGGAGCGTCCGATCGAGATCGAAGAAGGCCGCGACGTGCGGACCCGACGGGCCGCGCTCGATCTCGGCGATCAGCTCGGCGGGGGCGCGCGTCAACTCGAGTCGCGCCGCTCAGCGCTCCTCGGCGGCGTCGAAGAGCACCAGCTGGCGGTGCTTGGCGTGGTCCTCGAACGGGACGGGATAGCGACCGGTGAAGCAGGCGTCGCAGAAGCCGCTCTGCTTCCCGCCGAGAAACGCGTACATGCCCTCCTCGCTGAGATACGCCAGCGTGTCGGCGGTGATGTAACGGCGGATCTCCTCGACGTCGTGCGACGAGGCGATGAGCTCGCTGCGATTCGGGGTGTCGATGCCGTAGTAGCAGGGGCTCGTCGTCGGCGGCGAGCTGATCCGCATGTGCACCTCGCGCGCGCCGGCGTCGCGGATCATCTTCACGATCTTGCGGCTGGTCGTGCCGCGCACGATCGAGTCGTCGACGACGATGACGCGCTTCCCGGCGAGCACCTCGCGCTGGGCGTTGAGCTTCACCTTCACGCCGAAGTGGCGGATCGCGTCCTGCGGCTCGATGAACGTCCGTCCGACGTAGTGATTGCGGATGAGCCCCATCTCGAACGGGATGCCCGACTCTTCCGCGTAGCCGATCGCCGCCGGGACACCAGAGTCCGGCACCGGCACGACGATGTCGGCCTCGACCGGCGACTCGCGCGCCAGCTGGTGGCCGAGCTCCTTGCGCGTGCGGTACACGCTGCGCCCGAAGACGGTCGAGTCCGGGCGCGCGAAGTAGATGTACTCGAAGATGCACTTCGTCGGCGCCTCCGGCGCGAACGGCTTGTACGAGGACAGCCCCGCTTCCGACAGGACGACGACCTCGCCCGGCTCGACCTCGCGCTCGTAGGTCGCGTCCATGAGGTCGAGGGCGCAGGTCTCGGACGCGAGCACGTACGCGCCCTTCACACGTCCGAGGACGAGCGGCCGGAAGCCGTGCGGATCGCGGACGCCGATCAACTTGTCGGTCGAGAGAAAGACCAGCGAGTACGCGCCGCGCACCTCGCGCAGCGCCTCGACGACGCGATCCTCGAGCGTCTCACCCTGGGACGCGGCGATCAGGTGGATGATGACCTCGCTGTCGACGGTCGATTGGAAGATCGAGCCGCGCGCCTCGAGCCGCTCGCGCAGCTCCTCGGCGTTCACCAGGTTGCCGTTGTGCGCGACCGCGAGACCGCCGCGCCCGTACTCGACGACGAGCGGCTGGGCGTTCTTCAGATGCGACGCGCCGGCGGTCGAGTAGCGGTTGTGGCCGATCGCGGCGTCGCCGCGCAGACGCCGCACGATGTCCTCGCGAAAGACGTCGGCGACGAGGCCCATGCCCCGATGCGAGACGAGCACGTGCCCGTCCGACGAGACGATACCCGCCGCCTCCTGACCGCGGTGCTGCAGCGCGCAAAGCCCGAGATAGGCGAGGTTCGCCGCCTCGGGGTGGCCATACACCCCGACGACGCCGCACTTCTCGGTGAACCCGTCGAGTGCGGCCGAAGTCCGGACGACATCGCTCACGTTCACAGACCTATCACTCCCGGGCGCGCCCAGCGAGCGTGCGCTCGAGCGCCGTCCGCCAGCGTTCGCGCATCTCGACGACGGGCAAGCCGAGCAGGTCGTCGATCTCCAGCCGTTGCCCGCGCACCTCCCCGATCGACGTCATGACGACGTCGTCGCGGCGCGCGATCTCACGGAGCCGCGTCAGGTACCGCCGCCGGACCGAGACGACGATGCGGCCATGGCTCTCGCCGAAGAGAAGGGCGTCGGGCCGGAGGCCGCTCTCGAGCTCGATGCGGGCGCCGATCGGCGACCCGGTCTCATTGGAGATGCAGCACTCCGCCAGCGCCACCGCGAGACCGCCCTCGGCGACATCGTGTGCCGAGCGCAGGAGCCCCTCTCGCGCCGCGCTCAGCACCGTCCGGATCAGGCGGCGCTCGATGTCGAGATCGATCCACGGCAGCGTGCCGCGCACTTGGTGATGCACGACCGCCAGATACTCCGAGCCGCCGAGCTCCTCGCGGTTGCGGCCGAGAAGGACGATCGCGTCGCCCTCGCCCTTGAACCATTGCGTCACTCGCTGCCCGACGTCGTCGAGCAGGCCGACCATGCCGATCACCGGCGTCGGCGGGATGCTGCAGCCCTCGGTCTCGTTGTAGAAGCTCACGTTGCCGCTCACGACCGGTGTGCCGAACGCGAGACACGCATCGCGCAGGCCGGCGATCGCCTGCTGGAACTGCCACATCACCTCGGGCTTCTCGGGGCTGCCGAAGTTGAGGCAGTTGGTGACGCCGATCGGCTCCGCGCCCGACGCTGCGAGGTTGCGCGCCGCCTCCGCGACCGCGCTCACCGTGCCGACGTAGGGATCGAGGAGACAGAGCCGGCTGTTGCAGTCGAGCGTCATCGCAACGCCCTTCTGCGTGCCGTCGAGGCGCACGACCGCGGCGTCGGAGCCCGGCCGCACGACCGTGTTGCCACCGACGTACGTGTCGTACTGGCGATAGACCCACTCGCGCGAGCACAGGTTCGGCGACTCGAGGAGCTGCATCAGCACGTGGCCGTAGTCGCGCGGCTCGGCGAGGTCGCGCAGGACGAGACGCGCGCCGTCGTCGGCAGAGGGCTCCGCTGCCGGGCGCTGATAGACGGGCGCCCCCCCCGTCAGCGGCGCGATCGGGACGTCGACGACCTGACGCCCTTCCCACGTACAGCGCAAACGGCCCGTGTCGGTCACGGTGCCGATGACGGCGGCGTCGAGGTCCCATTTCGCGAAGAGCGCACGCACGACGTCCTCCGAGCCGGCGCGGACGACGAGCAGCATGCGCTCTTGCGACTCCGAGAGCAGGATCTCGTACGGGGTCATGCCCTGCTCGCGCAGCGGCACGCGCGAGAGGTCGAGGTCAATGCCGCTGCCGGCGCGGCCCGCCATCTCGACCGACGAGCTCGTGAGCCCGGCGGCGCCCATGTCCTGGATGCCGACCAGGTGCTCGCCGTACTCCGGCGACATCAGCTCGAGGCACGCTTCGAGGAGGAGCTTCTCCGTGAACGGGTCGCCAACCTGCACCGTGGGCCGCTTCTGCTCGGAGTCGGCGTCGAACTCCGCCGAGGCGAGGAGGCTCGCGCCGTGGATGCCGTCGCGGCCCGTCTTCGAGCCGACGTAGATGACCGGGTTGCCGACGCCTTCGGCGCGCGCGCGGAAGATGCGATCCGAGCGCACGACGCCGAGGGTGAAGGCGTTCACCAGAATGTTGTGATCGTACCCCGGGTCGAACGCCACCTCGCCGCCGACGGTCGCGACCCCGATGCAGTTCCCATAGCTACCGATGCCGCCGACGACACCGTTCAGGAGATACGGCGTGCGCGGATGGTCGACGCTGCCGAAGCGCAGCGAGTTCAGGTTCGCGATCGGCCGCGCGCCCATCGTGAAGATGTCGCGCAAGATGCCGCCGACGCCCGTCGCCGCCCCTTGGAACGGCTCGACGAACGAGGGGTGGTTGTGGCTCTCGATCTTGAAGACGACCGCGAGCCCGTCGCCGACGTCGAGCACGCCGGCGTTCTCCCCGGGGCCTTGCAGGACGCGCGGCCCAGTCGTCGGCAGACCGCGCAGGTGCGCGCGCGAGCTCTTGTAGCTGCAGTGCTCGGACCACATCACGGAGAAGACGCCGAGCTCCTCGAGCGTCGGCGGCCGTCCGAGCGCGGTCTCGACACGCCGGTACTCGTCGGCCGTGAGCCCGTGCTGCAGCGCGGTCTCGACCGTGACCGGCGCGCTCACGGACCCGAAACCACCTTCGCGATCGACGGTTCTGCGCCCGCCGCCGCAATCACCGAGAGGAAGATCTTGCGCCCGTCCTCGCCGCCGACGAGACGCTCACAGGCGTGCTCCGGGTGCGGCATCATCCCGAAGACATTGCCACGCGCATTGCGGACGCCGGCGATCGACGCCAGCGAGCCGTTCGGGTTCGCCTCAGGGTCGCGCCATCGGCGACGTAGCAGCCGTCGCCGTGCTTGATGGGAATGTCCAGCACGTCACCGCGCCGGCAGCGGTTGGTGAAGAGCGTGTCGGCGTCGTCGACGCGGAGATGCACCCGCGTGCAGAGGAACGAGAGGCCGCGGTTGCGGATCCGCGCACCCGGCAGGAGCCCGGCTTCGCAGAGAATCTGGAAGCCGTTGCAGATGCCGATGACGACTCGACCCGCCGCTGCAAAGTCTGCCACCGCGCGCATGATCGGCGAGAAGCGCGCCATCGCGCCGCAGCGGAGATAATCGCCATACGAGAAACCGCCCGGCAGCAGGACGCAGTCGAGACCGTCGAGCGCCGTATCCTTGTGCCAGAGGCGGACGACGCTCTCGCCGAGCAGGGTCTCGAGGGCGTACGCCGCCTGTACGTCGTCGTTCGATCCCGGAAACGTGATGACGCCCCATTTCATGCGCGCAGGCCCATTCTAACCATTCGGCCGGGGGCGGCTACCGTCACGAGGCTTCGTCGATGGTGAAGGTGAAGTCTTCGATGACGCCGTTGGCAAGCAGGCGCTCGCACATCTCGCGGACGCGGGTCTGCGCGCTGTCGCGGCTGACGTCGGCGAGGTGGAGATCGACGACCTTCCCGATCCGCACGTCCGTGACTTCCGGATACCCGAGGGTGTGCAGCGAATGCTCGACCGCTTTGCCTTGCGGGTCGAGGATGCCTTCCTTCGGCGTCACGAACACGCGCGCTCGCCACGCCATGGCGTCTCCGCCCCCGGATCACGCGCCGACGCGGCGCGCGATCTCCTCGTATGCCTCCTCGACGCGGCCGAGGTCGCGTCGGAAACGATCCTTGTCGAGCTTCTCTCCCGAGCTGCTGTCCCAGAACCGGCAGGTATCGGGGCAGATCTCGTCGCCGAGAATGATCGTGCCGTGATGGCGGCCGAACTCGAGCTTCATGTCGACGAGGACGATGCCGCGCTCGGCGACGAACGGCCGCAGGACGGCGTTTACCTTCAGCGTGAGCTCGACCATGCGATCGATCTCCGCCTGCGTCGCCATCCCGAGGACGCGCACGTGCCACTCGTTGATCATCGGATCGTCGAGGGCGTCGCTCTTGTAGTAGAACTCGACGATCGGCTCGGGCAGCGCCTTGCCCTCTTCGATCCCGAGGCGTTTCGCGAGGCTGCCGGCGATGACGTTCCGCACCACCATCTCGACCGGCACGATCTCGAGACGCTTCACCAGCATGTGGCGGTCGTCGAGGCGGCGGACGAAATGCGTCGGCACCCCCTCGCGCTCGAGGAGACGGAAGAAGACCTCCGAGATGGCGTTGTTGCGAACGCCTTTCTCGATGATCGTGCCGCGTTTCTTGGCGTTGAACGCGGTCGCGTCGTCCTTGAAGTACTGGAGGAGAAGATCGGGATCGCCGGTGGCGAAGAGCTTCTTCGCCTTCCCCTCGTAGACGAGCTCTCGCGCTTCCACGTCGCTCATCGGATCCCCCCAGGCGTTGCGCGGACGGGCCGCGGCCGATCCGCCGGGCCGCGTCGTCGCGTCGAGCGATTGCTACCCAACGCTCGGCGAAAGAGCAAGTCTAAATTCGCGAGATGGCGCGCGGGATCGAGCAGCGCAGCGATTTGCTGCTTCGTGAGCCGCGTGCGCACCTCGGGCTCGGCACTGAGCGCGTCGGCGAAGCTCGCGCCGCCGTCCCACGCCGCGTGCGCGGCGCGCTGCACCCAGCGATACGCGTCCTCGCGGCGTGCGCCCGCTCGCACCAGCGCGAGTAGCACGTCCTCCGACAGCACGATGCCGTGGCTGCGCTCGAGGTTCTCACGCATCCGCTCGGGGCGGACCACGAGTCCGCCGAGCACCGCAGTCATGCGCGCCAGCATGTAGTCGAGCGCGCAGGTCGCGTCGGGCGCGATCACGCGCTCGACCGACGAGTGGCTGATGTCGCGCTCGTGCCAGAGCGCGACGTCCTCCAGCGCCGCGCCGGCGTACGCACGCAGGAGGCGGGCCAGGCCGACGGCGTTCTCGGCGACGATCGGGTTGCGCTTGTGCGGCATGGCCGACGAGCCCTTTTGTTTCTCGCTGAACGGCTCCTCGGCCTCGCCGACCTCGGTGCGCTGTAAGTGACGGATCTCGATCGCGATGCGCTCGAGGCCGGAGCCGGCGAGCGCGAGCGCGGCGAAGAACTCGGCGTGACGGTCGCGCGCGACGACTTGCGTCGCCAGCGGCTCCGGCGTGAGAGCGAGCCGTTCGAGGACGTACGCCTCGACCTCGGGTGCCACGTTGCCGAAGACGCCGACGGCGCCCGAGATCTTGCCGACCGCGACCTGCCGCGCCGCGCGCTCCAGCCGCTCGCGATTGCGGACCGCTTCGGTGTACCAGCCGGCGACCTTGAGGCCGAACGTGATCGGCTCCGCGTGCATGCCGTGCGTGCGGCCGATCATCAATGTCCGCTTGTGGCGCCGTGCCAACCGACGCAGGGTCGCGATCAAGAGGTCTTGTCCTGCGAGCAGCACGCGCGCCGCCTCGCGCAGCTGCAGCGCGAAGCCGGTATCGAGAACGTCCGACGAGGTCAGACCGAGGTGGAGGAAGCGGCCTTCCGGTCCCACCGATTCCGCGACCTGCGTCACGAACGCGATGACGTCGTGTTTCACCTCCGCCTCGAGCGCGGCGATGCGCGCGACGTCGATGCGGCCGCGACGGCGGATGGCCCGGACGGCGGCTTTGGGGACGCTGCCGCGCGCGGCGAGCGCCTCGCACGCGAGGATCTCGATCTCGAGCCAGTGCGCGTACCGTGCCTCCTCGGTCCAGATCCGTCCCATCGCCGGGCGGGTGTAGCGGGGAATCATCGCCTCACCCCAACGCCTCGAACACGTCGATGCCGGGCGCGTGACGGCCGACGTCGCCGAGCAGCACGAGCGCGCAGCCGTCTGCGACGAAGAGCCGCTCGGCCGCGCCGACGACGTCGTCGTTCGTGACGGCGTCGATCCGCCGCGCGATCTCGTCAGCCGACACCGCGCGGCCGAAGTACATCTCCTCGAGCGCGAGGCGCTCCATGCGCTGCTCGGAGGTCTCGAGCGCGAGCAGCAAGGTGCCCTTGAGCTTGCCCTTGGCTCGCGCCAGCTCGTCGGCGGGCAAGCCTTCGCGCCGCAGGCGGCGCAGCTCCATCACAATCACGTCCACGACCTCGCGCACCCAGCGCGCCCGCGTACCCGCGGCGATGCCGACGTAGCCGGTGTCGCGATACGACGAGACGAACGAGTCGATCGAGTACGCGCGGCCGCGGCGCTCGCGGATCTCCTGGAAGAGCCGCGAGCTCGGGCTGTCGCCGAGCGCCGCGTTCAGTACGGCGACCGCGTCGCGCGCCGGATCCGTGACCGCTACGCCGCGCGTCCCGAGCACGAGCTGCACCTGCTCGAGCTTGCGCTGGTGCACCGCAACGCAGCCGCGCGCCGTCGGCACGCAGTCGTCGACCGCGGCAGCGCGGCCGTCGAGGTCGCCGAAGCGGGCGCCGATCGCGTCGACGAGCGCGGCGTGGTACACCTTCCCGGCGGCGGTGACGATCAGTCGATCGGGGCGATAGCGTGCGGCGAGCAACGCCAAGCAGGCGTCGCGGTCGAAGCGCGCGACGCTCGCGCGCGTGCCACAGACCGGCGACCCGAGCGGGTGCTCGCGCCAGTACTCTTGGTGGAAGAGATCGTGGACGAGGTCGTCGGGCGTGTCCTCGATCTGCGCGATCTCCTCGAGCACGACCTCACGCTCGCGCGCGATGTCGTCGGCGTCGAATCGCGACGCCCGAAAGACGTCCGCAAGGAGATCGATCGCGAGCGCCGAGTGCTCGCCCAGCACCTTCGCGTAGTAGCAGGTGAACTCACGATCGGTGTCGGCGTTCAGGACACCGCCGACGGCGTCGATCTCCTCGGCGATCTGCGCTGCGCTCCGGCGTGCGGTGCCCTTGAAGAAGAGATGCTCGATGAAGTGCGAGAGCCCGCACTGCGCCGCGGTCTCGTCGCGGGAGCCGTGCCCGACCCAGAGGCCGATCGCCGCCGACGCGACGCCGGGGATCTCCTCGGAGACGATGCGGATGCCGTTCGCGAGCTCGGTCTTCTCGATTCCGACGTCGGGACGCGCGTCGGCGCCGGCGGTCGCGCGTCCGGTGCGCGGCCGCTGCCGTCGTGGGTGGCGTCGCTCAGCGGGCAGCGCCCGCCTCCGCGCCGAGGGCCTCCTTGCGGGAGAGGCGGATCTTGCCGCTCTTGTCGACCTCGAGGACTTTCACCATCACCTCGTCGCCCTCGTTCAGCACGTCGCGCACCTTGGCGACGCGCTCGGCCGCGAGCTGCGAGATGTGCACGAGACCGTCGGTGCCGGGGAGGATCTCGACGAAGGCACCGAAGTCCATGATCTTCTTGACCGTCCCTTTGTAGATCTTCCCGACCTCGGCCTCGGCGGTGAGGCGGTGGATCCAGTCGACGGCCTTCTGCATCGCCGACTCGTCGGCCGACGCGATGTAGATCGTCCCATCGTCCTCGACGTCGATCTTGACGCCGGTCTCCTCGATGATGCCGCGAATCACCTTGCCGCCCGGTCCGATCACGTCGCGAATGCGGTCGACGCGGATCTTCAGCGTCACAATGCGCGGTGCGTATGACGACACGTCGGAACGTGGCTGCGCGAGCGCCGTCTGCATCGCGTGCAGAATGTGGAGGCGTCCGTCGCGCGCCTGGTAGAGCGCGTCGCGCATGATGTCGCGCGTCACGCCGCCGATCTTGATGTCCATCTGCACGGCGGTGACGCCCTCGGACGTCCCGGCGACCTTGAAGTCCATGTCGCCGAGGTGGTCCTCGTCGCCGAGGATGTCCGAAAGGACGCGGATCTCGTTGCCTTCGCGGATGAGGCCCATCGCGATGCCGGCGACCGGCGATTTGACCGGCACGCCGGCGTCCATGAGCGCGAGCGAGCTGCCGCAAACCGTCGCCATCGACGACGAGCCGTTCGACTCCAGGATCTCGGAGACGAGCCGGACCGTGTACGGGAACTGCGTTTCGTCCGGCAGCACCGCCGTGATCGCGCGCTCGGCGAGGGCACCGTGGCCGATCTCGCGCCGCCCCGGGCCGCGCAGGAACTTCACCTCGCCGACGCTGAACGGCGGGAAGTTATAGTGCAGCATGAACTTCTTGTAGGTGTCGCCGATGAGGGCGTCGATGCGCTGCTCGTCGGACGACGTGCCGAGCGTGGCGACGACGAGCGCCTGCGTCTCGCCGCGCGTGAAGAGCGCCGACCCGTGCGTCCGCGGCAACACCTGCACCTCGCACGAGATCGGGCGGATATCGGCGAGGCCGCGGCCATCGAGGCGGCGCTTCTCGCCGACGATCATGCCGCGCACGATCTCCTCGTGGACGTGCTCGAAGAGGTTCTTCACTTCGCGCTCGCGCTCCGGGAACTCGCTCGCGAGCGCGGCGAGCACGTCGGCGCGCACTTGCCGTACGGCGTCGGCGCGCTCGTGCTTGCCGGAGGTGGTGAGCGCCTCGACGATCTTCGACGACGCGAGCTCGCGCACGCGCGCCGCGAGCTTGTGATCGACCGCCGGCGGCTCGACGGTGCGCTTCGGCTTGCCGACGGCGCGCCGCAGCTCCGCTTGCATGTCGAGGATCGGCTGCAGCTCGCGATGGCCGAAGTAGAGCGCGTCGAGCACGACGTCCTCGGACAGCATCCGCGCCCCGCCCTCGACCATGACGATCGCGTCGCGCGAGCCGGCGATGATCATCTGCAGATCGCAGTCCGGGAGCTGCGACGCCATCGGGTTCAAGACGAGCTTCCCATCGATCCGGCCGACGCGGACGCCCGCGATCGGGCCGTTGAACGGGATGTCGGACATCTCGAGCGCCGCCGACGCGCCGATCATCGCCAGCACGTCGGGATCGTTCTCCTTGTCGTACGACAGCACGGTCGCGATGACCTGCGTCTCGCAGCGGAAGCCGTCGGGAAAGAGCGGCCGCAGCGGCCGGTCGCAGAGACGCGAGGTCAGGACCTCCTTCTCACTCGGTCGGCCCTCGCGCTTGAAGAAGCCGCCCGGGATCTTGCCCGCGGCGAACGTCTTCTCCTGGTAGTCGACCGTCAGCGGAAAGAAGTCGATCGACTCGCGCGGCTCGCGCGCGGCGACAGCGGTCACGAGGACGACGGTATCGCCGTACTGGACGAACGCGGAGCCGTTCGCCTGCTTGGCCATGCGACCGCTCTCGATCGAGAGGCGCCGGCCGTGAAGATCCATTTCCACACGTTTCATGAAGCGTACCCCCATCCCCCGCAGGGGACTCAGATTGGAATGCGTTCGAGAATGGAGATGGGGTGGAAAGAAAGGAGGTGTTACTTGCGGATGCCGAGACGCTCGATCAACGACTTGTAGCGCTCGAAATCACTCCGCTTGAGGTAATCCAGCAGCCGCCGCCTCTGCCCCACGAGCTTGAGTAGCCCGCGCCGCGAATGATGATCTTTCGCGTGCGACTTGAAATGCTCGGTCAGGTACCCGATGCGGTCGCTGAGCAGCGCGACCTGCACTTCGGGCGACCCGGTGTCGGTCTCGTGACGGCGATACGCCTCGACGATGTGCTGCGCCTCTGCGCTGCTCGTTCCTTCTCCCATGTCCTTCTCGTCGACCGTCACGAGTAACATGCACCTGTTGGGATGTAAAGCGAATGCGGCAGCAGGTACTGTCCTACGCTGCCCGTGAGTGTCCTAATTTCCCGCCGCTAGTGTCCTACTTTCCCACGTTGGCCCGTTCGTCCGCTTCGTCAAGGAGTTGTTCGGCTTCGCGACGCGCCTGCGACTGACTCCAGCGGAAGCAGGTCGTCAGCAACCGGCGACCTTTCCGCACGAACGCGGCAAGGGCGAGATGCGCGGATCAGGACCAAGCCGCTGGCACAATCCGCTGAGAGTCATCAAGGGCGGGCGCAAGTAGATTCCTTGCTGGCGGCGCGTGGTGCGTGCTACGCGCCGCCCTCATGGGCAACATGCTCTACTACGGCGACAAATCTGAAGGAGAACCTAGATGGTTGATCCGATTTGGTTCTACGTCATCTTCGGCGTGGTCGTGGTCGTGGTGGCGATCCTGATGTGGTGGGCGGGAGCCTTCAAGAGGCACTAACCGGACTCCGCCGTCACCCTGGGTGTCCTAATTTCCCGCTCCGGGTGTCTACTTAGGACAGCGCCCGGCAGCAGGTCGTGACGATGGTCAGCCCTCGCGCGGCGCGAAGCCCTGGCGGATCGTGTTCTCGGTGACGACGCGCGGATCGACGAACTGGAGCAGATAGTCGGGCCCGCCGGTCTTCGTGCCGACGCCGGAAAGGCCATAGCCGCCGAACGGCTGGCGACCGACGCGCGCGCCGGTGATCGTGCGATTGACGTAGATGTTGCCGGCGCGCAGCGTCTCGGCGGCGCGGCGTATGCGCGTCGGTGACCGCGAGAAGACGCCCGCCGTCAACGCGTACTCGGTGTCGTTTGCGAGCGCGAGCGCGTGCTCGAAATCGGCCGCCGGCATGATCGTGAGCACGGGGCCGAAGATCTCCTCGGTCGCGACGCGGCAGCGCGGCCCGTCGACGACGACGATGGTCGGGCCGACGTACCAGCCGCCGTCCGGCACGTCGTCGCGCGTGTACACGACGTCGCCCTCGACGCGCGCGACGTCGCGGTAGCCGCGCACGCGCCGCCACGCGTCCTCGTCGATGAGCGGCCCGATTACGGTGTCGAGCGCGCGTGGGTGCCCGAGTGGCAGCAGCGCCGTCGCGCCGACGAGCCGCTCGAGGAGCGCGTCGAGCACGGGCGCGAGCACGATCACGCGCGAGGCGGCGGAGCATTTCTGCCCCGCGTACGCGAACGCGCTCGCGACGATCGCCGGCACGGCCTGGTCGAGGTCGGCGTCGCTGTCGACGACGATGGCGTTCTTGCCGCCCATCTCGGCCACGACGCGCTTCACCTGCCCCTGTCCTGCATGGTGCGCGGCGCCGCGCTCGACGATCGAGAGACCGACCGACTTCGACCCGGTGAACGCCACGAACGCGACGTCCGGATGATCGACAAGCGCGGGACCGATCTCCTCGCCGATTCCGGGAAGGAAGGCGAGCGCGCCCGGCGGCACACCGGCGGCGTGCAACACCTCGACGAGCCGGTACCCGATGCCGGGCGTCTGCTCCGCGGGCTTGAACACGACGCAGTTCCCGGTGACGAGCGCCGCCGTCACCATGCCGGTCGGGATCGCGAGCGGAAAGTTCCACGGCGCGATGACGACCCCGACCCCGCGCGGCTGATAACGATACGCGTTCGTCTCGCCGGGCGTCGAGAGCACGCCGGCGCCGCGACCGAGACGAAACGCCTCGCGCGCGTAGTACTCGCAGAAGTCGATCGCCTCGCAGACGTCCGCGTCCGCCTCGGGTTCCGGCTTCCCCGCCTCGAACACCTCGAGCGCCGCCAGCTCGGCGCGGCGCGCGCGCAGGATCGCCGCGGCGCGGATGAGGACGGCCGCCCGCTCGCTCCACGGAACGGCCGCCCAGGACGCCGCCGCTGTACACGCGGTCGTCAGCGCGTGCTCGACGTCGCCGACGCCGGCGCGACCGCTCGTGCAGACGAGCGTCGCGTACGCACCCGGATCGACGGAGCGGATCGTCGCCGTCGTCTGCACTGCTCGGCCGTCGATGACGACGGGCGCGTCGAAGCCGAACGTCGCCGGCGCGGCCGCCACGGCCGCGGCGAGCGACGCGCGCGCCGCCGGGCGCCGCAATTCGGCGTGAGGCTCGTTCCGAAAGCGCGGCGGCTCCGCGGCGGCGTCCACGAGTGCGGACCCGGTCGCGATCGGCGCGGCGTCGCGTCCTTCCCGGTCGTCGTCGGCCGCAGCGTGCGCGTCGGGCGGCGCGATCAGCGCGTCGAGAGTGGCGCCCTCGGCGAAGCGGTGGCGGATGAACGACTCGTTCGACGTATTCTCGAGGAGTCGACGCACGAGGTAGGCCATCCCCGGCACGAGCGCGCCGACGGGCGCATAGACCCGAACACGGAAGCCCAGACGTGCGAGCGCCGCGTGCACGGGCTCCGCCATCCCGTAGAGGAGCTGCAGCTCGATCGCGGCATCGGGAAGACCGTGCGCGCGCGCGGCCGCGATCGCGTACGCGAGGCTGCGGACGTTGTGGCTGCCGAATGCCGGCCGCACCGCGCCCGCATGTGCGACGAGATACCGCGCGCAGCGCTCGTAATTCAAGTCCGTCTCGGCTTTGTGCTCGAATACCGGCACCGGCCACCCCTCCGCCCTCGCCGTCACGGTCTCGACGTCCCAATAGGCGCCCTTCACCAGGCGCACGTGTAGCGGGAGGCGCAATGTGGCGGCCGACCACGCGACGAGCGCGTGCAGGTCGTCGAACGCGTCGCGGCGATACGCTTGCACCACGCAGCCGAGCTGCGGTCCGGCGCGACACTCGTCGCCAAGCGAGCGCAGCAGCTCGAGCGTGAGATCCTTCGCCTCGTCCTGCTCCATGTCGAGATGGACCGTCGCGCCGGCGCGGCGTGCGCGCTCGAGGAGCGGATGCAGACGGTCGCGCACGTCCGCCAGGCCGGCGGCGGCGGTGAGCGGCGCGAAGAGCGGCGAGAGCGCCGTCGGCTTCACCGACACATTCACGCGCGGCACCGTGCCCCACGGATCCTGCTCGAGCCGCGGGTTTGCCGGCCACCGGCGGGCTGTCTTCGCGAACGTGTCGAGGAGCGCGGCGACACGCGTCGCATACGCGTCCGCCTCACGTCCGGTGATCGTCCGCTCGCCGAGGACGTCGACCGACGATCCTTCGCCCTTTCGCCATAGCCGCGCGAGCCGCGGCATCGCCTCCGCGGGCGTCGCGCCGGCGATCAGCTGGCGCGCCATGCGGCGGATGTTGCGACGCGCAGCCGCCGCCGTGACCTGCGCGCCGAACGGCAGATGCGCGGCGACGCCGAGGCCGACCCCGAGCGCAGGCGGCACGTCGATCGTCGCGAAGTAGTCCTCGAGATGGAGCATGACGTCGCCGTCGTCGCGACAGGCGGGAAAGACGTCGACGAACCGGAAGAGCTGCGTTTTGAACCGGGGATGCGCGAGCGCCCAGTCGAGCATGCTCTCGCTCCACCAGCTCAGATGGAAGACGCGCGCCGGCTCCGCGGCGCCCGCCGCCGCGATGGTGCGCGCGAGCTCCTGCACCTCGGACTCGGACGGCGCGCTCACGACACCAGCGTAGTCCCGGGGCGGCGCGAGTCGAAGAGGCGACGCGCGACGCTCGTCAGCGCGCCATCACCCGTGCGAGACGCCAGCCGTCGTCGACCGCCGCCGCGACGGCGATCAGCACGCCGTCCGCGCTCTCGATCCGCACCACCTCGTCCGCCGCGTGCGGTGCGCCGAGCGCCCGCAGCGCCTGCTGCCGTCCGTCGCGGATGGCGGCGATGAGCGGCGCGTCGGCGACGATCGCGCGAAATCCCGTCATCGCCGCCGACGGCGTGAGGAGCGGCAACGTGCCGCGTGTCGCTCGCTCCTCGACGTCGTGGAGCGGCACGGCGTCGGCGAGTGAGAACGGGCCAAACGCGGTCCGGCGCAACGTCGCGAGGTGGGCCCCGGTGCCGAGCGCCGCGCCGAGGTCGTGCGCGAGGACGCGCACGTACGTGCCTTTCGAGCACTCGACGGCGAACGCCAGGCGATCGGGCGCGAGGAACGCCACGTCGAAGGCGGCGACGTGCACCGGCCGTGCGGCGCGTTCCACATCGTGACCGGCGCGCGCAAGACGGTAGAGCGGCACGCCTTCGCGCTTCAGCGCCGAATACATCGGCGGCGTCTGCATGATCGCGCCGCGCAGCGGCGCAACGGCCGCCGCCAGCGTCGCCGGCGCAATGGATGGCACCGCGCGGCGCTCCACGATGGCTCCGGTGCGATCGAGTGTGTCGGTCGTCGCGCCGAGGACGATCTCGCCGACGTAGCGCTTGGAGTCCCCGGCGAGAAATTGTGCGAGCTTCGTCCCCTCGCCTACGCAAATCGGCAAGAGACCCGTCGCAAACGGGTCGAGCGTGCCGAGATGGCCGACCTTCTGCCGAAGCGTCCGCTTGACCCGCGCGACGACCGCCGCGGAGGTGAGCCCGTCAGGCTTGTCGACGAGGAGAATCCCGTCCGACTGCCGCGACGTCGAGAGGCGACCCGTCATCGCTCCGCGGCATCATCGTCGTCGCGATCGGCACCGCGTGGCTCGTCGTCGTCGGCGTCGCGCTCGCCGCGAGACGGCGCGCCTGCCGTCGTCCCGCCCGCCGCGGCAGGCTGATCCGTCGAGTGGATCTCGCGCAGCAATCGCTCCACCCGCTCGCCGGCCTCGAACGAGGGGTCGAGCTCGAAGCGCAGCTCCGGCGTGAATCGCAGACCGACCTTCCGACCCGCGTGCGACTGCAGGTACGCGCGCGCGCTCGCGAGACCGGCGAGACTACGCGCCCGCGCCGCGTCGTCACCGAGCGCGGATACGAAGACGCGCGCGTGCTTCAAGTCCGGCGACACGTCGACGCCCGTCACCGTCACCATGCGGACGCGCGGATCTTTCACCTCGCGGAGGAGGAGCTCGGCGAGCGCCGACTTGAGGAGCGCGCCGACACGGTCGGTTCGTTTCACCGGCATCGGATCAATAGTGCAGGAACTCGAGCTGCTCCTCGCCGACCTCGGCGATCTGCATGTCGTCGATGAAGCGCACAACCTCGCGCAGCGCCGAATCGACGAACGGCTCGTCGACGCCGACCTGGCAGATGACGAGCATGGCGCGTTGCCACATGTCGTGATCGGCGCACTCGGCAATCGAGACGTTGAACTTGTCGCGTACACGCGCCTTGATCTTGCGCAGCACGCTGCGTTTGCCCTTCAGCGAGTGGTTTTCGTGGATGAAGAGCGTCAGGCGTAGGACCCCGACGGTCACGGCACGCTCCGCGCGCCGTCAGACGCGGCGCTCGACCTGCGCTTGCCCCCCGCCGGCGCCGTGACGCGCCGCCGGCGCCAAGTGCCGAGCGACCTCCTCCATCTCGAAGACCTCCACGACGTCGCCTTCCTTCACGTCGGGGAAGTTCTCGATCGTGAGGCCGCACTCGTATCCGGACACGACCTCGCGCGCGTCGTCCTTGAAGCGGCGCAGCGTCCCGATCTTGCCCTCGTGCACCACGACGTTGTCGCGCACGACGCGCGCGCTGCCGCCGCGGACGATCTTGCCGTCGGTGACGAAGCAGCCGGCGACGCGTCCCGCGCTCGGGATCGTGAAGATCTGCCGCACTTCTGCTTTGCCGACCGCGCGCTCGCGCAACGTCGGCTCGAGGAGACCTTCGAGGGCGTCGCGCACATCGCTCACGACCTCGTAGATGATGTTGTAGAGACGGATGTCGACGCCTTCGCGCGCGGCGAGATCCTGTGCCTTCGACTCCGGACGGACGTTGAAGCCGATCACGATCGCATTCGACGCCGCGGCGAGGAGCACGTCGGACTCGTTGATGCCGCCGACAGACGAGTGGATGACCGAGAGCTTCACCTCGTCAGTGGAGAGCCGGGTGAGCGCGTCGCGAATTGCCTCGACGGACCCCTGCACGTCGGCCTTCAAGACCACCTTCAGCGCCTTCACGCCGCCCGCTTGGATTTGTTGATACAGATCCTCGAGCGAGACCTTGCTGGTCGTGGCGAGCTCGCTCTCGCGCTGCTTCGCGCGGCGATGCTCCGCCACCTGTCGCGCCTTCGCCTCGTCGGCGACGGCGATGAACGTATCGCCGGCGGCAGGCACGCCGGTCAGCCCGAGGATCTCGACGGGCATCGACGGGCTCGCACTTTCGAGCTTGCGTCCGCGGTCGTCGATCATCGCGCGGATGCGACCGTACTCGAGGCCGCAGACGAAGGCGTCCCCGACTTTGAGCGTCCCTTCCTGCACCAGGACGGTCGCCACCGGGCCACGCCCGCGATCGAGCTTCGCCTCGACGATCGCGCCGCGCGCGCGACGGTTGGCATTCGCGGAGACCTCGAGCACGTCGGCTTGCAGCAGCAACATCTCGAGGAGCTGGGGGATTCCCTCTTTCGTCTTCGCCGAGACCGGTACGACGATGGTATCGCCGCCCCACGCTTCCGGTGCGAGACCGTGGTTGGCGAGGTCGCGCGTGACCCGCTCGACGTCCGCTTCGGGTTTGTCGACCTTGTTGATCGCGACGATGATCGGCACCTCGGCGGCGCGCGCGTGATCGATCGCTTCCTGCGTCTGCGGCATGATGCTGTCGTCGGCGGCGACGACGAGCACGACGAGATCCGTCACCTGCGCGCCGCGGGCGCGCATCGCCGTGAACGCCTCGTGGCCCGGCGTGTCGAGGAAAGTCACTCGTCGCGCGCCGACGTCGACGGCGTAGGCCCCGATGTGCTGCGTGATGCCGCCCGCCTCGCCGGCGGTAACGTTCGCCTGCCGAATGGCGTCGAGGAGCGACGTCTTGCCGTGGTCGACGTGACCCATGATCGTCACGACGGGGGGCCGCGGCTCGCGGTCGGCGTCGTCGGTCGTCTCTTCCGGGCCCGTCTCGAGGAGCGACTCGACGTTCAGCGCGACGTTCTCGACGCTGTAGTCGAACTCCGACGCGACGAGCGTCGCGGTATCGTGGTCGAGCACCTGGTTGACGGTCGCCATCATGCCCATGTCCATGAGCTTGCGGATGACCTCGCTCGATTTGACGCCTACCGCCTTGGAGAGGTCACCGACCGTGATCGCCTCCGAGATCTTCACGACGCGCTTGCTCGCCTTCGGCGTCGTGATCTCGGTACGGTGCTGCTCTTTGCCTGGCAGCGCGCGCTTTTTCCGGCGCAGCTTGCCGCCAGGGCGCCGATCGCGCTCGAGCGTCTCGAGCATGTCGGTTTTCTTGATGACCTTGCGCTTCTTCTTCTTGCCGAGATCGACGTCCTTGGCGCGGCCGGGCGTCTCCGCAGGTGCAGGCGTTCCCGGACGCGGGCGCGCGACGCCACCCGGCCGATCGCCGGCGTCGGCGCGACGGGGCTCGGGACGCGCGGGCGGCGCGGCCTTTTTGAGATCGATGCGCCCGAGGACGCGCACGGTCTGCGGTGCATCATCGAGGCGCGGCGCCGCCGCCGTCGCGGCGGCATCGCCCGCACCGGGTGCCGGCTCCGCCTCCATTTCGACCGCGGGTGCCTCGTCGTCCGGCGCCGCGTCCGGCTCCGCGATCGCCGCCTCGGCAAGCTCGGCGGTGCTCGCGGCGATCTCGTCGGCGACCGCCGGCGCCGGCTCGTCGACGAAGAACGGCACCGCGACGTCACCGACCTCGGGCTCGACGTCGACGACCGGCGCGGGCTCGGCCCCCGCAGCCGGCGCCTCGTCGGGCGCCGTCGGCGGAATCTCCTCGCGCTTCAGGACCTCGACGCGCGTCGTGCGGCGGCGGATGACGTTGGCACGAACCCGGTTCTCGACCACTTGCTCGCGCGACGTCACCATCTGCTCGACGTCCGCGTCCTTTTCGGTGACGACGCGCTCGGAGACGATGCGCTCGGTGCCGATCGTGACCGACGCCTTGTCGCGCAGCCCGAGCGCCTCGCGTATACGCGCGATCTGATCGTCGCTCAGCGAGCTCTGCGACTTCTTGTTACGGATCCCGAGGCGCTCGATCTTCGCGAGCACGTCCTTCGTCGGGACGTTCCACTCCTTGGCGAGCTCGTGAATGCGTTTCTTGGCGGCGGTCAAGCCTGCACCTCCGAGAACGACGCGCGTAGCGCGACGCGTTGCGGTTTAGGTATCACGCACCGAAGGGAGCGCACAAACCCGCCCCGGCGTGCGAACGCTTCGAGACACGTCGCGCGCGCGTGTACCCACGCGCCGCGACCGGGAGCGCGCTTGTCGAGATCGACGTGCAATCGGCCGTCGCGCGCGGTGAGGCGCGTCAGCATCGCCCGCGCATCGCGCTGGCGACACCCGACGCACGTTCGCATGGGACCGACGCTCGTGCGCATCCGTCGCACCGACTACGCGCCACCCTCCTCCGACGAGCCGCTTTCGGCGGTCGACGCGTCGCCCGATTGCTCGGCGCCCGGCGCCGCGGCGGTCGACGCGTCGTCCGATTGCTCGGCGCCCGGCGCCGCGTCGGCATTGCCCGCCGGGGTCTCGGCGGCCGCGGCCTCTGCCGCAGCCCGTGCCTCTGCTTCGGCCCGTGCGTCTGCTTCGGCCCGTGCCTCTGCCTCGGCGCGCTTTTCCTCGACGTGCTTCTGCGCCGCGGCGATGATCGTCGTCGCCTTCTCCGCGCTCACGCCGTCGACTTGCGTCACCGTGTCGACGTCCGAGGTCGCGAGCTCCTCCGCCGACTTGAATCCGTGCTGGTACAAGAGCTCCGCCGTCACGTCGCCGATGCCCGGCACCGAGACGAGCGACGCGCGCGCGTTCCGCGCTTCCTCTTCCGCCTCCGCCTCGCCGCGCACGTCGAGGCGCCAACCGGTCAAGCGCGACGCCAAGCGGACGTTCTGCCCCTTCTTGCCGATCGCGAGCGAGAGCTGATCGTCGGGGACGATCACCTCCATCGCGCGCTCGTCCTCGTCCATGATGATCTTCGACACCTTCGCCGGCGAGAGCGCGCGGCAGACGTACTCCGCCTGATCGGCTGTCCACGGCACGATATCGATCTTCTCGCCGCGCAGCTCCTGCACGACCGACTGCACGCGTGTGCCGCGCATCCCGACGCAGGCGCCGACCGGATCGACGTCCCTGTCGTTGGAGTAGACGGCGATCTTGGCGCGCCCACCGGGCTCGCGCGCGGCGCCCTTCACCTCGACGATACCCTCGTAGATCTCCGGTACTTCCTGCTCGAAGAGCTTGGTGAGGAGTCCCGGGTGCGTGCGCGAGAGGACGATCTGCGGCCCTTTGCTCGTGAGCTCGACGTCGAGGATGTAGGCGCGGATGCGGTCACCCTGGCGGTAGCGCTCGCGCGGGATCTGCTCCTTCTCCGGCAGGATCGCGTCGGTGCGGCCCAGGTTCACGATGATGTTCTTGCGCTCGAAGCGCTGCACGATGCCGGAGAACAGCTCGCCTTTCCGGTCTTTGAACTCGTTGAAGATGATGCCGCGCTCGGCCTCGCGGACGCGCTGGATGATGTTCTGCTTTGCCGCCTGCGCCGCGATGCGCCCGAACTTCTCCTGCGACAGCTTCGAGAGCAGCTCGTCGCCGACCTCGGCGTCGGGATCGAGCGTCGCCTTCGCGTCCTTCACCGCGATCTGGTTCGTCGGGTCGGTGATCTGATCGACGACGGTCTTGATCTCGAAGAGCTCGACCTCGCCGATGTCGGCGTTGAACTTGGCCTCGATCTGGTGCTCGAGCCCGAACGTGCGGCGCGCGGCGGACAGCATGGCGTCTTCGAGGGCGGCGATGATGATGCCCTTGTCGATGCCTTTTTCCTTGCTCACCTGCTCGATGACGCGGTTCAGATCCGGAAGCATCGTCGATCCTCCTAACGCGCGCCGGAGCGCTGGCCGGCCTGGCGCTCGGCCCGCCGGGGATGCGCCCGGCCGCCGTCGCCGGGATTGAAGTCGTGCTGGTAGTGCGCACGCGCAATCGCGTCGAATGCGATCGCATGCGGGCCGTCGTCGCCGGTGACGACGACGCCATGCTCGTCGACCGCGGTCAGCACGCCGCGAAACGAATGGCGCCCGGCAAGCGGCTGGCGCGTCCGCACGTGGACGCGCTTGCCGACGTAGGGGGGAAAATGCGCCGGTCGCGTGAGCGGTCGATTGATGCCCGGCGACGACACCTCGAGCGTGTACGAGCCGGGAACCGCCTCGGGTTGCGCGTCGAGGACGTCGGACACCTCGCGGCTCACGCGTGCGAGCTCGTCCAACAACACGCCACCAGGCTTGTCGATGAGGAGCCGGAGTACCGTGCCGTGCCCCTCGCGCCGGTGCTCGACGTCGACCAGCTCGAGACCGGCCTCGAGGGCGATCGGCTCGACGATCTCCCACACCGCTCTGGTTTTCGGATCGGTTTCCATGCTCGCTCTGTTCACCCGATTACGCCGCAAGCCCGCCCGCGCGACCGGGGGCCGAGAGCACAACACCAGTTCGGTTCAGGAGACCCCGCCGCGGGGAAGACTGGCCGACGCATCGGCCCCAAAAGCAAAAAAAGCGGGCGCGGGCCCACTTTTTTGGCCTACAACTATGCGGGAGTTAACACGTGTCGTCGCCGCGCGCAAGCGCGGCCGTCCCGTCACACGGGATCAAGTTGCGATCCAGACGAGGCGCGGCGGTGAGTACGGGGTCGAGTTGCGAGCGACCCGACGAGCCCGCGGCCGGTACTGGGGCGAGTTGCGAGCGAGACGAGGCGCGAAGGAAGCGAGCAGCGCAGGCGTAGCAGCGCTACGCCGAGCAGCGGAGCGACTGAGCAACGAAGTATCGCGACGCAAATCGCCCCAGTACCTCAGTCGTACATTTGGTCGATCAGATTGCGGAAGCGCTCGGTCACGACCTTCCGTTTGACTTTGAGGCTCGGCGTCAGCTCGCCGGTCTCCTGTGCGAAGTCGCGGTCGAGAATGCGGAAGTATTTGATGCTCTCGTAGGACGCGAGCTGCTGGTTGACCGTTTGCACCTCGGTTTCGATCAGCTCGACGACTTTCGGATGCTGGACGAGCGCCGTGCGATCGCCGACCTCGAGCTGCTGCGTGCGCGCGAACCGCTCGACCTCGTCGAGATCGACGGTCACGAGCGCGACGCAGTACTTGCGGTTGTCGCCGATGACCACCGCCTGGCTGATGTGCGGCTGGGTCTTCAGGAGATTTTCGATGTTCTGCGGCGCGACGTATTTGCCGCCCGAGGTCTTGATGAGATCCTTCTTACGGTCGGTGATGCGCAGGAAGCCGTCGGCGTCGATCTCGCCGATGTCGCCGGTGTGGAACCAGCCGTCGCGGTCCCAGCTCTCCGCCGTCGCTTCCGGCCGCTTGTAGTAGCCCTGCGCGATGTTCGGCCCCTTGGCGAGGAGGTCCCGAACTTGAAATGATCAGGGCGGTTCACAGTGAGGATCGGCGTCGTCTCGGTCAGGCCATAGCCTTCGAGGATGAGGATGCCGGCGGCGTGAAAGAACTCCATGATCTCCCGCGCCAGCGGTGCGCCGCCCGACACCATGAGACGAACGCGCCCGCCGAGCACCTGCCGGATGCGCGAGAAGACGAGAAAGTCCGCCACGGTCGACTGCCCCCACGTGAGAAGCGGCACCGGGCGGCGCTCCTGCTCGGCGAGACTGCGCTCACGGCCGGCGCCGACCGCCCAGTCGAAGACCATCTGCTTCACCGCGCTGCCCGACTCGCGGGTGCTCATGATGCGGGCGTAGATCTTCTCGAAGATGCGCGGCACCGACGGAATGACGTGCGGGCGCACCTCGGCGAGCTCGTGCGCGACGGCATCCACGGACGACGCGAATGCGGTCGTCGTCCCGATCCACAGACCGTGATACTCGAGCATGCGCGCGAACGAGTGCGCCAGCGGCAAGAACAAGAAATCGATTTCGCCCTCGCGCGCGAGCCCGATCGTCTCGACCGACTCGAGCGCCGCCAAGTGATTGCCGTGCGTCTGCATGACGCCCTTCGGCGGTCCGGTCGTGCCGGAGGTGTAGACGATCGTCGCCAGATCGTCGCGGCCCCGCTTCGCCATGCGTGCCGCGAGCGTCTCCTCGGCACGCTCGAGCGCGGCGCGGCCGCGTGCGCGAAGATCGCCGAGCGTGACGACGTCGCCGCCGTCGGCGTCACCCTCCATGAGGATCAGCCGCTCGACATGGACGGAGCAGCGCGTACCGTCGAGCTCGAACCCTTCGCGCTCGGTCGTGCGGATCTTCTCGAGCTGCTTCGCGTTCTCGACGAAGCAGAAGCGTGATTCGGAATTGGCGAGGATGTACCCGCACTCGTGCGGAAGGCTCGATTGATAGATCGGCACCGAGACCGCGCCGCACGCGTACGTCGCGATGTCCGCCTCGACCCACTCCGGTCGCGTGGAGGCCAGGATCGCGACCCGTTCTTCGGGCGCGAGCCCGAGCTCGAGGAGCCCGGCCGCGGTCTCGCGCACCGCCGTCGCGGTCTCCTCCCACGTGACCTCGCGCCATGCGCCGTCCCGCTTCACCGTGTAGCGTGGCTTGGCCGCGCGCACGGCAGCCCGATCGAAGAACATCTCCGCGAGATTGCGATACGCCATCCGCCGCTCCTTGCTCAGGCGTCGCGCTGCGGCATCTCTGCGACGGTTTCGTGCAACGTGACCAGTCCCACGATCTGATAGCTCCGCTTGCCGCCCGGCGTCTGCACCTCGACCTCGTCGCCGACGCCGCGATTCAACAGCGCGCGGCCGATCGGCGAGCTGAGCGAGATGGCGCCGCTCGCCGCGTCGACTTCCTCGGGAAACACGATGCGATACTCGACCGTCGCGCCCTCCTCCACGTCCTCCACGGTCACCCGGCTGCCGTAGGCAACGACGTCGTGCGGAATCGACGCCAGCGTGTACATCGCGAGCTCCCGGATCCGACCCTGCATCTGCCCGATGCGCGCGCGCACGAACTCTTGCCGCGATTTCGCCGCCTCGTACTCGGCGTTCTCGGAGAGGTCGCCGTGCGACGCCGCTTCTTGCAGCTCCTTCGGGAGCTTCACGTTGAGCTCGTGCAGGAGGTCCTGCAGCTCCTTTTTCAGGCGTGTGACGACCGGAAGTTCCATCGATTTCCTCCGAAGGCGCGGATGCTAGCGAAATGCCATTTCGCAAGTCAAAAACATCCGACTCGCGCGGCAGCAGATATGTGCTAGCCGTTGCTCGCCAGGATCGATCGAACGATCTCGGCGGCGCGTCGGCCGTCGTATTGGCCGGCGTGGCGCTCCTTGAGACGCGCCATGATCGGGCCCATGGCGTTCAGGCCGTCCGCGAGCCAGCTGCGGACGAGGTTCGTGAGCTCGGCGTCGTCGAGCTGCGCGGGAAGATACCGCATCAGGATGGCACGCTCGGCGGCATTTTGGGCGACGAGGTCCTCACGAGCGGCGGTGCGGGCGTAGCTCTCCGACGATCTCGGCGTCGTTCAGCTCCGCAACGCCGCGCTCGATGCGGAGATTCGCGATCGCGGCGAGCAGGCCGCGCAGCACGTACACGGTCGGCATGTCGCGCGCCTTCATGGCCGCCTGCAGGTCTTCGCGCAGCATTGCTTCGGTTGCCATCCGTGGTCACCTCGCGCTGCCGACCGCGTCCTGCGGCCGCCGCGTCCCGCTCAACGTTTGGTCGTGAAGACCTTCTCCTGTTTCACCCCGGGATCGTGGGAAGCCCACGCGAACCAGTTCTTCACCTCCATGAAGAACGCGTCCTTCTCGTACGCATACCAATACATGGATGCCAGCCCGAGCAGCAGGCCGGTCAGAAAACGTCGCATAGCGCCGTCCTTTCTGCCCCTCCGGCACTGCCCGGCGAAAAAGTGTAGCGGCGGGATTGCGGTCCTGTCCAGCCGCTTTCGGCGCCGAGGCGCTACTCTCGGCGGCGTGTCGGCGGCGGCGCGACGTCGCCCGCGGGGCGCGTCGTCGAAGCGGCGCCCGGGCTGCGCTCGCGGAGCCGGCGAACGTCGGCCACCGTCTGGCGCGGGGCGACCCCCATGTCGGCGAGGAGCCGGTTCGCCATGTCGGCGGTGATCTGGTCTCGAATCGACCCCTGCCCGTCGAGATCCGTCGTCAACACGGCCTCGATCTTCGCGCGCGCGACCCCGGTCGCGATGAGCTGATCGAGCAGCTGGCTCAATCCCACCTCACCGCGGCAGCGGGCGTAGAGGTCGAGCAGCGTGCCGCAGTCGTCGCATTGGCGGCGCATCACGCCGGCGCGTTCTCCGCAATATCGACATCGCACGTTGCACCGCCCGTCCCCGTCGCATACGGTTCGTGCGCCCTCGGCTCGTGCGGAGATCCTCCGCATGCGATCCGCCATCCGACGCGTCGCTTCCGCAGCGCTCGACGCGCTCTGCCCGGAGCGCTGCGCGGCGTGCGGCGTCGTCGTCGCGACGCACGACCTCTTTTGTCACGCGTGTCGCGACGCGGTCAACGTACTCGGTCCGCCGGAGTGCGAGCGCTGCGGCCGTCCCCTCGCGGTGGGCGCTGCGTGCGCGCCCTGCGTGCTCGAAGACGGCGCCATCCGTCAGGCCCGCGCGTTCGCGCGCTACGAGACCGGCGTCGTCGGTCATCCCGTCGCGCGCGCCCTGCACGCGTTCAAGTACGCCGGCACGTGGCGCTTCGCCGCGCGGCTCGCCGCCGCAATGCTGACGCGCGTGCCGGCGACCCAAGCAGCCGGCGCGCCACTCGTCGTGCCCGTGCCGCTGCACCCCGCCCGCCTCCGCGCTCGCGGCTACAATCAGAGCGCGATGCTCGCGCGGCACATTGCCCGCGCGCGCCGCTGGCCGATCGTACTCACGCTGCTCGTCCGCACGCGCGATACGCCGTCGCAGACCGCGCTCACCGCCGCTGCGCGCCGCGCGAACGTCGCCGACGCGTTCGCCGTTCGGCATCCCGGCGCCGCCCGCGAGCGCGCCATCCTCCTCGTCGACGACGTCTGGACGTCGGGCGCGACGGCGCACGCCGCTGTGGCCGCGCTTCGCCGTGACGGCGCCCGCGTCGTCGACGTGCTCACCTTCGCGCGCGTCGCCGACCCGCGCTATGAGACGGGCACGTGAGGGACGCGCATCGTGACGAGTGGGAGGAGCGCCATCGCCGCGGCGGGGTCGCCACCGCGCCGTCGCCGTTCGTCGCCAGCGCGCTCGACCTGATCGTGCGGCGCCACGCGGCGGCGGGCGAGACGTGCGGTCACGGCGCGGCGGGCGACGCGCGGCGGGAGCCGACCATGGTCGAGCCGCGCGCGCTCGACGTCGCCTGCGGCGCCGGGCGTCACGCGCTGCTCCTCGCGGCACGCGGCTACCATGTCCTCGCGTTCGATTTCGCACGCCCGGCGCTCGTCGCGCTGCGCGCTGCTGCGGCGAGGGTCGGCGCGCAGCGCAGGATCGACGTCGTCGCCGCCGATGCGACGTCGTGGCCCGTGCGACCGGCGTCCTTCGACATCGTCGTCGTCGTCGATTTCCTCGAGCGCGCGCTCTTCCCCGACCTCCGCGCCGCCGTCGCACCGGGCGGCGTGCTGGTGATGGAAACCTTCATGGTCGGCCAGGAGCGGCACGGCCATCCGCGCAATCCGGCGTACTTGCTCCGTCCCGGCGAGCTGCGCGACGCATGCCGTGGATGGACGGTCCTCCTCGCGCACGAGGGTGAGAGCACGGCGGGCGCGGCGGCGTGTCGCGCCGGCATCGTCGCCCAGCGGCCGCGTGAGGCGCGGTTCGGAGAGCGCACGCGGCCGCGCGACGTTGACAGCACGGAGCCTTTCGGGTCCTATCCGCGTCGATGACGGCAGGCGCGACGTACGCCGCGGCAGGCGTCGACATCGACGCCGGCGAGCGCCTCGTGCGGCGGATCGCGCCCCTCGCCCGCGGCACACGCCGGCCCGAGATCCTCGCCGGCGTCGGCGGCTTCGCGGCGTTGGCGCGGATTCCGCGCCGCTACCGCGACCCGCTGCTCGTCACCTGTACGGACGGCGTCGGCACGAAGCTGCGCATCGCCTTCGCCCTCGATCGTCACGACACGATTGGCATCGATCTCGTCGCGATGAGCGTCAACGATCTCCTCACCGTCGGCGCCGAGCCGCTCCTCTTCCTCGACTACTTCGCGACCGGCGCGCTCGACGTCCGTCGCGGCACGGCGCTCGTGCGCGGCATCGCCCGCGGCTGTCGGCTCGCCGGCTGCAGCCTCGTCGGCGGCGAGACCGCCGAGCTGCCGTCCTTCTACGGGCGCGGCGAGTACGACGTCGCCGGCTTCGCCCTCGGTGTGGTGGAGCGCCGGCGCGTGATCGACGGCCGGCGCATCCGTCCCGGCGACGTGCTGGTTGGGCTGCCGTCGGCGGGCTTGCATAGCAACGGCTACGCGCTCGCGCGCGCCGTGCTCCTCGAGCGCGCGCGCCTCGCGCTCGAGTCGGTGCCGCCGGGCCTGCGTGTGCCCCTCGGCGTCGAGCTCCTGCGGCCGACGCGCATCTACGTCCGACCGGTGTTGGGCCTCCTCGCGAAGGTACCCCAAGCGGTGCGCGGCATGGCGCACATCACCGGCGGCGGTCTCCCCGGCAACGTCCCGCGCGTCCTGCCCGCGGGTTGCCGCGCCGTGGTCCGACGCGGCTCGTGGCGGACGCCGCCGATCTTCGCGCTCATCGCGCGACTCGGAGGCGTTGCGCGCCCCGAGATGGACCGCACCTTCAACAACGGCATCGGCTTCGTGCTCGTCGTCGCTCGCACCGACGCGGATCGCGCCGTCGCCCACCTCCGCGCGCGCCGGCTGCGCCCGGTCGTCATCGGCGAGATCGTGCGCGGCAAGCCGGGAATCGACTTCGTCTGATGGCACGGCCGCTCGCGCTCGGCGTCCTGCTCTCCGGCGGCGGCACCAACCTCCAGGCATTGATCGACGCGATCGCTGCGCGCGCGCTCGACGCGCGCATCGGCGTCGTCGTCAGCAACCAAGCCGCCGCCGGCGGCCTCGCCCGCGCCCGCACGCACGGCATCCCGTCGGTCGTCGTGCCGCACGGCGATTTCCCGTCGCGCGCGGCGTTCGACACCCGGCTCGTCGAGGTCCTGCACGCGCACGGCGTCGAGCTCGTCGTGCTCGCCGGCTTCATGCGCCTCGTGACGCCGGTGCTGCTCGGCGCGTTTCCGGCCCGCGTCCTCAACATCCATCCCGCCCTGCTGCCGTCGTTTCCCGGTTTGCACGCGGAGCGCCAAGCCTTGGAGCACGGCGCGCGCGTGACCGGCGTCACCGTCCACTTCGTCGACGAGCACGCCGACCACGGCCCGATCATTCTCCAGATCGCGGTGCCGATCCTTCCCGACGACGACGAGGAGCGGCTCCATCTCCGCATCCAGCGTCAGGAGCACCGCGCGTACGCGCAGGCGATCCAATGGATCGCCGAGGGCCGCATCCGCATCGACGGCCGGCACGTCCTCGTCGACGGCGCGCCGATCGACGCCGACGCGACGCTCGCGAGCCCCGGCGTCTCTCAGCGCACGTCGTCGTAGAGCCGCCGCAGGCGCGCCGGCGAGACGCCGAGTGCGTGCGCCAGGCGCAGCCCCCACATCAACGCGACGGTGCGCAGCGGCCCGCGCCGTTCCCAGCGTCGACCCGAGGTGACGACGCGGGCGCGCAGGCACGCCGCGCGTCCGCGACGCTTGAGCGCCGCCGTGAAGCGCACGTCCTCGAAGAGCGGTACCGTGGCGTAGCCGCCGAGCGCCTCGAACGCGACGCGGCGCACGAATATCGCCTGGTCGCCGGTCGCGATCCCCGTCCAGCGCGACCGCCAGTTCATCCCGGCGGCGACGAGCGGCAGCCAGCGGCTCGTGCCGTCGAGGTGCACGTCGAAGCGGCCGCCGACGACGCCGGGATCCGCGAGCGCGTCGGCGATCGCGACGTCGAAGCCGCGCGGCAGCAGCGTGTCGGCGTGGAGAAAGAGCAGCGTGTCCCCGCTCGCCGCCGCCGCGCCGGCATTCATCTGCGACGCCCGTCCCGCCGGCGCCCGCAGCACGCGGTCGGCGTCGCGCGCCGCGACCTCGCTCGTGCGATCACGACTGCCGCCGTCGACGACGATGACCTCGTGCACGTGCCCGCTGCGCACGCGCGCGAGCGTCGCGCCGATCGTGCGCTCCTCGTCGAGCGCCGGCACGATCACGGACAGTCGCACGCGCCGGTGTATGGACGTGCGGCGCGCGATGTCAAACCGTACTGGGCCGATTTGCTTCGCGATACTTCGTTGCTCGGGCGCTCCTGCTCGGCGTAGCGCTGCTACGCCTGCGCTGCTTGTCCTCGCTTGACGAGGGCTCGCTTCCCTCGCGCCTCGTCTCGCTCGCAACTCGACCCAGTCGAAATCGTTGCGCCCGTCTGGTACCCCTGGCGCGTGACCGATCCCGCGCTCCGCGCGTTGCTCCTCGACTACGGTGGAACGCTCGACGGCGACGCGCGGCACTGGTTCGATCATTTTCTCGAGCTCTACGCGCGCTGCGGCGTCGCGCTCTCGGCCGCGGCGTTGAAGCCGGCGTTCTATGCCGCCGACGAGGCGCTCGCGGCGGAGCCGGACGTGCGTCACTTCGGACTCGAACGCATGACGGACGCGCACGTGCGCTTGCAGCTCGCGGCGCTCGGACACACCGACGCCGCCCTGGTGCGACGGCTCGTCGACGCCTTCGTCGCTGACACGCGCGCCGCGTGGGAGCGGAATCGGCCCCTGCTGCAGCGGCTCGCACGCGCGTTGCGGCTCGGCGTCGTGTCGAACTCGTACGGCAACATGCCGGCGCTGCTCGCCGAGGCGGCGCTGGCGCCGTTCGAGGTGATCATCGACTCAGCCCTGGTCGGCCTCCGCAAGCCCGATCCGGCGATCTACACGCTCGCCGCGCGCCGTCTCGACCTCCCGCCGGCGGCGATCCTCCACGTCGGCGACTCGTGGGAGCGCGACGTGGTCCCGGCCGTCGCGGCGGGAATGCGCGCCGTGTGGCTGGCGGCGCCGGACGCACCGGCGCCAGCCGTGCTCGCTCGTGTCACCCGCATCGCGTCGCTGCGCGAGCTGGAGGCGGTCGTCGCATGAGAGCGGGCATCATCGCCGCCGGGCTCGGTGAGCGCCTCCGCCGCGCCGGCATCACGACGCCGAAGCCGCTCCTCGCGATCGGCGGCGAGCCGCTCATCGCGCGCGCGATCGCCACGGTGCGCACCGCCGGCGCGACCAGCGTCGCGTGCATCGTGAACGCCGAGACCGATCAGGTGCGACGCTTCCTCGCCGAGACGGACTTCGGCGTCCCCGTGCACGTCGTGCAGCGTACGACCGCGAGCTCGGCGGAGAGCTTTCTCGCGCTGCGGCCGCTCCTCGACGGCGCGCCGTTCCTCCTGTCGACGGTCGACGCCGTGATCGCCCCCGCCGCCGTCGCCGCGTTGGTGCGCGCGGCGACCGCGCATCGGGACGCCGCCGGCGTTCTCGGCGTCACGACCGTCGTCGACGACGAGAAGCCGCTCTGGGCGGAGCTCGGCGCCGACGATCGCATCGTGACGCTCGGCGACGCCGCGCGTGCGCGCCACGTAACAGCCGGCGTTTACTTCCTGAAACCGCTGGTATATTCGCTCGCTGATGCGTACGGAGCCGGCAGTTGGAGCGCATTTCGCCGCGTGCTCTGCGCACTTTTGGAGCACGGTCACGTGCTCTACGGCTACGACGTCGGCCCGAGCGTCGACGTCGATCGCCCCGAGGACGTCGCCGCGGCGGAGCGGCTGCTCGGCCTGACCGGCCGCGCGGGGTGACCGCATGCCGACGATCGTGGGCGTGTTTCGCGAGGCGGAGTATTCACCCGGCAAGGTCGAGGACGATGCCGCCATCCTCGAGCGCACCGCCGCGGCGCTCACCGGCCGCGGCTTCGCCGTCCGTCTCGGCGAGCCCGCGCTCGCGCTCGCCGACGATGTCGACGCGGTGCTCGCGATGTGCCAATCGCCGGCGGCGCTCGCCGTCCTCGATGCCGCGGCGGCTCGCGTACCGGTCGTGAACGCACCGGTCGCGATCCGCAACTGCTTCCGCACCGAGACCGTCCGCTTGCTCGCGGCGGCCGTGCCGTTTCCGGCGACGACGATCGTCGCCACCGACGCGCCGGACGCAGTCGATCCGGCTGGGGTCGGGACGCCGTGCTGGGTGAAACGGGGCGACGTCCATGCGATGGAGCGCGACGACGTCGTCTTCGCCGCCGACGGCGCGGCGCTCGGCGCCGCGCTGGCGCGCCTGCGCGCGCGGGGAATCGTCGCGGCGGCGGTGCAGGCGCACGTCGCGGGACCCGTCGTCAAGTTCTACGGCGTCGCCGACGGCCGCTTCTTCCGTTGCTACACCGACGGCGCCGACGTGCCGGCGCCGGTCGAGCGCTTGTGGACGGCCGCACGTGCCGGCGCCGCCCTGCTCGGCCTCGACGTCTTCGGCGGCGATCTCGTCGTCACGCCGGAGGGCGAGCCGGTCTTGATCGACGTCAACGACTGGCCGAGCTTCGCGCGTTGCCGCGACGAGGCCGCGGACGCCATCGCGGGCTACCTTGCCGATCGCGTGGCGGTGCGCCGTCAACCGCACCGGGCGTCGGCGCCACGGCGGGTACACGCATGACGCGCCCCGGCGCATCGAGAAGGGATTCGCGTGCAGGATAGACCGGGCCTGCGCTCACGCGCGCTCTTCCGTGACGAGCGGGACGTCATCGCCCCCGGGCAGCAGCGTATCGCGCTGCTCTCGCAGCTCGCGCTGGCGTCCGGCCAGGGCGCGAGCGTGACCGACGTCGACGGCAACACCTATCTCGATTTCTTCGCCGGCGTCGCCGTCGCGAGTCTCGGCCACGCGCACCCGCGCTACGTCGCCGCGGTCGAAGCGCAGCTGCGGCGCATCTCGGTCGGCAGCTTCACCACCGAGAGCCGCCTCCGTTTGCTGCGTCTGATCGCCCGCCTCGCGCCCGGCGACCTCGGCCGCACGCAGCTCTACAGCGGCGGCGCGGAGGCGGTCGAGGCGGCGTTCCGCCTCGCGATGTCGTACACGGGGAAGTACGAGATCGTCGGATTCTGGGGCGGCTTCCACGGCAAGACCGCGGGCGTCATGGGCCTCATCGGCGATGAGTCGAAGCACGGCTGGGGGCCGCTGCCCGGCGGCCGCTTCTCGGTCCCGTACCCCGACTGCTACCGCTGCCCCTTCAAGCTCAGCTACCCCGACTGCGCGCTGGCGTGCGTCGACTTCGCGCGCGAGAGCATCACGCGCACGACGTCGGGCGCCGTCGCCGCGATCATCGTCGAGCCGATGCAGGGCACCGCGGGGAACGTCGTCCCACCGCCGGAGTTCCTGCCCGCGATCCGCGACCTCGCGCACGAGATCGGCGCCGTGCTCATCGCCGACGAGATGATCACCGGCTTCGGACGTACGGGCCGCTGGTTCGGCTGCAATCACACCGGCGTTGTCCCCGACGTCATGACGGTCGGCAAAGGGATGGGGAACGGCTTCCCGATCAGCGGCCTCATCTCGACCGATGAGATCGTCGCCGCGACGCCGTTCGCGCGCCCGAGCGCGTCGTCGTCGAGCTACGGCGGCAACCCGCTCGCCGCGGCGGCGGCGCTCGCCACGTTGGAAACGATCGTCGACGACGGGCTCGTCGAGCACGCCGCGCGCGTCGGCGCCCGCATGCTCGACGGTCTCCGCGACATGCAGGAGCGCTATCCGTTCATCGGCGACGTGCGCGGCGTCGGCCTGCTCATCGGTCTCGACCTCGTCCGCGATCGCGCCACCAAGGAGCCCCTCGGTCGCGAGGTCACCGAGCGCATCTTCACCGAGGCGCTCCGCCGCGGGCTGCTCATGATGGGCTATTTCCCGCGCGTCCGCATCAATCCGCCGCTGACGATCACGCAAGAGCAGGCGGACGCCGGCCTCGCGATCCTCGAGGAGGTGTTCGCCGCTGTCGCCGTGGAGGTGCGCGCGACGTGACGATCCGCCGCAACCGCGCGCTCCGCGGCGCCCTCGTCGGCTTCGGGAACGTGGCCGTTCACGGTCACGTTCCCGTGTGGAAGAACGACCGCCACTTTTCGATCCTCGCCGTCTGTGACCCCGACGAGGCGCAGCTCGCGGTCGCCGCCGAGCTGTTGCCGGACGTGCGCCGCTACCCGACGGTCGACGAGCTCTTCGCCAACGAGCGGCTCGACTTCGTGGACGTCGCGACGCCGCCCGCGCTGCACGGCGAGCTCGCGATCAAGGCCGCCGCGCAAGGGATCCACGTGCTCTGCGAGAAGCCGCTCACCCTCAGCGTCGACGAGTGCAACCGCATCCGCAGCGCGGCCAGCGCCGCCCACGTCGTCGTCTTCACCAATCACAATTGGAAGTACGCGCCGATCTTCCGCACCGCGAAGCGCGTGCTCCGTCGCGGCGAGATCGGCCGCGTGACGCACGTGGAGCTACAAACGCTGCGGATGCAGCCGCCAGCGACGGTCGGCGAGGGCGATACCTGGCGTCTCGACCCAGCGCGCTCCGGCGGCGGGATCCTCGTCGATCACGGTTGGCATGCCTTCTACCTCGCGCTGTACGCGCTCGATGCCGAGCCGATCGCGGTGAGCGCCCGCACCGCGCGCCGCAAGTTCCTCGCCAGCGGCGTCGAGGACACCGCCAATTGCACGATCGAGTTCGACGGCGCCACGGCAGAGATCTTTCTCACCTGGGCGGCCGACGAGCGCCGCAACGCCGCCCGCTTCACGGGTGCCCAGGGGACAATCGACGTCGCCGACCGGACGCTGATCGTGCGCGTCGCCGAGCGCGCGCCGGTCGAGACAGGATTCGCGCAGCCGCTCTCGGCGGGGTCGTACCATCCCGATTGGTTCGCGGCGCTGCTCGACGATTTCCGCGAAGAGCTGTACGAGCCGAAGCTGCGCGGCGCGAACTTCCGCGAGGCGGAGACGTGCTGCCGTTTGCTCGAGCTCGCGTATCGCTCGAGCGCTGCGGACGGCGCGCGTCTGCCCTTCCGTGAGGTGTTGCCGCCGATCGAGGGCCCCGGCGCCGGTGAGTGACGGCGCCGCGGCGCCGCTCCGGTTCGACGACGCCACATCGAGCTCTGCGCCGCCCTTCGATACCGTGCTCGTCGTCCACCCGGCGAGCGACCACGAGGTCGCGGGTCTCCACCTCGTCGAGCGCGCCGCGTTCACGCTCGCGCGCGCGGGCGCACGACGGCTCCTGTGTGTCGGCACGCGGCCGGCGCGGACGCTCCGCCGGCCGGACGTGCCGATCGCATGGGTCGCCGCGGACGACACTGCGGCGCTCGCGTCCTGGCTCGCGAATGCGACCGCCTTCGTCGTCGGCATGGACGCCGCCGCCGTGACGGACGCCGACACCGTCGTCGCGCTTGCCGCCGATCCACGCGCCGGTCTTCTCGCGACCACCGGCGGCGGGCGTCTCTGGCGCGCCCCGCGCGAGCGCGTCGCCGCGGTGCTCCAGGGCGCGGTCACGGACGCGACGCAATGGACGCCGCCGGCGGGGGGTTTCCTCCTTCCCGCCGCCGACGCCGCCGCGCGCGCGACCGCGGCGCAGGCGCTCTTCGCGCGTCTCGGGCGTCCCAGCGACGGCTGGCTCACGCGGCTCGTGGACCGCCGCATCTCGAACGCCCTCACCGGCCTGCTTCTACCGACCGGCGTGACGCCGAATCAGGTGACGGTGGCCTCGCTCGCCGCCGGCATACTCGCCAGCGGACTCTTCGCCACCGGTAGCCGCGCCGCCGCCGTCGCCGGCGCGCTCCTCTTTCTCGGCTCGACGATCGTGGACGGCTGCGACGGCGAGCTCGCGCGCCTCACGTTTCGCGAGTCCCGTTTCGGCGCGCTGCTCGACCTCGTCGGCGACAACGTCGTCCACGTCTTTCTCTTCGCCGGCATCGCGTACGGGCTCTACCGCCGCGATCACGATCCACGCCTCGCGGTCGCCGGGTCGGCGGTCGTCCTCGGCGTCCTCGCGGCGATGATCGCCGTCTACGCCTGCCTCGCTCGCCGTGAGCCGACCGCTCGCCAACGCGCCTTGTTCCAGGCGTTCGCCAGCCGCGAGTTCGCTTACCTCCTGGTCGTCCTCACGCTCGCCGGAAAGCTCGCGTGGTTTCTCTGGATCGCCGCCGTCGGTACGTGGGCGTTCGTCGTCGCGCTCGTCGCGCTGCGACAGGATCGTCAGAAGGCGTAGGCGAGCCCGGCAATCAAGAGATTGCTGTTGAGACCCGGGTTGCTGCGCGACTGGCCCGCGTTCGAGATGTGACGGAAGCGGTAGCCCGCAGTCGCGGCGAGACCGTTCCAGAGCGGCACCTGCAACCCGACCGCACCCTGCGCCGTGAAGAGGACGCGCGACCCGAGGTCGAAGTGGCGCAGGTCGCTGTACAGCATGCCGCCTTCCAGCTCGGCGTACGGCTGCACCCGCGGGAACGCGAGGCGATAGCGCAGCAGGAGACCGCCGCCGAGCTCCATCGCGTGTGTGGGCTCGAAGATGCGGCTGAACATGCCCTCGACGCCGAACGTGACCACGCCGGGCGCCGGGCCGTCGAGGACCCTGACCACACGGCTGAGACGCGGAAAGAACGTGACCATCTGCGCGTTGCTGCCGAGGGCGAACGAGTACGCGGCCTGCAGCCCCGCCTCGTACGAGCCGATTGCCGGCGCGGAGCTCGGCAACACGACGTCCGATGTCGCGGCGGCGTTGGACGCTCGTACATCATCCGCGTGCGCGGCGCGCGCGACGCCGAGCGTCACGGCGACGACACACAGCAACGTCGTCGTCGCGCCCCGGAAGGGAAACTTTCCCACCCGCGGACGTGTTATGATCATCGAGAGGATAAAGCCATGACGCATAACCCAACCTCCCCTCGCGCCAGCGAACGCTGGGACGAGGCATTCCCGCTCCTGCCGGTACAGCATGCCGACCTGTGCCGTCGCAGCGAGCCCGTACAGCCCGAGCGCCGTCTCATGCTGGCCGTGCTGAGCGACGCGATCGTGCTGTTCCAGACGCGCGGTTCGCCCGGATGTCGCCGCGACGTCGAGAGCGCCAGACGATGGATCCTGTCCGACGATCGCGCCTGGCCGTTCTCGTTCGTCAACGTCTGCGACACGCTCGGGATCGCGTTCGAGCCGTTGCGGCGTGCGCTCACGCGGACGCTGCACGAGCTGCCGCGGGAGCACCGTACAGCGGCACGGCGGCGGCTCCTCGCGGGTATCCGCGACGAGCCGCTCGCGCGGACCGGCTGAGTCGGCGTCGGCGCGTGCGAGCGCCTGCCGTCGCCGCCTGCAGGACCCGGCGTGCGCAAAAGGTTCAGTGTGCACGACGGGAGCTGGCGACGATTGCCGGCGCTCGCACACGAACGACGGCGTAGATCGTCGGCGCGGCCGCAGCGGTCGGCCGACCTCGAAGGGCCTTCCGGGCTACAGTTGACGCGCGTCCGTGCTGCGCGCGCACGGCGTGCGTCGATGTCGCGCATGCACAGACATCGCCGCCCGGCGTTATGCGCGGCGGGCACGCCAGCGGGTGTAGCGGACCATGCGCGCCAACGTGCGGATGGCGCGCTGGCCGGACGGAAATGTCGTTCGGCCGGATTCTGCTACGCCGAGCGGGCCAGCGTTGCCGTAGGCGCGGTCGGTGTAGACGAGTTCCGACGCGACCAGGATCGGCTTGTCGTGGCGGCGGCTCGCCTCCGCGGCGGCGCGCGCGTAGCGCCGGTCCTGGCTCTCGTGGAAGGTGCCGATGCGCTCGAGACCGTGATCGGGCCAGAACGGGCCGCCGCGGAACATCTGCGCCTGCGCCGCCTGGATGCCGATTCCGAGGTAGACGACGGCGTCGACGTCGGGATGCGCGGCGGCGAGCTCGAGCACCTCCGGAATCGTGTCGCGGGTCTCGCCGCCGGCGAGGTCGATCGGGTTCGAGCGGCTCCACCGTGCCGGCACCATGCCGTCGATCGCGCGCCGCAGATCATCCGGCAACGGAATGAGGTCGAGCCCCGCTTCCACGCAGGCGTCGGAGCTGAGCACGCCCCACCCCCCCGCGACGGTGAAGAGGAGCGTCCGCGGGCCGCGCGGCAGCGGCTGCGTCGCGAACGCGGCCGCGGTGTCGTAGGCCTCCTCGACGGTCTCGACGCGGACGATGCCCGCCTGGCGGCAGACGCCGGCGAAGATGCGGTCGTCGGATGCGAGGGCGCCGGTATGCGAGCTCGCCGCCCGCTTGCCGGCGCCGGTCACGCCGCCGCGCACGAGGACGAGCGGCTTCCGCAGCGCATGCGCGCGCGCGACGTCGAGGAAGCGCCGTCCGTCGGCGATGCCTTCGAGGTACGCGAGGCTCACCTCCGTGTCGGGATCTTCGCCGAAGTACTCGAGGTAGTCGGCGATCTCGAGCTGCGCCGAATTGCCGCACGAGATCGCCTTGGACATGCCGATGCCGGCGAGACAGCCGTAGTTCATGAAGCTCGACGCGATGTTCCCGCTCTGCGACGCGACCGAGATCGGCCCCGGCGGCGGATAGGGGGCGACGATCTGCGCGCACATGCGCGCCGGCGTCGAGACCAGGCCCTGCCCGTTCGGCCCCGCGATCACGATCCCGAGGTCGCGCCCGAGCGCGACGAGCCGCTGCTCCATGTCCTTGCCGTCGGCTGCCTCGCCGTATCCCGCCGAGGCGACGAACGCCGCGCGCACCCCGATTGCGGCGCACGCGCGCAGAATCTCCTCGTTCACGGTGTTCGGTGTGCAGATGAACGCCAAGTCGGCCCGCCGGGACGGCACGTCGGCGATCGCCTTGTAGGTTGGCCGGCCGAAGCAGGTCGCGCCGTCACGGTTGATCGGGAAGAGCTCGCCGGCGTACCCGTTCGCGATGAGGTTGTGATACGCGACGCTGCCGAACTTCCCCGGGTGCGTCGAGACGCCGGTGACGATGATGCCGCGCGGGTAAAACAGCGGCCGCAGCCGCTCGAGGATCGCGCTCACGCCGGCGCGCCCTCGATCTCGACGAGCGCGTCGACGACGGTCGGCGTACTCCCGGCCACGATGAGCGGGTTGACGTCGATCGCGCGGATGTCGGGACGCTCACCGCCGAGACGTCCGAGCGTTTCGAGCAGGCGCGCGAGCGCGTCGCGGTCGACCGCCGGCTCGCCGCGAAATGGGCCGAGCATCTTGCCGAAGGCGAGGTCTTCGATCAGCGCCTCGGCGTCGCCGTCGCGCAGCGGCGCAACCGCGAACGCGACGTCGCCGGCCACCTCGGCGAAGATGCCGCCGAGGCCGAGCATCACGCACGGACCGAAGGTCGGATCGCGGACGAGGCCGGCGATGAGCTCGCGCCGGCCGTGCACCATCGGGCAGACGAGGAGGCCCGCGTTGCCGTCTTCGGGACGCCGTGCCGCAAGAAGCGCCGCGGCGGCGCGGCGCACGTCGTCGGCCGTCGTCAAGCCGAGACGCACCAGATTGCGCTCGGTCTTGTGGGCGATCCCGCGGCCGCAGAGCTTGAGTGCGACCGCGCCGCCGAGCAGCGCCGCTGCGTGCGCGGCCTCGTCGGCGCTCGCGACGACATCCTCCGGCGGAATCGTGATGCCGCCCGCGCGCAACAGCTCCTTCGACTCGTGCTCCGAGAGGGTGTACGTCATCGGCGGCGCAGCATACGGCCGCGCCGGCGTGTTTGCCACTGCGCGCGACGCGTGTCATGCGCCGCTCACACGTGTGCGCCGCTCGTCGCTCGGTACCGTCCCTTACGACAGCACGCGTCGCTGGTAGTCGGTCGGCTCTGACCCATTACCGCGTCGCTCCGGTCGATTGACCCACGCCGGCGCCGCGCGCTATGCGCGTCGCATGAAGCGGTGGTACGCGCTTTCCGCCATCGGTCGCGACCGTCCGGGCATCGTCGCCGATCTCGCCGAGCTCATCTACGACTGCGACTGCAACCTCGAGGATTCGAGCATGACGATCCTCGGCAGCGAGTTCGCGGTGCTCCTCCTCCTGTCGTCGACGAGCGCCGACGCGGAGCACTTGCTCGCGAGCACCTGCAAACGGCTCGAATGGGAGAAGCGGCTCACCGTCTTCTTCCGGCCGCTCGACGCCGAGCCGGTGCCGTACGCCGCCCGCGTGCGCGCGCGCTCGCACACGTTGCAAGCGGTCGGGGTCGACCGCGCCGGCATCGTTGCGAAGATCGCCCGCTGCCTCGCCGACCATGACGTCAACATCGCCGAGATGACGACGCAGTCACGGCCGGAGCCGGAGAGCGGCACCCCGATCTACACGCTCCGCATGCAGGTCGAGGTGCCGTCGCACGTCGATGTCGCTGCGCTCGGGCGCCGCCTGCAAGCCGTCGCGGAGACGCTGCAGGTCGATCTCACGTTCGCCGCCGGGAGCTGAGGGCGCCCGCTGGGTCGCCGGCCGTGCCGCGTCCGGCGGGTCGCCGAGTGCCGCGCTCGTCGCCGACGTATCACGTCGCGCCGACGATCGTCGCAGAACGGCCGCTCAGGAGGTCCCGACGAGGCGGTGCTCACGCGCGTAGTCATGCAGCGACACCTGCAGCAAGCGGCGCGCACGCGCGAGACGCGAGCGGATCGTCCCCAGCGGGCAGCCGAGCGTCGCCGCCGCCTCGGCGTAGGAAAGGTCGTACACGTGGACCAACAGCACAGCGGCGCGAAAGTCGCGTGGCAGGTTCACGAGCGCGCGACCGACCGGACCGTCGACGAGTCGCTCGAGGAGCGCGTCGCCGGCGCTGCTGCACGCGTCGAGCGACGCCGCGATGCGCTCGTACGTGTCCGCGAGCGGATCGCAGCCGAGAAACCGCTGCTCGGCGGCGCGGTGGCGGAACTGGTTGCGCAGCACGTTGCGCAGAATCGTCAGCAGCCATGCCCTCAGGTTCGTGCCGGCGACGAACCGATCGAAAAACCGATACGCCCGTAGATATGTTTCTTGCAAAAGATCTTCGGCGTCGGCGCGATTCTCGGTGAGGTACAGAGCCGCCGCATACACGCGCCGCATCAACGGGAGCGCGCTTGCCTCGAAGCGCGTCTTCAGGTTCCCGTCCACCGCCATGCACGCTCCCTCTGACCGCGAGGGGCAGCCCCATGGCTGCTCGGCGCCCTAGGGAAGGTGCGCCAGACCGCCGCGATCGGCCAAGGCTCGCAGCTCCACGTATCCCCCGACGTGCGCATCGTCGATGAAGATCTGCGGCACGGTTCGACGCCCCGCGGCGCGGCTGATCATCTCGTCGCGCAGGCTCGCATCGGTTTCGACGTTGATCTCCTCGTAGGAAATCCCGCGCTCGCGCAACAGGCGTTTCGCCTGCATGCAAAAGGGGCAAACCGTGGTCGTGTACATCGTCACCCGCGCCACGTCCCAAGCCTACTGGCGGCCGCCGATCGCCGCAAGTATGTTCCGCGGGGATGACCCGGTTCCGCGACCTCGTCGACGTCGTGGCACGCCTGCGGGGGCCCGGCGGCTGCCCTTGGGACCGCGAGCAGACACACGAGAGCCTCCGCCCCTGCCTCCTCGAGGAATGCTACGAGACCCTCGACGCCATCGACCGCGACGACCCGCAAGCGATCCGCGAGGAGCTCGGCGACCTGCTCTTGCAGATCGTCTTCCAGGCGCAGGTCGCCGCCGAAGTCGGCGCATTCACCGTCGAGGACGTGATCGCCGGCGTCATCGACAAGATGGTCCGCCGCCATCCTCACGTGTTCGGCGACGCCACCGTCAGCGGTAGCGCCGAGGTCGTGCGCAACTGGTCGCGGATCAAAGCCGAGGAGCGCGCCGGCCGTGGCACCGCCGACCCGTCGGTCCTGAGCGGCCTGCCGCCGGCCCTCCCCGCCCTGCACGCGGCGGCGCGCATGGGCGAGAAGGCCGCGCGCGTCGGCTTCGACTGGGCGTCGTCGGCCGACGCACTGGGCAAGGTGCGCGAGGAGCTCGCCGAACTCGAGGAGGCGCTGGCGAGCGCCGACCCGTCACGCGTCGAGCACGAGCTCGGTGATGTGCTCTTCGCGCTCGCCAGCGTCGGCCGCCTCGCCGAGCAGAGCCCAGAGATGGCGCTCCGCCGCGCGCTCACCCGCTTCGACCGCCGCTTCCGCGCGATGGAAGACAAAGTCCGCCGCACCGGCCGCGACCTGCACGACCTCACCCCCGCCGAGCTGGACGCGCTCTGGAACGAAGCCAAG
>VBKW01000295.1 GCA_005879405.1 Deltaproteobacteria bacterium
ATCGCGGCGGAGACGGCGGCGGGGCAGGGTACGATCGATCTGGTCGAGCTCGACGTCTACTCGCTCGCCGCCGCGGCCGGCGACGTCGCGGTGCTGGATGCGCCGTCGCTGCGGTCGATCCTCGAGGTGCTCGAGCCCGCCGCGGTGCGGGCCGGGACGATCGATGGGCTGCGCTTTCTCCCGCACCGCGTGAGCTGGCAGGCGATGATCTACGATCACGCGACGCTCGGTGCGCCACCCGCCACGTGGGACGAGCTGGTGGGGGTCGCACGTGCCCACCCCGGGAAGATCGGCTTCAAGGGCAGCCTGTACGAGGGTCTGACGTGTGACGTGCTGCCGTTCGTGTGGTCAGCGGGTGGCGACGGCGTGACGTTCGACGATGCAGGTGCTCGCGCCGCGTTCGGCCTCTTCCGGGAGCTCGCGCCGTACGTGAATGCGCAGAGCGCGACGTTCAAGGAGGGCGCGATCGTCGAGGCAATGGCGCGAGGCGAGCTCGTGCTCCACCTGAACTGGCCGTTCGCCATGTCGGTCTACGCGAGCCAAGGACTCGCTCCCGACAGGATTCGCTCCGCGCCGCTGCCGCGTGGGCCCGCGGGCCGCGCTACGGTCCTCGGCGGCGGCTACCTCGGCATTCCGCGGTACGCGCCGCATCCCGCGCGCGCGCGCGCGCTGCTTGAGTATTTGCTCTCGCGCGAGACGCAGAGCCGTCTCGGACGCGAGCTCGGCTGGTTCTCGGCGCGGCGAGACGTTCCGATCGCTGCGGGTGGCGAAACGCTCGCCGGATTCGTCGCGATGCGCGACACGGTCCGCCCGCGACCTGAGCGCCCCGATTACGGGCGACGGAGCCGCGCATGGCAGCGTGCGTTTCGCGCCGTCGTGTTCGACGGTGACGATCCCGAGCAGGTGTTGCGGGACGCCGCGCGCGATGTCGGCGACCGAGGCTGACGTGGAGCGCCGCCGCTTCTCTGCGACGACGTTGCTCGCCGCTCCTCTCGTCCTCTTTCTCGCGTTCATGCTCGGCTATCCGATGCTGTCGGCCGTCCGGCTCGCATTGACGGATCCTCTGAGCGGCGCGGTCCCGAGCGTGGAGAACTTCCGTGCGCTCTGGCGCGACCGGCTGTTCTGGCAGGCGACCGCCGGCAACATCGTCATTCCGCTCGTGAGCCTCGCGCTCGAGCTCGTCGCCGGAGTCGGACTGGCGTTGTTACTCGCGGCTCGCATGCCGGCGCGCCGGCTGGTGCGCGCGATGGTCGTCGTTCCGTTCGCGTTACCCGAGATCGTGTTCCTCGCCATCACGCGCAGCATCTTCACGCCGCGCGGCTACGCGAACGGCGTTTTCTCCGCGCTTGGTGTCGGTCCGATCGCGTTTCTCGTCCCCGGCCGAGCGACCACGTATGCGACGGTGATGCTCGTCGACGCGTGGCACACCACGCCGGTGGTTTTCCTGATCGTGCTCGGCGGATTGGCTGCGATTCCGCGGCAGATTCACGAGGCCGCAGAGCTCGACGGAGCGCACGGCTGGCGCCACCTCGTGTTCGTCACACTGCCGCTGCTCCGGCCCGCGCTCGTCGCCGCGGTGCTCGTACGCGGTCTCGATGCATTGCGGATCTTTGCCGCCCCGCTCGTGCTCGCGGGCGTCGAGGGCGCGCCCGTGCTGTCGACGTACGCGTATCACCAATGGTCCGACTACGGCGACGACGGCGCCGCGGCGGCCGCATCCCTGGTGCTGGCGTTGCTGTGCGTGTTGGCGAGCGTGCCACTCCTGACCCGACGTGCGGCGCGGGCGGAGCTCCTGTGATGCGCGGGCGGCAGTACGTCGAGCCGGCAGTGGTGGCGCGTGCCGTCGCCGTGATCGCAGTGACGCTATCGGGCGTGCTGCCGCTCTGGCTCGTCGTCAAACAAGCGGTCACGCCGGATCGTGAGAGCTTCGCCTGGCCGCCGACGTGGATACCACGCGAGCTCACCGGCGAGAACTTTCGTGCGCTCGGCGCCGCGACGGAAGTCCCGGGCGCCGCAGCGTTGAGCGTGACGGTCGCGCTCATCGCCACGGGGCTGACGTTGGCGCTCGCGCTGCCCGCCGCGCGGGTCGCGGCACGACGGCCGCGTGCGGATCGTCGCCTCGAGGCCCTCGTGACGGTTGCCCGCGTGTTCCCGCAGATCGCTGTCGCGATTCCCCTCGCCGTCGTATTCGTGCGGCTCGGCCTCTACAATCGGCCGACCGGCGTCGCGCTGTGGCTCGCGCACGCGGTGCTGGCGCTGCCGGCGGCGTTCCTGGTGCTGCGTGCCGGTTTCGGGGCCGTGCCGCGGGACATCGAGGACGCCGCGCGCATCGACGGGGCAAGCCCACTCCGCGCCTTCCTCTACGTGACCCTGCCGCTCATTCGACCGCAGCTCGCGACGGCGGCGCTGCTCGTCTTCCTGCTATCGTGGGACGAATTCGGATACGCGCTCCTCCTCCAGGTCTCGAACCGCACGTTGCCACCGTTGCTGTACTACCTGTCGGCGTTTGGGTTTCCGGGACTGGGGAGCGCGGTGGCGGTCGTGATGCTCGCGCCGGCCCTCGTAATCGTGATTCTCCTCGAGCCGGCGTTCCGTTCGGGCTTGTTCGCAGGCGGTAGTCGTTGAGCCGCGGCTCTCATCGCCGAGCGTGAGATCTGATTCGCGCTCAACCGTGCTTTCCCCCGGTTTGCGGACGACCCGGCGTGGTGGACCGAAGCCGCCCGTGTGCAGCGTGGGCCGAAGGCGCCGCCGTATTGATCTACGCCGTGCGGCGACAATGGCCGGAGCCTTGAAGATTGTGCGCCGGCCTGCCGATATCATTGACGTCGTGATCCGCCGAATCGCCGTCGCCGTCCTCGTCCTCCTGTCGCTGCGCCCCGCCGGCGCGGCGGCGGACGAGCACCGTGGGTGGGGTCCGCTCGTCGAGAAGCTCGTCGTGGACGGACTCGACCGCGGACGCGTCGAACGCGCCTTCGACGACCCGCGGATGGAGCCGTTCGACGGGCTCGACTTCGGGCTCACCGCGCGCGAGCCGCGACGCCTGTACCGGGGTTTCCTGCGCCCGCCGGGCATCGCCGCGGCGCGCCGGTGCCGCGAGGAGCTCGGCGGCGAGCTCGATCGGGCTGCGACCGCGGAGGGCGTGCCGGCGAGCATCGTCGCGGCGATCATGTACGTCGAGTCTGGGTGCGGCCGGAACACCGGGTCGAGCATGATCCTCCATCGCCTCGCGCGGCTCGCGATGGCGAACGAGCTGGCGAACCTGCGCCGAAACCTCGCCCGGCTCGCGCCCGACGGCGATCCGGACGTCGAGGCGCGCGTGCGGGCGCGCGCGCGTTACCTCGAGGACACGTTCTATCCCGAGGTGCACGGGGTATTCCTCGTCGCGGAGCGGCTGGACGTCGACCCGCTCGCGCTCCGCGGGTCGGGCTCGGGGGCGTTCGGCGCGCCGCAGTTCTTGCCGACGAGCTACCTCGAGCACGGCGCAGACGGCGACGGCGACGGGCGCATCGACCTGTACGACCCGGCGGACGCCGCGCTCTCGTGCGCGTCGTTTCTGAAGGCGAAGGGCTGGCACGCGGGACTCTCCACCGCGGAGCGCCGCCACGTCATCTGGGCGTACAACCGGTCGGCCGCGTATATCGATGCCGTCTTGGCGGTCGCCCGCGCCATCGACCGTCCGGCGACCGCGACCGCCGCCGCGTCTTCGCGCCGCAACCGACACGCCGGACGGCGCACGGCGGTCGCGACGGCGTCGCCGGCGAAGAAAGCGTCGGGTTCGAAGTCCAAGCGGGCGCCG
>VBKW01000037.1 GCA_005879405.1 Deltaproteobacteria bacterium
GCTATGTGCCGCGGCCCGGCGACATCTTCGTCTGCACCCCCGCGAAGTGCGGCACGACGTGGATGCAGTCGATCGTCGCGAGCCTTCTGTGGCCCGAGAGCGACGCGCCCGGGCCGGTGCTCGCGATCAGTCCGTGGATCGAGATGAAGCTGATGCCGCCCGGCGAGATGTACGCGCTGCTCGAGGCGCAGACGCACCGCCGCTTCATGAAGAGTCACACGCCGGCGGACGGCATCCCGTGGTTCGATGACGCGCGCTACATCTTCGTCGCGCGCGACGGGCGCGACGCGTTCATGTCGCTCTTCAATCACGTCGAGCATTTCCGCGACGAGGTGCGGGAGTCGATAAACGCCGAGGCGCCGGAAGGCGTGCCGCATTTTCCCGCGTGGGACGGCGACGTCCACGGCTTCTTCGGGCGCTGGCTCGACGAGGACGAGCTCTTCTTCCCGCACGTCGCGACCTTCTGGGAAGAGCGCCGGCGTCCGAACCTCCTCCTCGTCCACTACAACGATCTCAAGGCCGATCTCGCGGGCGAGATGCGACGGATCGCGGCGTTCATCGGCGCCGACGTTCCCGAGGCGTGCTGGCCGGAGGTGGTCGCGCGCTGCACCTTCGAGCGCATGCGCGAGGGCGAAGCGCGGATCGGCGCCGTCGACATGCTGTTCAAGGGCGGCCTCAAGACCTTCGTCTTCAAAGGCACGAACGGCCGCTGGCGCGACGTGCTGACCGCCGACGAGCTCGCGGCCTACGAACGTCGCGTCGCCGAGAAGCTGACACCCGAGTGCGCGGCATGGATGGAGCACGGCCGGCGCGGGCTCGCGCGCTGAGCGCGGGCGGCTCGACCTCAGCTCAATACGTGTAGCGCGGGTCTTGCGGCTTGCGCGCGAACGGATTCGGCTCCGATTTCGCGGACCAGGTCTCGCCGGGGTGACGGCGGTGACCCTCGAAGCGACGCGCGACCGTCACGTGCGACGCCTCACGGCTCGGGATGTACGCCGCGACGAAGCGCGCGATCCTCCGGTTGCCTTCCTCCGACGGGTGCAGGCCGTTCGTTGACAGCGTCGACCACGCGGCATCCGACAGTCGGCGGCGAAGGTCCGCGATGCGGATGCCGCGTGGGGTTTGGACGTGCCGGAGCACGTCGGTGAGGCGGGCGGTGAACGCGTCGCGCATCCACATCGCGTACGCGACGTCGTTCCGCGAGTCGCAGTGGGCCTTGCAGACGGCGGGTGGCGGCGTGAGCACGAGCACCTGCGCGCCGGCGGCGCGCGCGGCGTCCGCCATGCGCATGAGGTTCGTCGCCGTCTCCTCGGCGGTCGGCGCTTCCTTGCATCCCGGCGTCGCGCCCGGCGTGCAGACGGGGTCGTTCGTGCCGAGCATGAGTACGACCACGTCCGGCGACGTTTCGGCGAGCGCCGCTTTGAAGCGGTCGAGGTTGCCGCTGACGTCGCCGTCGCGGCCCTGGTTCACGACGTCGAAGTCGGAGCGCAGACGCTGGAGCTCGCCCGGGTAGCTGTTCGCGGGATTCGACTCGTCGCTGCCGGCGGTGATGGAGTCGCCGTAGCACATGACGCGCAGCTGCGAGCTGGCGGGTGATGCGGCGAGCAAGGCACCGAGGGCGAGGGCGGAACCGAGGAACACCGCCTGCGATGATGCAACGACCGTACCGTCGCGCCATAAGGTAGCAGCGTCGCGTCGCTCGGCGTGCGACGAAAGTAGCAGCGCCGTCTGGCAGTGATGCGCGACGATGTGCGCCTGCCAGAGATGCGCGACGACGTGCGTCCGACAGGCGATCCGGCGAAAACGCTCGCAGGCGTTCCCGACACGCGTGGTATGGTCGCCGCATGAAGCTCAGCGTCGTCATGCCGTACTGGCTGGATCGTCCGCCGCTCGAGGCGGTCGCGATCGGCGCGACCGCCGACCGGCTCGGATACGACTCGCTCTGGATCGGCGAGATGATGACCTTCGACGCCTTCGCGCTCGCGGGCGCGCTCGCGCGGGCGACCGCGCGCATCACGCTGGTCGTCGGACCGCTGCCGGTCGGCACGCGCGACCCGGCGGCGCTGGCGCTCGGCGTTGCATCGGTGAGCGTCCTCGGGGGTCGCGCGGCGCACCTCGCCCTCGGCGCCTCGACGCCGACAGTCGTCGAGCGCTGGCACGGCCGTCGTTGGCAGCCGGCGGTCACGCGGATGCGCGAGACCGTCAGCGCGCTGCGGCCGATCCTGCGCGGCGAGCGCTCGGCGTTCGCCGGCACCGAGGTGGCGACCGACGGGTTTCGCCTCGCCGCCGGCGCGCAGACGCAGACGACGATCGCGGTCGCGGCGTTCGGCCCGCGGATGCTCGCCGCCGCGGCCGCGATCGCGGATCGCGTCGTCCTGAACGTCGTCACGGTGGCGCAGCTTGCCCGCGTCCGCGACGCCGTCGCCGCCGCAGCGCGCGCGGCCGGACGACCGGCGCCGCCGATCACGACGTGGGTGCCGGCGGCGGTGACACCCGGCGAGGCGGCGCGCGCCGAGCTCACGCGCCAGCTCGTGCTCTACGTCGGGCAGCCCGGCTACGGCGAGATGTTCACCGACGCGGGCCACGGCGACGCCGTCACCCTCGCACGCAGCGGCGCGCATCCACGCGACGTCGCCGCGGCGATCACCTCCGATCTGATCGACACCGTCTGTCTCGCGGGGACGCGTGACGAGTTGCGTGAGGGGCTCGCCGCGTACGCGGCGGCGGGCGCCGACGAGATCGGGATCGTTCCGGTCACGGCGGAGGACGCCGGCGGCGACGGGTTGTTGCAGGCACTCGCCCCCGGGTCGCACACGTGACTCTTCAGCCGGCAATCGCACGCGCCGTTCGATGACGCCCGCACACGTCCGTCGGTCCGCCTCGCGCTGGCGCTACGTCGCGGCGGGCGCGGCGATCATGGCGCTCGCGGCGGCGCTCGAGCTCGCGATGGGACGCACGCCGTTTTGTCGGTGTGGCTCGATCGAGCTCTGGACGTCCGACGCGTGGGGTCCCGAGAACTCGCAGCAGCTCACCGATCCCTACACGTTCACGCACGTCACCCACGGCGTCTTGCTCTACTTCGTGACCTCGCTCGTCGCCGGGCGCCTGATGCTGCCGGCGCGAGCGCTGCTGGCGGTCGCGCTCGAGTCGGCATGGGAAGTCCTCGAGAACACGAACGCGGTGATCGACCGCTACCGCGCCGCGACGATGGCCGTCGGCTACTACGGTGACAGCGTCTTCAACTCGATGGGCGACATCGCCGTCTGCATGCTCGGCTTCGCCCTCGCGGCGCGCCTGCCGACGCGCGTCACGATCGTCCTCGTCTGTACGCTCGAAGTGGCGCTCATGTTGACGATCCGCGATAGCCTGTTGTTGAACGTCGTCATGCTCGTCCATCCGCTCGCGGCCGTCCGCGTCTGGCAAGCGCACCATTGAAGGGCGGTCGCACTGCCCATGACGTGCTACAACTGAGACATGGCGGGTAACACCGCGTCCGTGACCGACATCCGCGAGACGCTCGACGCTCGCAACCGCCAGATCGCCGCCGTGCACGCGGTGAGCGGGCTGCTCTCCTCGTCGCTCGACCTCGAGGATCGGCTGCGAGGCGTGTTGAACGTCGCGTTGGAGGCCGTCGGGGCCGTCGCGGGAACGATCTACTTGCACCGGCCCGAGGACGACGCGCTCGTCTTTCGCTACGTCGTCGGTGAGAAGGGCAGGGAGCTGACGGGGCACACGATGCATGCCGATGCCGGTCTCGCAGGCGCGGTGTTTCGGTCCGGGAAGTCGCAGATCACCAATCATCCCGAGGACGCCGTCGAGCACGACACCGAGGTGGAGCGGAAGACGGGGTTTGCCACGACGAGTCTCGTGACCGTGCCGCTCAAATATCAGGCGGGGCGCCCGATCGGGGTGATGCAGATCCTCAACAAGCAGGAAAGCGAGTTCGATCAGAACGATCTCGAGGTGCTGGAGATCATCGCGTCGGTCGCCGCGGCGGCCATCGAGACGGCGCAGCTCGCCCGCGAAGCGCAAACGGCCGCCATCGCCCACGCCGTCGGCGACCTGAGCCACGACATCAAGAACAAGGTCGCGCCGATCGTCATGGGCATCTCGGCGCTGCGCCCGGACCTCGATGCGATGTTCCAGGAGCTCGACGCGTTCGCGGCGACGGCGCCCGCCGAGATCGCCGAGACGCTGGCGCGCATCTCGGGCGGCGTTCGCGAAGGGTACGGCGAGATCATCGACCTCATTCTCGATCAAGTCGGCGCCGTCCAGGAGTACGCGAAGCTGATCGCCGACGCGCTCAAAGGGACGGTGACCGAGCCGCAGCTCGAGTCGAACGACCTCGCGAGCGTCGTCGCCGCGCAGCTCGAGATGCTCGATCCGGTGGCGCACGCGTGCGGCATCACGTTGAGCCGCCGACTGCTGCCCATCTCGGAATGCCGGTTCGACCGGTTTCAGGTGGAGCGCGCCGTCTACAATCTGGTGAACAACGCAATCGCGGAGACGGCCGCCGGGGGCACCGTGACGGTCGCAATCGCCGCCACGACCGAGGGACGCTTCCCGGACGGCGGCTTCGTCGAGATCGAGGTGTCCGACACCGGCCGCGGCATGCCGCAGGAGCTGCTCGAGCGCATCTTGCGCGGCGACCCGAAGAGCACGAAGCCCGGCGGCACCGGCCTCGGAACGCGCATCGTCTACAACGCCGTCGCCGCGCATCACGGCGTCTTCAGCGGCACCAGCGCGGAGGGCGGGGGGACGACGTTCCGGATGCGGCTGCCGTTCTCGACGTAGCGTCGTCGCGCTCTCGCGGGCGCGTCGGACGATCGTGAGAGCGGCGAGCTCCCGATCGGATCCAGGCGTCAGCGCGCCGGCGATGCGGTGCGCCGGGCGCCGAGCGTCGCGCCGAGGACGGTCATCAATCGTCGCGCCGCCCCCGTGAGATGGGCGCGACGGCGACGGATCAGCACGACGCTCATCGCCGTGCGCATGGCCGGGACGTGCAGTTTCCGCAACGTCCCGAGACGGAGCTCCTCGCGAGCGCTGCTTTCGGGGACGAGCCCGAGGCCGAACCCGGATTCGACGAAGCGTTTCTGCGCGGTCAGGCTGTCGATGACGACGGTCTCGGCGTCGCTCAAGCCGGCGACGGCGAGCTGGCGCTCGACGACGCGGCCGGCGTCGCCGCCGTCGGGGCGCGACGGAAACGTCACCCACGGCTCACCCGCGAGCGCGGCGGCTTTCAGGCGGGAGCGCGTCGCGAGTCGATGCTCCGGCGCGCAGACGACGATCATGCGCTCCTCGCCGATGCGCAGCGACACGACGTCGGGGTCCGCGCTTGCCCCATAGCGCAGACCGAGCATTGCGTCGCCGCGGCGGACGAGACCCGTGACCTCGGCGCTGTTCGCCGTGCGCAGCAGCAGGCGGACGCCGGGATAGGCCGCGCGAAATCGCCGCAGGCGTTTGGTGAGCCGCGTGTCGGCGAGGGTGCCGACGAGCGCGAGCGTGATCGTTCCCGAGTCGCCGTGGACGAGCGCCCGGACCGCCTCGATACCGTCCTGCACTCTCGCGAGCGCGCCCTCGCCGTGCGGCAGGAACGCGCGCCCGGCCTCGGTGAGAATGACGCTGCTCCCGCGCACGCGCTCAAAGAGCGGCGCGCCGAGCCGGTGCTCGAGCAAGTCGATGCGACGGCTCACCGCCGGCTGCGACAGATGGAGCGCGGCCGCCGCGCGTGTGAAGGAGCCGGCTCGCGCGACGGCGAGAAACGCGTCGAGGTGATCGAGCTCCACAATGGATCAGTTTAGCTGATGATGATTAGAAAACCTATGCATTAGACACATCATCAGCACACGCCTAGGACTGGCCGTCAGGAGGGCTACTGACGATGACGCGATCGACGACGACGCAACGACAGAAAGGCGAGGCGTTCCGTGCGCTGCACGCGCGCCCGCAGACGTTCATCATTCCGAATCCGTGGGACCCCGGAACGGCACGCCTGCTCGCGGCCGCCGGCTTCGAGGCGCTCGCGACGACCAGCGCCGGCTACGCGTTCTCGGTCGGACGACGGGACGGCACGGTCACGCGCGACAAGATGATGGAGCACGTCGGCCGGATCGTCACCGCGACCGATCTGCCGGTCAGCGCCGACCTGGAGAGCGGCTTCGGCGACGATCCGCACGTCGTCGCCGAGACGATCCGGCTCGGCGCGGAGCGCGGGCTGGTCGGGGCGTCGATCGAGGATCTCGTCTACGCGCAGCTGCATGGACGGGCCGCACGGCTGCACGCCCGAGACTTCGCGGCGGAGCGCGTCCGCGCGGCGGTCGAGGAAGCGCGCAAGCTGCCGTTCCCGTTCACGCTCACCGCGCGGTGCGAGAATTTCCTCATCGGCAATCCCGACCTCGACGACACGTTCGCGCGCCTGCAAGCGTACCAAGAGGCCGGCGCCGACGTGCTCTACGCGCCGGGAACGACGACCCGAGCCCAGCTCGAGGCGATCGTCCGCTCCGTCGATCGCCCGGTCAACTACGTCGCCGGTCTCGCCGGTGTGCCGCTGACGCTGCAGGAGCTCGCCGCGATCGGCGTGCGACGGGTGAGCCTCGGCAGCACGCTCGCGCGCGCCGCTCTCGGCGCCTTTCTCCGCGGCGTCGCAGAGATGAAAGACCGCGGCAGCTTCACCTTCGCCGCAGACGCGATTCCCTACTCGGAGGTGAGCGCGATGCTCGATGCGTAAGCCGATCGCCGTCGGAGGCGAACACGGAAATCGTCACCGTCGGGCCGACGCCGCAGACGCCGACGGCCCCGTAGACGATGCGGCCTCCTCGTACCCCGCTGGCGTCGGCGTTGCGACCGCCCTTCTCGGGGCGGTTGCGTTGGCAGGCGTCGACGTGCTGAAGGATCGTCGGAGAGCGAGGTCGGCGAGGTGAGCGCGATGACGGCGTTGATTGTGGTCACGACGATGCTTCTCGGCGCCGCGGGGGTGGACGTCGTGGCGGCGCCGGTCGCGGCGGAGACGCGCATCGAGGTCGCGGCCGACGCGCGGATCGAGACCGCCGGGGGCGCGCCGGTCACGGGCGAGTCGCTGTACCGCCGCCTCTGCGCCTCGTGCCATGGCGTGGCCGGCCACGGTGACGGCCCCGCGGGCGCGGCGCTCTGTCCGCGGCCGACGGATTTGACGCGCCTGCGCTCCGGGATACCGGAGCTGATGCGGCAGATCGACGGCCGGCGGAAGATCCGCGCCCATGGTACGGCGCAGATGCCCGTCTGGGGCGAGGTGCTCGAGGCGGCGCTCATCAGCGAGCCGCACCGCCGCCGCACCGCGCTCCTGAAAATCGACGCGATCGCCGACTACGTGATGCGGTTGCGGCGCGGTGCGCCGACGGCGGACACGCCGGCGACACGGTAGCGCGGGCTACGGCTTCGGAATCCGGATGCGGCTCACCATCAAGCCGCCGCTCAGCGCGTAGAGCAGAACGAGCGGGTGCAAATGGCCGCCGCCGATGGCACGCCAGCGGCCGAGCCAGATGTCGTGCCCGACGGCACCGCGCCACCAGGCGACGACGAGGAGCGCGACGATGATGACGCTCGTCGGGATCGGAGTACCCTCGTAGTAGGGCACCTTGCCGGTGCCGCCCGACAGTGCGGCGGCGGTGACGTTGTAGCGGGCGAGCCGCGCGATCCCACAGCAGACGAACGCGCAGAGGACGACAGCGTCCCAGACGCCGCGCAGCCCGAGCGTGAAGCCGAGCACCGCCGGCGCGACG
>VBKW01000041.1 GCA_005879405.1 Deltaproteobacteria bacterium
GGCGTACGTCGACTGGGAGGTCGAGCTCGTCGTCGTGATCGGCCGCCGCGGGCGCGCGATCGCGGCCGCCGACGCGCTCGCCGCGGTCGCCGGCTACTGCGTCGGGCAGGACATCTCGGATCGCCGCCTGCAGTTCGCCGACAAGCCGCCGCAGTTCTCGATGGGGAAATCGCTCGACACCTTCGGCCCGCTCGGCCCCGCGCTGGTCTCGCTCGACGAGGTGCGCGACCCGAACGACCTCGCGCTCACCTGCGACGTCGGCGGCGAGCGCATGCAGGACGCCCGTACCAGCGACATGATCTTCGGCGTGCCGGCGCTGATCGCGTTCCTGTCGTCGCTCTGCACGCTCGAGCCCGGCGACCTGGTCTTCACCGGCACGCCGAGCGGCGTCGGCTCGACGCGCACCCCGCGCCGCTATCTGGCGGCGGGCGAGGAGATCGTGAGCACGATCGAGGGCCTCGGCACCCTGCGCAACCGCTGCGTCGCGCGCTGACCTAGTCGCGGCCTTCCGCGGCGCAGGCGGGAAGTCAGCCGCGAATGGGGAACTTTCCCACTAGGAATCTTCTGGGTGGCTCGCCTGGAACCGGGATCCTCGCTACAAGGGTCATGGTTGCACGAGGGTCCACGATGCGTATCGCGTCCGTCGGTCGAGCGTTTCCGCCGCATTACTATGATCAGGAGACGCTCATCGCGGCGCTGGAGCAGGTGTGGGCGTCGCGCCATCGTGGCGCGCACAGACTGGCCACGATCCACCGCAACACGCTCGTCGGCGGACGGCATCTGGCGCTGCCGCTCGCGGCGTACGCCGAGCTGACGTCCTTCACCGCCGCCAACGACGCGTTCATCCGCTGCGCGGTCGATCTCGGCGAGGAGGCGCTCCGCGACGCCCTCGCGAACGCGGAGCTGCAGCCCGAGGACGTCGATCACGTCATCTTCGTCTCGATCACCGGCCTCGCGACGCCGTCGATCGACGCACGGTTGGTGAACCGCCTCGGCCTTCGCCGCGACGTCAAGCGCACGCCGATTTTCGGCCTCGGCTGCGTCGCCGGCGCCGCCGGTCTCGCGCGTGGCGCCGATTATCTGCGCGCGTTTCCGCAGGAGGTCGTGGCGTTGGTGTCGGTCGAGCTCTGCAGTCTCACGCTGCAGCGCAGCGACGTGTCCTTCGCCAACTTGATTGCGAGCGGTCTTTTCGGTGACGGCGCCGCGGCCGCGGTCCTCGTCGGCGGCGATCGCGCGGAGGGGACGAACGGCGCCGGCGCGCCGCGCTGCGCCGGGCCCGCCGTCGTCGCCAGCCGGTCCGTATTCTACCGCGACAGCGAGGACGTGATGGGGTGGGACGTCACGGCGGAGGGATTTCGTGTCGTGCTGTCGGCGGACGTCCCGAAGATCATCGAAGCGCGTCTCGCCGCGGACGTCGACGCGTTTCTCTCCGCGCACGGCCTGACGCGCGCCGACGTCGCGAGCTACGTCTGCCATCCCGGCGGGCCGCACGTGTTGCAGGCGGTGCAGCGCGGTCTCGGCCTCGCCGACGACGCCCTCGCGGTGACGTGGGACAGCCTCCGCCGTGTCGGCAATCTCTCGAGCGCGTCCGTGTTGATGGTGTTGCGCGACACGATCGATGCGCACCGGCCGCCGCCCGGGGCGTGGGGACTTCTGCTGGCGCTCGGGCCGGGCCTCTGTGCCGAGCTCGTCCTCCTACGATGGTGAGCTGGTACCTCGTTCTCCTCGCGCTCCTCGGCGTCGAGCGGCTGGTCGAGCTCGCGATCAGCCGCCGCAACGCGGCGCTGGCGCGCACTCGGGGCGCGATCGAGGTCGGGCAACGGCACTTTCAAGTGATGAAGCTGCTGCACACGGCGTTCCTCGTCGCGTGTGGTGCCGAGGTGGTCCTGCTGCAGCGGCCATTTCTGCCTGCGCTGGCGGCGCCGATGCTGGTGCTCGTCGTCCTCGCGCAAGCGTTGCGCTATTGGGCGGTCCTGACGCTCGGCCCACGCTGGAACGTCCGCGTGCTCGTCGTGCCGGGCGACCAGGCGATCGTCGCCGGTCCGTACCGATACGTGCGTCATCCGAACTATCTTGCGGTCGTCATCGAGGGGTTCGCGGTGCCGCTGGTGCACAGTGCGTGGCTCACCGCGCTCGGTTTCACGCTCGCGAACGCCGCCCTCTTGCGCGTGCGCATCGGCTGCGAGGAACGCGCCCTCGCCGCCCACTGTGACTACGGATCCCGGCTCGGGGATCGCCCGCGGTTCATCCCCGGCTGGCGTGCGGCCGGATGACGACGGACCTCGCGATCGTCGGCGGCGGTCCGGCCGGGCTCGCGACGGCGATCATCGCCGCCGAGCACGGCCTCGAGTCGATCGTCGTCGATCGCCGCGCGCTGCCGCTCGACAAAGCGTGCGGCGAGGGACTCATGCCGGGCGCCGTGCGCGCGCTCGCGGCAATGGGCGTCGAGGTGCCGGAGTCCGGACGGACGCCGTTCGTCGGCGTGCGCTACGTCGACGGGGATGTCGTCGCCGAGGGCCGGTTTCCCGGCGGACCGGGCTGGGGCGTGCGGCGTACCGCGCTCGTCGCTGGCATGGTGGCGCGTGCACGGGCTCTCGGCGTGACCCTCCGCTACGAATGCGCGGCACGCGAATGGCGCTCGCTCGACGACGGCATCGAGCTCGCGACCGACGCCGGCGGCGTCCGCGCGCGTCTTCTCGTCGGCGCCGACGGCCTCGCGAGCGCGATTCGTCGCGACGCCGGCCTCGGCGGCCCGCCGCGCGGCCGGCGGCGGTTCGGGATGCGGCGTCACTACGCGGTCGCGCCGTGGTCGCCGTTCGTCGAGGTGCATTGGGGCGCGCGCGCCGAGGCCTATGTCACGCCCGCCGGTGAAGGCGGGGTCGGAATCGCGTTTCTCTCGGATGGAGACGGCGCCCGTTTCGAAGAGCTGCTGGCGCGCTTTCCCGCTCTTGCCATGCGCGTCGCCGGCGCCGCGCCCGCGTCCGACGTGCGCGGCGCCGGGCCGCTGCGTCGCGACGTCAAAATCCGCCATGGCGATCGTGTGGCGCTCGTCGGCGACGCAGCCGGCTACCTCGACGCGCTCACCGGCGAGGGGCTGACGCTCGCCTTCGACGGTGCGCGCGCCCTCGTCGACGTGGTCGCCCGCCGCGCCCCGCTCGCCGAGTACGAGCGCGCATACCGGCGCTTGAGCCGCGCGTACTACTTCCTCACGAGCCTGATGCTCTGGGTTGCCGCGCATCCGGCCTTGCGGCGGCGCGTGGTCTCGATGCTCGCCGACCGTCCTGACGCGTTCGGTCGCATGCTCGCGATCAACGCGGGCGAGTTGCGGCTCTCCGCGCTCGGAATCCGTGCGGGACTCGGTCTCGTCTGTGGCACGTTCTTCGCTCCGCGTTCTTCGTTCGTGGATCGCGGGCATCGTCGCCCCGTACCCGACCTGCGCGATGACGGGGCGCCGGCGAAGTCGTCCACCTCGCGCGAGCGCGGGACGTTGGAGGATGCGGCATCGTGGGCGACGCGAGCCGGGCGATGCTCAGCGCCAGCGAGCGCGGCGGCGACGTCGAGGCTCTTCGGCGCGCTGGCGCGCCTCCTCCACCGGCGCGCTCAGCTCGCGAACGGCCTCCGAGCGGCCGACCATGTTCGTCGCGTCGGCGGTAAAGCGACCTTCGAAGGCCTCGCCGTCGGCCGTCGGCTGCCACTCGACGCGTTGTTGCCGCGTGCCGCGCCGCCCGTGCTCGATGAGAACCAGCTCGATGCGGTTGTCGTGCCACGTTGCGGTCGCGACGACCGGCGTGCGCTCCGACGGCCGGAGCACGTACCCGTTCTTCGACCACGTCGAGCCCTTGCCGAACACGCGCGCACCGTCCTGGCGGAGCTCGATGCGATACACGACCAGCAGACCGTTGTCCGGCCGTCCGCGGCTCGATTCGGTCGCGTGCGTGACCAGCCACCAGCCGTCGAGCGGGCTGACGGCGGCGGCGGCACGTGCGTCGTTGAGCGGCGGCGCCGCCGCCGGAGGCGTCGTCTCGACCGCGTTCGACGCGACCTGAGGCTGCGGCGGCGCCGCGGCGGGAGGGGGAGTCGCCTCGACGGCGTTCGACGCTGCGCCGAGCTCCGGCGGCGCCGCCGCGGCGACCTGAGGCGCCGTCGATGCGGTATCGTCCGCGCTCGCTTGCGGTGTGGTCCCTGCGGGGCGCTCCGCGGATGACGAGACCGCCGCCGCGTCGCCCGTGGCTGCGCGCGCCGCGGCCGCGCCAGGATCGCGCGCGGCCGGCGCTGCCGCGTCCGGCGCCGCATCGAGGGGCGGCGGCGCCGTCGACGCCTCGTCTCGTTTCGCCGACAGCGTCGCCGCGTCCGGCGACGGTGCGGTGACGGCGGCATCGGACGGCGCGGGCGACGGCGCCACGCGAGCCGCCGTGGCCTCGGGCGCACGCATCACGTACACGCCGGGGCCGAGGTCGAGGTCGCGTTGCGGAGACGCCGCGCCGGGGACCGCGTCGTTCCGCGCCAACTGCGCACCCTTGGTCGCGTCGTTTCGTGGCAACGGCGCGCGCTGGGTCGCGTCGTCGCGTGCGAGCCGTGTCGCCGCGCGTGCGACGCTCGTCGTGCAGGCGCCGCCGCGGCACGCGACGCGTTGCACGATCGCCGGCACGAGTCGCACGACGAAGAGCGCCAGCAGCGCGCCCGCCGCGAACCACAAGACGCCGTCACGGGAGCGGGGAGTCATTCACCTCCAGCTTACCGTCGGGCCACGCGTTGTCGAACGCTGCGCGGGCGCTCTGCCAATCGGCGCGATTCCTGCTACAAACAGGGTCGACGATGGCAGGCGGCGATGACTTGCATCGAAAGAGCGTCGCCGAGCTTTCGGCGGCGATTGCCGCGGGGGCGCTCTCGCCACGCGAGCTGACCGACGCCGCGCTCGCGCGCGTCGCCGCCGCCGACGATCGCGTGCAGGCGTTCGTCGCCGTGTGCGCCGACGAGGCGCGTGGCGACGCCGATTGCCTCACCGAAGAGCTCGTGCACGGTCGCCGTCGCGGTCCGCTGCACGGGATTCCGATCGCCGTCAAAGACTTGTGCGACACCGCCGGTCTGCGGACGACGTACGGGTCGAGTCTCTTTCGCGAAAACGTCCCCGCCGCCGACGCCGAGCCCGTCCGGCGGCTGCGCGCCGCCGGCGCGATCGTGCTCGGCAAATCCAATACGCACGAGTTCGCGTGCGGCGTCTCGACGAGCAATCCGCACTACCTCACGACCCACAACCCCTGGCGCCACGACCGCATTCCCGGCGGCTCCAGCGGCGGCTCGGCGGCGGCGGTCGGCGGCGGCCTCGTCGCGCTCGCCGTCGGCTCCGATACCGGCGGCTCGATTCGCATCCCGAGCGCGCTCTGCGGCTGCGTCGGATTGAAGCCGACGCACGGACGCGTGAGCCTGCGCGGCACGTATCCGATGGCGGCGAGCTGTGATCACGTCGGGCCGATCGCGCGCACGGCACGCGACTGCGCGCTCGCATTGAACGCGATGGCGGGATTCGATCCCGAGGATCCATGGTCGCGGCGATTTCCCGCGGAGGACTTCACCCGCGATCTCGATCGACCGCTACGCGGCCGCCGCATCGCGGTCGCACCCGAGTTCCGCGCCGCGCCGCTCGCGCGCGCGGTCGATGCCGCCCTCACGCGAGCGCGCGACGCGCTCGCGGCGCTCGGGGCGGAGATCGTGCGCGTCGAGCTGCCGCCGCCGGACGACGCGTTCCTCGCCGCGAACCTCATCTGGGTCGAGACCTATGCGCAGCACGCGCACCAGTTCGCGGCACAGCCGGACGCGTACGGCGCCGACGTGCGCGCGCTCCTCGAGTTCGCGAAGAGCTTCGACACCGCCGCGCTCGTCCGCTCGCAACACATGCGCGAGCGGCTCACGCAAACGCTGTCGCTGCTCCTCACGGATCGCGTCGACGCGCTCCTCATGCCGACGACCGCCCTCGAAGCGCCGCGCATCGGTGCCGAGTATGTCGACGTCGCCGGTCAGCAGATGCCGGTCACGCTCGTGCTCGCCGCCTACACGCTGCTCTTCAATCTCACGCGTGTTCCCGCGGTCGCCGTCCCCGCTGGCCTCGGCGACGAGGGCCTGCCGACGAGCGTGCAGATCGCGACCGCCGCCGGCCGCGAGGCGCTCGCGCTCAACATCGCGCACCAGCTCGAGCAGGCGCTGTGGCCGGTCGCGCAGCGCTGGCGCGACCTCGACCGGGTTGCCGCTCCGCTGCGCCCGTGAGAATGTCGGGCCGAGGAGCGTACCCGAGTAAGCGCGTAGGTTCCCGAGGAGCGCGACCATGGCACAAGCGACGTTTGCAGCGGGTTGTTTCTGGGGCGTCGAGGAGGCGTTTCGCACCCTGCCGGGAGTGACGAAGACGACGGTCGGGTACACCGGCGGCACCGTCGAGAGCCCCACGTACGAGCGCGTGTGCTCCGGCCGCACCGGCCACGCCGAGAGCGTGCTCGTCGAGTACGACCCTGCGCGCGTCACGTACGAGCAGCTGCTCGACGTCTTCTGGAACGAGCACGACCCGACGACGCTGAATCGCCAAGGACCCGACGTCGGCACGCAGTACCGTTCCGCGGTCTTCTTCCACGACGCCGCGCAGCAGGCGGCGGCGAGCGCGTCGAAGGAGCGTCTCGAGCGCAGCGGCCGGTTCCGGCGGCCGATCGTCACCGAGATCGTCCCCGCGTCGACGTTCTACCCGGCCGAGGAGTACCACCAGCAGTACTTCTCGAAGCAAGGCCGCACCTGCCACCGATGACGGCCGCCCACGGGCTTCACCGTAACGGGCGAGCGCGGATTGCGGCCGTCCGCGGTGAGCCATGAAAGCGGTTCTCTGCAAGGAGTACGGGCCGCCCGACTCGCTCGTCGTCGAGGACGTGGCGTCGCCGACGCCGAACCGCGGCGAGGTTCTGCTCGCGGTCCGCGCGGCGGGGGTGAATTTCCCCGACGTCCTCATCATCCAGAACAAGTACCAATTCCGTCCGCCGCTGCCGTTCGCGCCGGGCGGCGAGGTCGCCGGCGTCGTCACGGCGCTCGGCGAGGGCGTGACGACGCTCGAGATCGGCGATCGCGTGATCGGCTCGACCGGCTGGGGTGGGTTCGCCGAGGAGCTCGCGGTCGATGCGAGCCGCACGATCGCGATCCCCGACGAGATGGACTTCGTCACCGCGTCGGCGTTTCTGATGACGTACGGCACCTCGCACCACGCGCTGAAGGACCGCGCGCACCTGCGCGAAGGCGAGACGCTCCTCGTCCTCGGCGCCGCGGGCGGCGTCGGCCTCGCGGCGGTCGAGCTCGGCAAGCTCATGGGCGCGCGGGTGATCGCCGCCGCGTCGACGCCGGAGAAGCTCGCCGTCTGTCGCGAGCACGGCGCCGACGAGCTCATCGACTACGCGCGTGAGGACCTGAAGGAGCGTGTCAAGCAGCTGACGTCGGGGAACGGCGTCGACGTCGTGTACGACCCGATCGGCGGCGCCTACGCCGAGACGGCGCTGCGGGGGACGGCGTGGGACGGGCGCTATCTCGTCGTCGGGTTCGCCGCCGGCGACATCCCGAAGATCCCGCTGAATCTCGTGCTCCTGAAAGGGTGCCAGATCGTCGGCGTGTTCTGGGGCGCGTTCACCGTGCGCGAGCCGGAGCGCCATCGCGCCAACATTGCCGAGCTGATGACGTGGTTCCGCGCCGGCAAGCTGAAGCCGCACGTCTCGGCGACGTTTCCGCTCGAGCGCGCCGCCGAGGCGCTGAACGCGATGGCGGAACGGCGCGTGATGGGCAAGGTCGTGTTGGTGCCGGGTAGCGCGGAGTAGGTCACGGAGGACTCGTAGATGGCGATCGAGGAAGGGAAGGCGGCGCCGGCGTTCACGCTCGCGGATGCCGCCGGCAAGAAGGTCTCGCTCAAGGACTTCGCGGGGAAGAACGTGATCCTCTACTTCTACCCGAAGGACGACACGCCCGGCTGCACGAAAGAGGCGTGCGGGTTCCGCGACGACTGGAAGGAGCTCGGCAAGCATAACGCGGTCGTGCTCGGCGTCTCGGCAGACGACGCGGCGTCGCACCAGAAGTTCATCGGCAAATACAAGCTGCCCTTCCCGCTGCTCTCCGACCCGGACCGTGCCGTGATGACGAAATACGGCGCGTACGGCGAGAAGATGATGTACGGCAAGAAGACGACGGGCGTTATCCGCTCGACCGTGTGGATCGGCCCCGACGGCAAGGTGAAGCGCCACTGGGCGCGCGTCGCGAACGCGGAGGAGCACCCGACGAAGGTGCTGGAGGCGCTGCGCGCAGTGGAGTCATGAGCGCGCTCGAGCACAGCGGCCCGAACGCCGAGCAGATCAAGTACTGGAACGACCAGCGCGCGCGCAACTGGATCGAGCTGCAGGACCTGATCGACCGCCAGATCGGCCCGCTCGGCCGGCGCGCGATGGATCGCGCCGGGATCGCGACAGGCGAGCGCGTGGTCGACGTCGGGTGCGGCTGCGGACAGACGACGCTCGAGCTCGCCCGCCGCGTCGGTTCCGAGGGAACCGTGCTCGGCGCCGACGTGTCCACGCCCATGCTCGAGCAAGCCCGGGCCGCCGCACGTGCCGCCGCTGTCACAAACGCTCGCTTCGAGGAGGCCGACGCGCAGACGCACGCGTTCGCGCCCGGCGCGTTCGACGTGCTCTTCTCGCGCTTCGGCGTCATGTTCTTCGCCGACCCGCGTGCCGCGTTCGCCAACCTGGCGCGCGCGCTCCGTCGCGGCGGCCGCGTCGCGTTCGTCTGCTGGCGGCCGCTGCACGAAAATCCGTGGATGGCGGTGCCGCTCGCGGCGGCGTTCCAACACATTCCGCCGCCGCCGCTGCCGGAGCCGAACGCTCCCGGTCCGTTCTCGTTCGCGGATCGCGCGCGCGTCGACGGTGTTCTCACCGGCGCCGGCTTCGCAGAGGTCACGTTCGACGCCATCGACGAACACATGCTTCTGGGTGGCGGCGCCGGCATCGACCAGGCCGTGAAGTTCATCTTGCAGCTCGGCCCGACCGCCGCCGCGCTGCGCGAAAGCGGCGCGGAGAAGGTCGCGGAAGTCGCCGCCGCGGTCGGCGACGCGCTCCGGCCCTATTTCACGCCCGACGTCGGCGTGCGCATGGCGGCGGCGGCGTGGGTCGTGAGCGCGCGCCGTCCGTGACGCGCTGACGTCGCTCGCCTCCGCGCGCGCCGACGGCGGGTAACCGCGCTACTCCCCGAAGAACCGTGCGCGGACGTCGTCCCCCGCCGGAAAATCAGGGCCGATGAACGGCGTGTCCGGGATCCGGCTCGCGTCTTCCGCGATGAACGGCAGAGCGCGCATCCGGCGCGCGTCGGCCTCGTCGCCGATCTGCATGAAAAAATCCGAGTACCAGCCGTCGACGCGGTGAATGACGCCGTAATGCTCGTCGTGCGCGGCGGCGTAGGCGTGCGCCGCGCGATCCCAGTCGTCGTTACCGCACAGTGCATCACGCAGCACCCGCACGTCGCGTAACGTGAGCGACATGCCTTGACCCCACGTGGGGTCGCTCGTCGCCGCGGCGTCGCCGATCAGGACGACGCCGGCGCGGTACGGGTGCTCGACCCAATGGTCGGCGCCTTCGAAGATCGCGAGCGGCCCGGCCGGGATTGCCTCCGCGTACCAATTCGGGTCGACGCCGGCGCGGACGGACTCGGCGATGAAGCATTGCACGTCGCGACCCGCGTCCGGCGGCGCCGCGTCCTTGTGGTAGCCGACGTACGCGCGGACCCGCCCGCCGCCTTGTGGAAAGAGAAGCGAGATCCGGCCGATCAACGGATGAAAAAAAATGTGGCTCGTCTCGTCTGGCGCCTGGTGGCGGTCGAGGAGGACGCCCGAGAAGAGGATCCGCGGCGGGTCGCGTCGGACGGTGAAGCCACCCCATTTGCGCACCGCGGAGGCGCGGCCGTCGGCGCCGACGACGACGCGCGCGCGCTCGGTCGTCGTCCGTCCCTCGTGCTCGACGGTCGCTGCCGGCGTCCTGCCCGGCTCGATCGCGCGCACGCGTGCGTCACGCCGTATCTCGGCGCCCGCCTTGATGGCGGCCTCGAGCACCGTCTCCTGCATGGCCGGGTGAAAGAAGCTCATCCATCCCGTCGCCTGCGGCGTCGTCGCTGCCAACTCCCGATGCGAGACCTGCGTGCCTGCGAACGCGAGATCGATCCAACGGAGCTCGTGACCGCACGTCGCGCGGAGCAGCGGCTCGAGGCCGAGCGTGCGTGCCTCGGCGACGCCCCAGGGTGCGAGCGCCTCGCCGCGCACGCGGTCCCCGAAGCGGCGCTCGCGCTCGATGACGAGCACGCGCGCCCCGCGCTCCGCCATCGCCTTGGCGAGTGCCGCGCCGCCGAGGCCGCCGCCGACCGTGATCAGGTCGTACGTAGTGCTCACCGTCGCAGCGCTACCAGCGCCGCGACGTGCTCGTCAACGCGGGTTGCAGTCTCGACCGCGATCCAGTTTCTTGGCGCGCGTGCGCTCGTTTCCGGCGTTGCTCGTGCGCGCCGCACTCGCCGTCGGGTTCTTGACCCTGCAAGTCGTCGTGCCGACGTGGCTCCTCTTCGGTGCGCGCCCGGCGCGCTTCGGGTGGCAGATGTTCGCGGCGCACACGCGTGCGCCCGCATACGTCGTCGAGCGCGCCGACGGCAGCCGTACGCTCGTCGACGTCGACGACTACTTTGCGTTCCGCCGCGGCGATCTCGATCCGGCGGTCTTCGACCGGCTGCCGGCGCACCTCTGTGCGCTCGAGCCGTCGGTCGTGACCGTCTATGAGCAGCGCGTGCCGCAAGGCGCGATCGAGGCGCACGCGTGCCGCTGACGCACGCGGACGTCGTCACGCAGCGCGGGGAGTCGTCGGCGCGCGCGGCGGCGGCGCGCCTGTTGCGCGGCGGCGTCGACCCGCGGCCGCTCGCGATCCTGCGCATCGTCATCGGCGCGACCGCGTTCGTGCGCGCGCTCGTCGCGTACGGGATTCTCGAGCGCCTGTCGCAGCCGACGACGATGCGCCTGCCGTACGTGCCCTGGCTGCCGCAGCTCGGGCCGGCGGGCATCCCGTGGCTCGTCGCGCTCTGGGCCGGCGCGGCGCTCTTCTTCACGTGCGGGTGCTGGACGCGGACCGCCGGCGTCATGCTCGCGGCCGCGATGTCCTACGTTCTGCTCCTCGACGAGCAGACGTACTCGAACCACCTCTACCTGCTCGTCTTGGTCGTCCTCTTGCTCGTGCTCGCGAACGCGGGCGGCGCGCTCGGCGTCGATGCGCGCCGCGGCCGCGTCGGTCCGCACGCCGAAGCGTACGCAGTCTGGCTGCTGCGGACGCAGGTGAGCGCGACGTACGCCTTCGCCGCGCTCGCGAAGCTCAACCCGGTCTATCTGAGCGGCGCGACGCTCGCCGGCTACATGTCCCCGGACCTGCTCGTCGCGCTTCCGGAGGCGATGCGGCTGCCGTTCGTGCTGGCGTGCTCGTGGGGGACGATCGCCCTCGAGCTCGGGCTCGCCGTCGCGCTCTGGAGCGCGCGCTGGCGGCGGGTCGCGGTCGCCGCCGGGGTGGCGCTGCACGTCGGCATGGTCGCGCTCCTGCCGCCCGCGGCGCGGATGCAGCTGGCGATCTTCGCGATCGAGATGGTGACGCTGTACGTCGTGTTCTTCGTCCCGCTGCCGAGGCCCGCTGGCGCCGACGTCGAGTGACGAAGACACCCGTTTACGCCGTCGCCGCGGACGGTCTATACACCGGCGACACCATGGGCGCGCAGGTAGTGTGCATCTCCCGGACGGACGGAGCCCTGGGCGAGGAGATCGGCAATCTCGTCGCCGAGCGCCTGAGCTTCCGCTACGTCGACGAGCAGGTGATCGAGCGCGCCGCGCGACTCGCGCAGGTGGATCCCAAGCTCGTCGCCGCGGTGGAGCAACGTCAGCGGCTGCTGCGCGGGCTGATCGACAAGCTCGCGGCGGCGCGCGACCTCGTCGGCCCCGCGACGCTTTCGGTCGGGCTGCCCTTGGCGGCCGCGCTTCCGGAGCGCCAGAGCTACCGTGCGAAGCCGGAAGATCTCCGCCTCCTCATCCAGGCGGCGATCCACGAGATCGCGCGCGATGGTGGTGCGGTGATCGTCGCGCACGCCGCCTCGATGACGCTGGCGACGCGAAACGACGTCGTGCGCGTGCTCGTCACCGCGTCAGTCGAGACCCGCGCGTTCCGCGTGGGCGCCGCACGGGGCGTTGCCGCAGAGACGGCGAATGTGGCGATCGCCGAGGGCGATCGCAACCGGCAAGACTACCTCCGGCGCTTCCACGAGATCGCGCAAGAGCTGCCGACGCACTACGATCTCGTGATCAATACCGACGTGCTCACGGCCGAGCAGGCCGCGGACGTGATCGCGTGCGCCGCTCGGGCCCGACCCTGAGACACCGACCCCGAGATCGTGCTCGATTGATCCAGCATCGCGTGCGCGCCATCCTCCGGCGCGAGGGGGGAGCGTTATGGATGATCGGACCTTGCTCCGCATTTGCGGCATCTGCTTCTGTCTGCTCGCGGTCTCGAACATGACGAAGTTCCTCGAGATGAGCTCGAATCAAGGATTCATGTTCTTCGGCATGCGCCAGCACGGCACGCCGAACC
>VBKW01000300.1 GCA_005879405.1 Deltaproteobacteria bacterium
CGAGCGCGAGGGCGCGGATGGCGTGGACGACGACGACGGCGAATGCCTCGTTGATCTCGAAGAGATCGACGTCGTCGCGTTCGAGGTCGGCGCGCGCCAGTACGCGGCGCATCGCGTCCACCGGCGCGAGCGCAAACTCCGCCGGCGCCCGGCCGGCGCTCGTCGCCGCGACGATGCGTGCGCGCGGCGCGAGGCCGTGACGCTCCACCGCGGCGGCGCTCGCGACGACGACGGCGGCGGCGCCGTCCGCGATCGTGGAGGCGTTCGCGGCCGTGATCGTACCGTCATGCTCGAAGCTCGGACGGAGCGTCGCGATGCGCGCGAAATCGACGCGGCTCGGCTCCTCGTCGTGCGTGACGACCGTCGTCGCGCCGCCGCGTCCCGGGACGCTCATGGGCACGATCTCGGCGCTGAACGCACCCGCGGCGACGGCGCTTTGCGCGCGCTCGTAGCTGCGCGTCGCGAACACGTCTTGGTCCTCACGCGTGACGTGCTGCTCGCGCGCGCAGCGCTCGGCGGCGTTCCCCATGTGGAAGTCGTCGTAGGGATCCCAGAGTCCGTCGAGGATCATCGCGTCGACGAGCCCGCCGGGTCCGAGGCGATGACCGCGGCGCGCGCCCGGCAGGAGATACGGCGCCCGGCTCATGCTCTCCATGCCGCCGGCGGCGACCAGGTCGGCGTCGCCGAGCCGTATCATTTGCTCGGCCAGTACGACGGCCGTCAACCCCGAGCCGCAGACCTTGTTGATCGTCAGCGCGCCGTGCTCGCGCGGCACGCCGGCGCCGAGACCGGCCTGCCGCGCCGGCGCCTGGCCGAGCCCCGCGGCCAGAACGTTCCCCATGATCACCTGCTCGATCGCCGCCGCGGGAACGCGCGCGCGCTCGATCGCGGCGCGGAGCGCGGCGGCGCCGAGCTCGGGCGCCGCGACGGCGGAGAGCGCACCGCCGAATCCACCGATCGGCGTGCGAGCGGCGCTGACAATGTAGGCGTCGTGCATGGCGCGGCGGGGGGTAGTGAATTGTCCCAACTTTAGCGCCGCGCTTCAACCGCGAACCGCGGCCGGCGGCCGATACGGGCGCATCTGCTGCGTTGCTCGGGCGCCGGGATGCTCGGCGTAGCGCTGCTACGCCTGCGCTCCCGGCTACCTCGCGCCTTGCAGCTGCACCCGTCTCGGCCGCCGGCAGCTGTCGCGTCTTACGACGGTGTCAGACGGGGCACGCGTCCACGTGCGAACACCGCAGCGGCGAACGCGTCACTACCTGCGCGGGACGAGCACGTAGAGGTCGCCGCGGGTGTGTAGCCTTCCCGCGCGTGTCTCGGCGTCGGGGGCCTCGCCGAAAAACACGTCGACGCGGTTGGGACTTCGGATCGCGGCGCCGGTGTCTTGATTGAGGACGAGGCGCGACAGGGCGTCGGCGGGGGGCTGCGTCGTCGCGGGCATGTGGACGAACGCGAGGACGCCCGGCGGGTACACGGCGGGATCGGTCGCGATCGTGCGCCCCGCGGTGACGGGTACGCGCAGGCTCCCGATCGGCTCGCTGGCGAGCCGGGCGAAGAAGACGTAGCGGGGATTCGCGTGCAGCACGCGCTCGCGCTCGTCGGGATGCGCGGCGATCCAGCGGCGAATGCCGTCCATCGACGCCTCGTCGAGCGAGAGCCGTCCCTCGTCGACGAGCAGCTTGCCGACGCTGACGTACGGTCGGCCGTTCGACGCGGCGAAGCCGACGAGCGGGCGTGAGCCGTCGGGAAACAGGAGCCGGCCCGTCCCTTGGATCTGCAGGAAGAAGAGGGCGACGGGATCGTCGACCCACGCGAGGACGGGCGCGGCCGTCGCCGCACTCGCCTCGATCTCGGCGCGCGCCGGATACGGGACGAGGCGGCCGCGCTCTGCGCGTCCGACGATCGTCGTTCCGGTTGGGCAGTCGACGGCGAAGTCCGCGGGCGCGACGCTGATCAAATCGGGCGGACGCCCGAGCACGGGGAACCGGAAGCGCGCGTCGCGTGTCGGCCGCGCGTCGAGCGTCGGGAGGTAGTATCCGGTGTACAGCACGCCTGTCGTCGTCGCGGCGCCGTACACCCGGAAACGGCGGTCGAGCTCGCGCGCGAGCAGGTCGCGAGCGGGACGGCCGTCGACGAACGCCGCAAGGCTCGCGAGCGCGTCCTGCATCGCCTCGACCGCGACGCGCTCGCCGCCGATCTCCAGGACGCGATCACGCGGTAGTCGCGCGTAGTACGCGACGCTGGCACGAAGCGCGGCGGCGAGCGTCGCCGGATCGCCGTCGTCGACGAGCGGCGGATGGCTCGCGAGCGCGACCAGGACCGGCGGGGCGGTCGGCGGCACACGCGCCGGCAGGCAACCGCCGAGCACGGCCAACGCCGCCGCGATCGCGACCCGCGCCCGTATCCTGCGGCCGCGCATTGACAGGCCGAGATGCTCGTGCCAAACGACCGACCGTAGGAGCCTCACGGCGCGCCACGGCGCGAGTCGATGGGCGGTGGACGGGACCTCGATGGTTCCGGGAGGGGTGGCGATGACTCCGGGTGTGAGAACCTTCGTGTTGGGTTTCGTGTTCGGCGTAGTGGCGTGCATGGGATTCATCACCTACTACGGCGACCTCGGCGGCAACTGGCTGATCGACGTCGGCCAGCGCATGCGCACCGCGTCGCAAGTGCAAGCACAAGCGCGGGCCAGGTAAGACCGCCGCGTGCGCGGCGCTCGCGCCGCGCGTTGCCCGTCAGCGGCCGTCGGCCTGCGCGTACACACGCTCGCCCGCCGCCACTCCCGCGCCCTCCGCCACCGCCATCCCGTGTCTCGGCAGCGTTCGCTCGAGCGCTGCGAGGAGCCGCAGCACCTTGGCGCGCGTGCTCGACTCGCCCATCAATCCGATGCGCCAGGTCCGACCTTTCAGCGGGCCGAGGCCGCCGCCGATCTCGATTCCCTCGGTCTCGAGCAGCCTGCGCCGCACCGCCACGTCGTCGACGGCCTCGGGAATGCGGACGCTGTTCAGCATCCAGAGGCGATGCGGCGCCGCGACCGCCATCTCGAGACCGAGCGCCTCGAGTCCGGCGACCAGCGCCTCGTGGTTCAGCCGGTGGCGACGGAAGCGCGCGTCCAGCCCTTCCTCGAGGACGAGGCACAGCGCCTCGTAGAGCGCGTAGTTCATGCTGATCGGCGCGGTGTGGTGGTAGACGCGCTCCTCGCCCCAGTAGCGCTCGATCATGCCGAGATCGAGGTACCAGCTCTGCACCGGGTGCGTGCGGGCGCGTAGCGCCGCGACGGCGCGCTCGCCGAAGGTGATCGGCGACAGACCGGGCGGGCAGCTCAAGCACTTCTGCGTCCCCGAGTACGCGGCGTCGATGCGTAGGCGATCGACCTCGACGGGACAACCGCCGAGCGACGTCACGCAGTCGACGACGAAGAGCGCGCCCGCGGCGTGCGCGAGCCGGCTCGCCTCGTCGAGCGGCTGCCACACGCCCGTCGACGTCTCCGCGTGCACCAGCACGACGACCTTCGGACGACGCGCGCGCGCGATCGCGGCGGCGAGGACGTCGTCGGGCACGATCTCGCCCCATGGGGCGCCGGCCTTGACCACGGTGGCGCCCGCGCGCGTCGCGACGTCGACGAGGCGCGTCCCGAAGACGCCGTTCACGCCGATCACCACCTCGTCGCCGGGCTCGACGAGGTTCACGACGCACGCCTCGAGGCCGGCGCTGCCGGTGCCCGAGATCGGCAGCGTGAGCGTGTTCTCGGTCTGGAAGACGCGGCGTAAGAGGCCCTTCGTCTCCTCCATGAGCGCGATGAACGCGGGATCGAGGTGACCGACGAGCGGCTGCGCCATCGCGGCGAGGACACGCGGGTGCACGTCGCTCGGACCGGGACCGAGGAGAAGTCGTTGCGGTGGTGGAAAGACGGCCATGCGTGGCGCCGCGCGCGGTCGTCGGCCGGTCGTGACTCCGCTGAGTCGCGACCGTCGAGCCGCCGCGGCGCGAGCGGCGCCGACTATTGTGGTAATGTGCGGCGCATGTCAATTCGCGGTCCGCTCGCCGACGCCGACCGCGCGGAGCTGCGGCGCGCGCTCGTCGCGATCGTCGGCGACGACGGCGTCCTCGCCGAGCCTGCCGACCTCCGCGTCTACGAGTGCGACGGCTACACGCTCGAGCGCAGCGTGCCGACGCTCGTCGTCCTGCCGCGCACGACCGACGAGGTCGCGCGCGTCGTGTGTCTTGCCGCGTCGGCGGGGATCGCCTTCGTGCCGCGCGGCGCCGGGACCGGGCTCTCGGGCGGCTGTCTCCCCGCGGAGGCGCCGCTCATGATCGGCACCAGCCGCATGCGCCGCATCCGGATGATCGATCTGCCGAACCGGCGCGTCGTCGCCGAGGCCGGCGTAGTGAACGCGATGGTGTCGCGCGCCGTTCGCGACGCCGGCCTGCAGTACGTTCCGGATCCATCGAGCCAGAACGCGTGCACGATCGGCGGCAACGTCGCCGAGAACTCCGGCGGCCCGCACACGCTCAAGTACGGCGTCACGACGAACCACGTGCTCGGCGTCGAGCTCGTGCTGCCGGACGGCGAGGTGGTCGAGCTCGGCGACGCGATCGAGGAGACCGTGGGTTACGATCTCACCGGCGTCGTCTGCGGCTCCGAGGGCACGTTCGGCATCGTCACGGCGGCGACGCTGCGTCTTGCGCCGCTTCCCGAGGCGGTGACGACGATGCTCGCGGTGTTCGAGACCGTCGCCGCCGCGACGACGACCGTGTCACGCATCATCGCCGCCGGCATCGTGCCCGCCGCGCTCGAGATGATGGACCGGACGATCGTCGCGGCGGTCGAGGCGGCGTATCATGCCGGGTTTCCGACCGACGCCGGCGCCGTTCTCCTGATCGAGCTCGACGGCCCGGCCGCCGGCTTGCCGGAGCTCACGACCCGCGTCGTCGACATCTGCCGCGATGCCGGCGCCCGCAGTGTCCGCTCCGCCGCGGACGAGGCGGAGCGCGCGGTGCTGTGGAAGAGTCGCAAGCGCGCATTCGGCGCCGTGGGCCGCCTGGCGCCGAGCTACTGCACGCAAGACGGCGTCGTGCCGCGGACGCGGCTTCCCGAGATCCTCGCGCGTATCGAGCGGATCGGCGCGCGCCATCGCTTGCGCATCGGCAACGTCTTTCATGCCGGTGACGGCAACATCCATCCGATCATCCTCTTCGACGAGCGCGACCGCGAGGAGACGACGCGCGTCCTGGCGGCCGGCCACGAGATCCTCGAGGCGTGCATCGCGCTCGGCGGTAGCGTCACCGGCGAGCACGGCATCGGCATCGAGAAGATCCGCGAGCTCGGCCTCAGCTTCGGTGTCGACGACCTCGCCGTGATGCAGCGCGTGCGTGCCGCGTTCGATCCGGCGCGGCGCGCGAACCCCGGCAAGATCTTTCCCACCGGCGCTGCGTGCATCGAGCAGCGTACGCCGCGCCGGCAGGCGGCGATGTGAGCATCGTCGACATCCTGCGGAGCGACGGGCGGGTATCGATCCCCGATGCGACGACGCGTGACGTCGCCGCGCGGCGCGCGCTCGCGATCGCCGGCGTCGTACCGCACGCGCTCGTGACGCCGTCGACGCGCGCGGCACTCGCGACATGCGTGCGCGACGCCGCCGCGGCGGGGACCGCCGTCGTGCCGCTCGGTCTCGGCGCCCATCGTGCGCTCGGCCATCGGCCGGCGCGCTACGACCTGGCGCTCTCGACGCGCGCGCTCACGCGGATCGTCGACTACGCCTCCGCCGATATGACGGTCACGGTCGAGAGCGGCGTCACGGTCGCCGCGCTCCAAGGCGTCTTGGCGCGCGAGGGGCAATGGCTGCCCGTCGATCCGCCGCTGCCGGAGCAGACGACCGTCGGCGGCCTCATCGCCGCCGATCTCGCCGGGCCCCTCGCCACATCACAAGGACGGGTGCGTGATCTGGTGATCGGCACGGCGATGACGACCGCCGATGGCAAGGAAGTGCGCGCCGGCGGCCGCGTAGTCAAGAACGTCGCCGGCTACGATCTCATGAAGCTCATGATCGGCTCGCTCGGTACGCTTGCGGTCGTGACCGAGGCGACGTTCAAGGTCCGGCCGCGCCCGCAGACGACGCGCCTCCTCGTGCTCGCGTGCGCCGACCGCCCGGCCGCGCTCGCGCTCGCGTCGCGACTCGCGGAGCTCGACGAGGTGGCGCTCGCGATCACCCTCCTCGACGACGGGGACACGTCGCCGACGTGGCAGTGTCTCCTGGGCGGCGTCGCCGCGGACGTCGACGTCGTCACGACCCGCATCCGCGCGGCCGCGCGCGCGGCGAGCGCGACCGTCGCGTACGACGAGGATGGCGCGGCACCGGCGGCGGCCGCGCGTCTCGCCGTGGCCCGTGACCTGTCGCGCACCGCCGCGGATGTCGTCGTACGCGCGGCGACGCTGCGCACCCGCGTCGTCGACCTGGCCGCGGCAATGCGCGCGTCCGTGGACGACGGCGCGCGCGTGCGCGCGCGTGTCGACCCGCGGGCGGCGACCGTGACGCTCGCGCTCGAAACGGCCGACGCCGGCGCGGCGATCGCCCGTCTGCGCGCCGTCGCCACCGGTCACGGCGCGACGCTCGTCGTCGAGCGCTGGCCCGACGCGCTCGCGGCGACGATCGACGTGTGGTCGCCGCTGCCGCCCGCGTTGCCGCTCATGCGCCGCGTGAAGGCAGCGCTCGATCCGGCGGGCGTGCTCGCGCCCGGTCGCTTCGTCGGCCGCATATGACTCCGGTCGACGTCGACATCGACCGCGGCGCTGCGGACCGGCCGATCGGCGAGGCCCCGGACACGCCTCCGGGCTTCGCCGCGGCGACCGCGTTTCTCGAGTGCGTCCATTGCGGTCTCTGCCACTCGGCATGCCCGACGTACCTCGAGCTCGGCACCGAGGCCGATTCGCCGCGCGGCCGCATTCATCTCATGTCGGCGTTACAGGCGGGAACGTTGGCGCTCGACGCGGCGGCGGTGCGGCATCTGGATCTCTGCCTCGGCTGCCGCGGCTGCGAGACCGCATGTCCCTCGGGCGTGCGCTACGGATCGTTGATCGAGGCGGCGCGGCCATGGATCGAGGCGCATCATCGCCGCCCGCTCGCGACGCGTTTCCGCCGCCGTCTCGCGCTCGCCGTGCTGCCACATCCGTCGCGCCTCCGACGTGCGCTCGCGCCGCTGCGGCTCCTCGAGCGTTTCGGCGTCCTCGCGGCGGTCCGCCGGCTGCGATCGCGACTGCCGGCGCGCTGGCGCTATCGTCTGAGTCTCCTGCCGGAACCGCTACCGCAGCCGGCTACTGTGCCCGTTGCGACGCCGCCGCGTGGCGCCGAGCGCGCGCACGTCCAGCTCCTCGTCGGCTGCGTCATGCCCGAGCTCTTTGCCGACACGGTCCGGAGCACGCTCGAGGTTCTGACGCGCAACGGCTGCTGGGTGACGGCGCCCGCCGGCCAAGGGTGCTGCGGCGCGCTCGCCCTCCACGCCGGCGATCGCGCCGCAGCGACGCGGTTCGCGCGTGCGAACGTCGACGCGTTCGAGCCGCCCTCCGCCGAGCGGACGGCCGCGCCGCCGCTGGTCATGAACGCCGCCGGCTGCGGCGCGACGATGAAGGAGTACGGTCATCTCCTCGCCGACGACCCGGCGTACGCCGCGCGCGCGGCGCGGCTCGCGGCGCGCGTCGAAGACGCGACCGAGCTGCTCGCGCGCCTGCCGTTGATCGTGCCGCGCGGCGGCCTGCCGCCGTGTCGGATCGCGTATCACGACCCGTGCCATTTGGCGCACGCGCAAGGAGTTCGCCGTCAGCCGCGCATGCTTCTCGCGGCGATCGACGGCGTGACACTCGTCGCGATGGCGGACGAGGATCTCTGTTGCGGCAGCGCGGGTCACTACAACGTCATGCACCCGGACCTCGCCGAGCGCCTCGTCGCCCGCAAAGTCGAGGCGATCCGCGCGAGCGGCGCCGACGTCGTGGCGACCGCGAATGCCGGCTGTGCGTTGCAACTCGAAGCGGGACTCCGCGCTGCCGGGCTCGCCGTGCGCGTTCGTCACGTGCTCGATCTCCTCGCCGACGCGTATCGTGCTGCCGAGTGACGTCGGCATATCGTCGCGGCGAGCGATCACGCCATGACGGCTTGGCAGATTTTTGCCGGCGTCGTGTAAATTCCTGCTGGGTTCTCCCCGAAATGTGTTCGACCGCGAGGAACGACGCGATCGCCACGTGCATACGTGCGTGGCACGGCAGTTGCTTTGCATTCGTGTCATCGTGGTCGATTCGGAACCCATCGACAGCTCGCTGACGCATCGACTGCTGCGCACGATCGGCGAGCTGTACGTGATGGTCGTTCCCGCCGCCGCGTTCGTCGTCTTGCTCACGACCGCGACCGGTCAGCGCGGATTGGTGATGGCCGTGTTGCTGGCGCCGATCGCGTTCTGCTACGCGCCGCTCGCGATCCGCTCGGCGGTGACGACGCTCGCGCTGTGGCGCCGGCGGCGCGCGCGCGCCAACGTCGGCCGCGAGCTGCTCCAGCTCGGCCGTGACTACCGCATTCTGTCGCGCTGCTCCGTGACCCCCGGACGCGAGGATCACATCGCGATCGGTCCAAACGGGGTGTTCGTGATCCTCGCCTGCGACGACTCGGGGCGCGTGACGGCCTCGCACCGGCGCGTCTTCGTGAACGCGCGGCTGCCGTGGCGCGATCTCCTCGACGATTGCCGCGTCGATGCGTTGCGCGTGCGGGAGCGGCTGCGCCGCGCCGTCGGCCGGCCGTTGCCGGTGCATTCGGTGTTGTGTTTCGCGCACGCGCTCGTCGCCGTCGGACAGGAGGTTCAAGGCGTGAAGGTCGTACAGGCGCCGCGTCTCGCGCGCGTCATCGCGAGCACGATGGCGACCGCGCCGCTCTCGCAGGGCGACGTCGAGCTCGCGGCTACGGCGCTCACGGAGTCGCGCCCGGCGGAGCCGCGTCCGGTTGTGCGCCGTGCGCGACACAGCCGTTCCGAGTCGCCGGCCGGTCGTCGGCTGGCGCTCGTCGGCCGGGTGTCAGTGCGGCATCAGGATCGGTAATTCGCGTTGCAATCGCAAAAGCCCTTTGGTAGGAAGCGCCGTAGTCGTGAGGCGTAGGCAGGTCGTCCGCAGAAAAAGAGCCGTGGCGCAGTTCGCCGCGGCTTCGTTGTATGTGGCAGAGCTCCTCCCTCGATGACGAGTCCCACGGACGAAAGGAGGGAGACAGCTTATGGCAGTTGGTCATGTGAAGTGGTTCAACCCTGAGAAGGGGTTCGGTTTCATCCGCCAGGAAAACGGCGAGGACGTGTTCGTGCACTACTCGGCGATCTCCGGTGAGGGATTCCGGACGCTCGAAGAGGGCCAGAAGGTGGAGTTCGAGATCACGAAGGGCCCGAAGGGTCTGCAGGCCTCCAACGTCACCAAAGCCGCCTGACTCGCGCCGCGCCAGTCGCGGCCGGTAGGCTTACCAAGTCCGCCCCGGGAGTACCCCTCCCGGGGCGTTTTTGTTTGTGGCGGCCGATTTCGGGGAGCATTCTCGTTTTCGGCGGCCCGTACGATGTTGTACTGGTGCATTGCGGGATCCCGCCGACATCGCGATGACGAACGCGCATACGCATACCGCCTTCGATCCGCTGCTCTCCGCCGCCGACGCGGAGGCGATGGTGCGCCTCTGCGAACGCTTCGGCTCGTACAAGATGTACTCCGAGGAGTCGACGTTCGAGGGCATCGGCAAGGGGTTGCCGGCACGCTGGGACGCGGCGCGGAACTTCGTCCGCACCGGTGGCCGTTTCGCGTGCGCGGAGCCGCCGAACGTCCTCGCGTCGCGCACGAACTACTTCCGCGACACGTACGCCTACGGCGACGAGGTGCGTATCGCCGGCATCGAGCCGTTTCTGCGCCATGAAGGGTTCGTCGCGGCGGCACGACGGCTCTACGACCGGCCGATCATCGTGCCGGCGATCGTCTACGCGAATCTCCTCGTGCCCGGGCAAGAGCTCGCCGTGCACACCGACGTCCCCGAGTTCCGCGGCGTGAGTCGCGTGCGCCATCCGCAGTGGCTGCTCGTCGTCATGCGGCACTCGGGACTGTTCGAGGATTGGCGAATGCCGATCGCGACCGCGGTCTCGTGGTTTCACGACTGCGCAGGCGGCGAGTTCGCGTTCTATCCGGACGGGCCCGACGCGCCACCCGTGGCGCATCCGGTCCGCTTCAATACCGCCATTCTCCTCGACACCGACACGATCTTTCACGGCGTCGATCGCGTGCAGGAGACGGCGGAGCCCGTCGATCGCCTGAAGCCCGGCATGCGTCTGCGCTTCGCGGGCGGCGACACCTGGTGCGTCGAGGTTGCGGAGGGCACGATCGTCACGTGCTACCGCTGGCGCGATCTGCGCTTTTCCGTGTCGTGGAAGGCGTACTGCTTCCGCGACGAGGCGGAGCGGCGCGCGTGGCAGACGCGCGCCGATGATCTGCGCGTCGACGACATCGTCGATCGCCTCGTCGACGATCTGCGCGCGCGCGGACGCATCGCGGGCGAGCGTCCCGGCGACTTGACCCTCGTCGATCTCTTGATCGACGAGTACGTGCGCTTCCCCGCGCCCGCGGCGATGCGCGCGTAACGCGCCGGGTGCCGCTCTACGAGTCGGAACGCCCGCAGCAGCGCTCGATCGCGCTGAGGATCGCGTCCGTGTCGGCGGGCTTACGCAGGAACTCGCGCACGCCGAGTTGCCGCGCGCGCACGACGTCGTTGTCGCCGGTGAACATGACCACGGGGATGTTCGCATAGGCGGGGTCGGCGAGCTGGCGCCGGCGGAACTCCCATCCGTCCATCACCGGCATGTGCACGTCGAGCAGAATGACGCACGGGCCGTCGTCGGCAGTCGCCGCGCGTAGCGCTTCCAATGCCGCGGCGCCGTTCGGCGAGCCCGCGACGGCGTGACCTGCGATCTCGAGGAAGACGCCGAGCGCCTCGCGAACTTCGTCGTCGTCCTCGACTACGAGCACGCGATGTTGATGCGGGGGCATCAGCGCCCCACGGCTATGCGCGCGTCGCGCGTGACGCAAGTGCCGCTCGACCAGCGCGCTCGAAGGGTGACCGCCATCCGTCCTGCCGACGGACGGGACTGCGCACGCGCCGCGCTACTTCTCGCCCTTCTCGTCGCCGTCCGGGCCGTTCTTGCCTGTTCGCTTGCGCCCGCGCCGCGTGGCCTCGGAATCGAGCGCCCGCTGCAGCCGGTCGCGCGCGTCGTCGAGATCGCGCCGCGCTTTGCCGCGGTTCGATTTCTCGGGCGGCTTCTTCTGGTCCGTCGCCATCCTCGCCTCGCCGTCCCCCTACTCACGAGCCTAACGGCACGCCCGTGCTGGTCCATGGATGGTCGGCCGAACGCCCCACACGAATCCGGGAGGACCCGTCACCGGCGCGGGTGAAGCGTCGATACGGTCGTCCGGCAGTGGCGTGAGTTTTTTGGGGCGTCCGACGCTGCTTCGGCGATCGACGCCGCTCGATTGCGCGCAGCACGGGCGCTGCGAGCGAGATCGTCGCGCGACGCGCGCGAGATCAAACGATCGCGCCGGCCGCGCGCAGCCGCGCGACGTCCGTCGCCGAGCATCCGAGGAGCTCGCGCAAGACGCGCTCGGTATGCTCGCCGAGGAGCGGCCCGGGCGCCGCGACGTACCCGGGAGTCGTGCCGAGGCGGGCCGCGATCCCGTCGAGCGTGACCGGCTCGCCCTCCGGCGTCGAAACGTGCGTCCAGTACCCGCGCGCTGCGAGCTGCGGATTGCGGGTGCAGAGATCGACGGCGTCGGCGACGATGCCCCCCGGCACCCCCGCCGCTTGCAGCCGATCCATCACCTCGGCGGCGTCACGTGACTGTGTCCATGCCGCGAGCGCGCGATCGAGCTCGGCCGCGCACGCGACGCGACCTCCGACGGTCGCGAGCCGCGGGTCGCGCGTCCATTCGGGATCGTCGAGCACGTCGCGCAGCGCGGCCCACTGCGCGTCATCGAGGACGGTGATCGCGCACCACCGATCCTCGCCGTGGCACGGGTACACCCCGTACGGTGCGGCCGCGCGCTCCTGCGAGCGGTTGCCTGCGGCGCCGACGGCGCGCGCATGCGCCGCCGCGTCGAGAAGCGTGGGGCCGACGAGCGCGCAGGTGTTCTCGAATTGCGCGAGGTCGACGAGCTGGCCGCATCCGGTGCGGTTGCGATGGTGCAGCGCCGCGAGCGTCGCCAGCGCCGCCGCGTGGCCGGCCGCCATGTCGGCATACGAGTAGCCCCAGCCGACCGGCTCGTCGCCGTCGCCGGCTGCCGAGGTCGTGGCACGCATCGCGTCCGTGAAGCCGGCGAGCGCCTGCAGCGTCGGGCCGTAGCTCACGTAGTCGCGCCGCGGGCCGGTCAAGCCGAAGCCCGACATGCTGACGGCGATGACGTCGGGACGAATCGCCGCGAGGCCGGCATAGTCGAGCCCCCAATTGCGCATGACACGCGCGCTGAAGTTGTCGATCACGACGTCCGCGCGGGCGACGAGCTGGCGCGCGAGCGCGAGACCTTCGGGATGATTCATTGCGAGGACGACGCTCTCCTTGCCGCGGTTCAAATTGCCCGTGAACCCGCCGCGCCGCGTCCCGAAGTCGAGCGCATCGGCGCGCTCGATCTTGATCACGTGCGCCCCGTGATCGGCGAGCATGCGCGTCGCGAGCGGCCCGGCGACGACCCACGTGAAATCGAGCACGACGATGCCGTCGAGCGCACGCGCCGGCGACCGTCTCGATCGAGACGGAGACGGAAGCGCGCCGGACGCGGCGCTCGCCGCCGTCGTCGCCCGTGCCCCGCTCGCGCCGACGACGGGAGGCGTGTCGCGGCCGACCGCGGCGAGCACCTCCGCGGTGTGCTCGCCGAGCAGCGGCGGACGGCGGCGGATGCGCCATGGGGTCGCGCCGAAGACGTAGGGCGCGCCCGGGTAGCGGATCGTGACGCCGAGCTCCGGGTGCTCCACCGGCACGAAGAAGCCGCGCGTGGCGAGCTGCGCGTCGTCGAGCTGCGCGTCGGGCGGGCGGACGGTCGCGTACGGGATGCGCCGCAGCTGCGCGCCGTCCATGATGTCGGCGACGGTGTGGTCCTTTACCCAGCCGTCGAGCACGTCGAAGAGATGCTCGGCGTGGACGCGGCGATGGTTGAAGTCCTCCCATCCCTCGCCGAGGAGATCCTCGGCCTTGCCGTCGGCGGCGACCCACTCGACGAGCGACGTCCAGTCGCCGAGCGTGCAGTGCAGGATGTAGCCCTCGCGACAGCGGCCGACGCGGAAGTAGCGCGTCCAGTGCAGGCTGCCGCTGCGGCGGTGGACGGTGCCGTTTTGATGGAAGAACGGCGCCACGTGCTCCACGCACGCCGCCGTCGCCTCGAGGACGCTGATGTCGACGTGCTGCCCGCGACCGAGAAGTGCGCGTGCATGGAGCGCGCACAGTATGCCGATCGCCGCGGTCAGGCCGGCGCAGTGGTAGGCTTGCGGGCCGAGCGGGTGGAGCGGCGTGCCGTCATGATGCCCGTTCACGTACACCATCCCGGCGAGCGCCGCGGCGACCAGCTCCGATCCGAGCCGGTCGCGCCACGGGCCCGTTTGTCCGAACGGCGTGATCGATGCGACGACGAGACGAGGGTTGCGCGCGGCGAGCGTCTCGTAGTCGAGACCGTTGCGCGCCATCGCGCCCGGTGCGCCGGTCTCGATGACGACGTCGGCGCCGTCCGCGAGCGCGCCGAACGCGTCACGACCGACCGCCGACTCGAGGTCGAGGACGACCGAGCGCTTGCTGGTCGCGTAGTACCAGTGGAAGAGGCTGCGATCCGGGTGCGGCTCGTCGCGCCAGAACGGTTCGATCGTGCGGGCGCGCATGCCGCCCGGCGGCTCGATCGCGATCACGTCGGCGCCGAGGTCACCGAGGAGCTTGCCGGTGAGCGCGCCGCTCTCGTCCGCGAGATCGAGCACCCGGACGCCGTCGAGCGGCCCGGTCGGAGCGGCTTCAGCATGCATCGCGAAGCGTGTTAGCGTGCCCGCGCGTCGCAGGCCACTCGTCGCGCCGTCGCTCGGCTCGCCGAGGAATAGCGACGCGCCCGCACGCCGCGATCGAACGGCCCAAACGCGAGGAGGACGCATGCGAAGGCGCAGGAGAACGTGGACGACCGCCGTCGCCGTCACTGCGTCGTTGGCGACGGTGCTCCCTGCGACGTGGGCGCGCGCCGCCGGGCCGGCGCGTCTCGACGGCGCGATCGTCGATCTCTCGTACGCGTACGACGACACGACGATCTTCTGGCCGACCGAGGAAGGCTTCAAGCTCGAACGCGAGCACGGCGAGGTGACCGACAAAGGCTACTACTACGCCGCGAACAAGTTCTGCACCCCCGAGCACGGCGGGACGCACATCGACGCGCCGCTGCACTTCAACGCGACCGGCAAGAGCGTCGACGCGCTGCCGCTCGAGCAGCTGATCGGCGAGGCGGTCGTCGTCGACGTGAGCGCCGTCGTCGCCGAGAAGCCCGACTACCAGGTGCGCGTCCCCGACCTGCGCGCGTGGGAGAGCGCCCACAGCCGGATTCCGCACCATGCGATCGTGCTGCTGCGAACCGGGTGGGGGAAGCGCTGGCCCGACCGCGCGACGTACCTCGGCACCGACGAGCGGGGTACGGCCGCCGTGGCGAAGCTGCACTTCCCCGGACTGCATCCCGAGGCGGCGCGGTGGCTGATGGGCGAGCGCGAGATCAACGCCGTGGGCATCGACACCGCGAGCATCGACTATGGACAGTCGACGATGTTCGAGACCCACGTCGCGCTCTTCGCGCAAGGTGTGCCCGCGTTCGAGAACCTGGCGAACCTCGATCGGGTCCCGGCGCGCGGCGCGACGATCGTCGCCCTCCCGATGAAGATCCGCGGCGGCAGCGGCGGCCCGCTCCGCATCATCGCCATCGTCCCGCCCTGAACGATTCCGGCAATCATGCTGATGTCTTGCGCGGCCGGCCGGGACTCGGTCGAGTTGCGAGCGAGACGAGGCGCGAGGAAGTGAGCAGCGCAGGCGTAGCAGCGCTACGCCGAGCAGCGGAGCGCCCGAGCAACGAAGTATCGCGAAGCAAATCGGCTCAGTCCCGGCCCAGTCAAAGCCGGCGCGCGCGAGCGCGTGAAGGATGCGACCCACGAGCTCCTGGCGCTCAGCCATCGCATCCACGCCCACCCGGAGCTCGGCTTCGAGGAGGAGCGCGCGGCGGCATGGCTCGGTGCCGCGCTCGACGACGCGGGGTTCGCGGTCGAGCGTGGCATCTGCGAGCTGCCGACGGCGTTCCGTGCACGCGTCGGCTCGGGGCCGCTGCACCTCGCGATCTGCGCCGAGTACGATTGCTTGCCCGCGATCGGCCACGCCTGCGGCCACAACATCATCGCCGCGAGCGCGGTCGGCGCAGCGCTCGCGCTCGCGCGTGTCGCCGACGACGTCGGCCTCACCGTGACGGTCGTCGGCACGCCCGCGGAGGAGGGCGGCGGCGGCAAGATCATGCTGCTCGATCGCGGCGCCTTCGCCGGCATGCACGCGGCGATGATGGTGCACCCGGCGCCGATCGACGTGATCGAGCCGCCGATCCTCGCGCTCACGCAGTTCGAGGTGCGCTACGCGGGGAAGGAGGCGCACGCGGCCGCGTTTCCCGAGTACGGCATCAACGCCGCCGACGCGCTCACGGTCGCACAGACGGCGATCGGCCTCCTGCGCCAGCACATCCGCTT
>VBKW01000301.1 GCA_005879405.1 Deltaproteobacteria bacterium
CGCACTACCGTCGCAACGCCGAGGCGCTCGGACGCTCGTTCCCCGAAATGGGGGCGGCGCTCGAGCGTACCGCGGGCTCCACGGACATGGGGAACGTCTCGCTCGCGCTGCCATCCATCCATCCGATGATCGGCATCGCATCGCTTCCGGCCGTGAATCACCAGCCGGAGTTCACCGCCCATTGCATCACGGAGGTCGCCGATCGCGCGGTCGTCGACGGCGCGCTCGCCATGGCATGGACCGCCATCGACGTCGCCGGCGACGTCGATCTGCGGAGACGCCTCATCGAAAGGAGATGACATGCCGAAGCTGTACGGAATTGGCGCCTCACCGTTCGTTCGTAAGGTTCGCGTCGCGCTC
>VBKW01000302.1 GCA_005879405.1 Deltaproteobacteria bacterium
GGTGTCACTGCACGCGTGCAAGGGCTCGCACCTGCGTGGGCTATATGGTGAACGTTCACCGACGGGTCCACGGGAATAGCGAGATCTGTCCTACTGATCTGGAGCGCGCGGTTCGTTAGGGGCGCGATGAGGACACGCGGCGCAGAGGACGAAGATGCTACGCTGCCACCTTCTCTGGACCCCCCACGCGACGCCGTGGTCACAGAATGGTCACAGCGAAAGGAGAACGGAGCCGACAGGCGAGCTAAGTAGCCGACTACACACTGCGCCCCCGTAGCTCAGGTGGATAGAGCACAGGATTCCTAATCCTGGGGCCGTGCGTTCGAATCGCGCCGGGGGCACTACGTTCTTCGGAAAGTCGTCTCGTGCGATAGGCACCACGTCGAGCCGCCGCTTCTCATCCGTCCGCCCGCGCGAAACGGCACCGCGGGACGCGTGACTACCGCACACCGGGACACGACCATAACTCCTCGATCACGCCGCGGAGCGCCTCAGCGCTGAGCGCGTGGTGAAGGCGCGCCACGCGACTACTCGATCACGGCATCCCTTCGCGCCGTGCTCGCGCGATCTCGGCGGCCAACACGTCGTCCTTCTGGTCGTGGGTGTAGAGGATCAGCAGCACCAGGATCGCCGTCGTCGGATTCCAGTCGTAGATCAGGCGATAGCCGCCGCGCTTCCCGCGCCCGGCATTCGGATTCGGCACCCGGAGCTTGTAGACGCGATGGCTGAACCCTCGGAGCGGGATGCCGATCGTGGGGTTCGGTCCGAGTTGCTCGACGAGCGTCTTCCACACCGCAGCATCGACGCCCGCGTACTTCTTCCGTAGCTGCTTTACGTTTCGCTGGAAGCCGGGGATGCGACGATCTCACGTGGGAGCCACGGCATCGGTGAGCCCCGCTTCCTCACGAGCGTCCTCAACCCCCCGGCGGAATGCCGCGCTCAATCCAAGGGCCAACGTCTCCGTGAGATCGTCCAACTCGTCCAGGTTCGCTCGCAGCCGCTCCTGGATGTCGTCCTTCCAGTAGGCGGCAATCAGGCGATACGACCGGTAGAGTCCGGCGCGCGCGCCGATGATCGTGCGTAGACGGTCCCGCGAGTCGGCAAGCCGCCACAGCAATCCCTGTAGTTCGCGCTCGTCGTATCGGTCTTGGCTCTCGTTCAGGAACGCGCGCAGCATCGTGAGCACGCGGTCGCCACCGCGCACCACCTCGACCAAGAGGCGGCGCAGCTCCACGAGCAGCTTCCGCGAGACACCTCGCGCATGCGTCTGCATTCGCACCGCGCGAGCGAAGCCCGAGGTCTCTTGCAGCTTCGATCGGAACTGATCGTACTCTTGGAGCGCGACCGCGGCGCTCATCGCGATCCCTCCGTGTGGGCGGTTCTATGCCCGAGTCGGACGCTCGGCACAATTGGACGCCCCGGTACTGATTCGACCATGGGATGGCAGCGAGCGATAGTCCAGGAGTTGCCCGTGGAGGGCGGGGGCGTGCGTGGCGCTCTACTTCTTCGCGCAGGTCGGCTTCCGCACATCCGCGTCATCGCTGACCTCCAATAGCCGAAGCTCGCGCTCGACCTCAGGCTGTAGCTCGCGCGGGACGTAGCGAACGAGAAGGCGGCGGCGGGCACCTCGATGGCCGCCACCCGACTCGACCAACTTCACGAACGATCCGGTGGGCGTCGCGCCGCGCGTCGTCGCGCTGCTCGTCGACGACTGCGGGCGGCGTCGGCACCTCGGCCGCCGCGTCGAGACGTGCACGATCCGACTTCCCCGACCGTTCACGCTCTTCATCGGCGTCTACGGCGCCAGCGACTTCAGCGGTGACACACTGACGTTGTCCTACAAGCAAGAGCTGCCGGCGCGAGGCTCCCCGTCGACCGGACCACGGGCGAGTGGGTGGAGCGCTCTCGGGGCTGACGACGCTTGCCGATCACGAGAATGCCGATGCGTGGGACGCTTTGGGCGAAGCGTTCCACAAGCGACTCGAGCGCAACTACGTGACATGGGTGCGTCGATACGTTGGACAGACCCGCCTCCTTCGAACGTTCACTCCCGAAGAACTGCGACGGCGCCCAGTGACATGGACTATCCGTGGCCTGACGCCGGCCGTGGCGTTCTTCGAAAACGTGGTGACGGCACACGCCGCCGATCTTCTGATCGGTCTGCAAGGCGACGGCATAGATGATTGAGTTTCCGACTGTGGCCGAGCCAGCGATGCTGCGTCGTCTGTCGATCGCTGTCACGCTGCGCGCGCACGTGTGGCCGGCCGCTCGTATTCCTTCGAAACTCATCAGCGGCTCCACTGACCGGCGCTCGCCGGACTACCGCCGCAGCGCGAAGAGCGTGCGTTTGCGCAGGCCCTTCAGCTCGTGCTCACCGTGCGGTTCGAAGGCGATCCCCGATCCGTCCAGCAGATCGTGCGTCGTCGCTGACACGAGGACCTCGCCCGCGCCGGCGATCGATGCGACGCGCGCCGCCGTGTGGACGGCGACGCCGCGTGCCTGACCGCCGACGATCTCGACCTCGCCGGTGTGGATTCCGACCCGCAGACGCAGACCGAAGTCGCTGACGGACTGATCCATCGACGCGGCCGCGCGCACGGCACGCGCGGGGCCGTCGAACAGGGCGAGGAACCCGTCGCCCATGGTGTTCATCTCACGGCCGCGGAACTGATCGATCGCCGCACGGATGCGGAGGTTGTGCTGCTGCAGAAGCTCCGCCCACGCGTGGTCGCCGAGCCGCGCCAGCATCGCGGTCGAATCGACGATGTCGCTGAAGAGAATCGTGGCGAGAATGCGCTCCCCGAGCTCCTCCGGAGAGACGGCGAAGCTGTGCGCGCTCGTGAACTCGACCGAGTCCCATGCTTCGTTACCTTCGACCCAGGCATCGTGGCCCGGCGGAATCTCGTATGCGTCTCCCGGCCCGATGACGAGCTCGGTGCCGTCGTCCATGCGGACGTGCAGCGACCCGGAGATCGTATAGCCGAGGTGGCGATGCTGACAGGAGCGCGTGCCGGCGATCGGCGCGACGTCCTTCGACCAGCGCCAGCCCGGGCGGAGCTCAAAGCGCCCGACGACGACTTCGCCCATCTGGACGACATCGAGCTTCCCGTTCGGAAAGGTGCGCGCCTGGTCGGGCTGCGTGAACCCCTTCCGTTGCAGGTGCGGCATGGCGCGAAATTATCCGTCGCGCGGTGGAGCGGTGCAAACGTTTCGCTGGACGGTTGCGCGTCGCTCCGACGCTGCTCGATCGAGCGTGCGTGGGGCCGCGTGTCGCCCTCGCGTCGCGTCAGCGACTACGGGCGCGACCTCGCGTCACATCCGATCAACGCGCTTGTAGCGTCGCGCGACCTCTTCCCAATCGAGGTGCTGAAAAAATTTCGCGACGTACTCTTCTCGATGCGCGTAATCGTGCGCGTAGGCGTGCTCACTCACGTCGCACACGACGAGCGGGTTGGCGCCAAGCCAGACGCCGTCGTCGTCGCCATTCATGATCGCGTCGTGCCAGCGGTCGTCGTACGGATCGTACACGAGGACGGCCCAACGCTGCGCGGCGAGGGCGGCGCGAGTGAAATCGGCCTGCCAGCGCTCGACCGATCCCATGTGCTCGCGCACGTGGCCTTCGATGTAGCGCGGCGGCGGCGCCGCGTGCGGCGCGAGGTTGCGAAAGTAGAACTCATGCAGCAGGACGGCGTTCGCCGCCGACACTTGCGCGCGGCGAAGGCTCGCGTAGCGTGCCGGCTCGGCGTCGTCGGCGAGGCTCGCGAGCGCGTCCTCCGCCGCCTTCAGCGCCGCGACAAGTCGCACGTACTCCGCGTGATGGGCGGCGAGCTGCGCCGCCGACACGAACCCCGGTAGCTCCGCATACGGCAGCGGCATCGCCGTGCGCGGCTGGAATCCCGCCTGGCCCGCGAGGAGGCCTTCGCTCGCGAGGCCGCTTTCCTTCGGCACCGCGGCCGCGCCGCAGACGCCGAGCGCGATCCCGGCGCTCGCCACGGCGGCGGCTGCGAGCAGCTCGCGACGCGACACTCGACCCACGCCGCGTCTCGTATCACAGGAGCTGCGGCAAGACCTCCGCAGCGGCGCGTTCCCCCGAGCGCACCGCGCCGTCCATGTAGCCGTTCCAGAACGTCGAGGTTTCGGTGCCGGCCCAGTGAATGCGGTCGATCGGCTCGCGCAGGACGGCGCCGAAGTCGAGCAAGGTCCCCGGCCCGAGGACGGCGACCGGACAGCCGCGGTTCCACTGCTCGGTCGACCAGTTGAACGTGATGTCGTTGATCGGCGACGCCGCCTCGGGTCCGAAGAATTGCACGAGGTTCTGGATCGCGGCCGCGCGGAGCTGGTCCGGCGGTTGGTTCTCCCAGTAGCGCGCCTCGTGGCCGCCGATGAAGCCCATCATGATGCCGAGGCTGCCGTCGGCGGGCGAGGTGTCGAACGTCACCTTGATGGGTCCGATCTCGCTCACGGTCTGGCCGGTGAGCCCCTGCGCGCGCCAGAACGGCGTCGGGTAGATCGCGTCGAACTTCATCAGCGTCCCTTGCGGCATGCGTTGCGTGAGCTGATCGCGCAGCGGCGGCAGCAGCGGATCGTAGTCGATGCGTCCGGCGAGCGTCGGCGGGATCGCGACGATCACCCGCTGGCCTTTCGCCTTCAACCGCCCCGAGTACACGGTCACGCCGAGCGACGATTGCTCGATGCGCTCGACCGGCCTCCCGAGCATCACGCTGCCGCCGAGCTGGCCGGCCATCGCGAGCGCGATCGTCTGCGCGCCGCCGACGAAGCGGCTCTCTTGCGCGCCGCCGGCGGTGTTGAAGTTGCGCTCGAACGTCCCGGTGTTCTGCTCGTCGCCCGACGCCGCGATGTAGAAGAGCGTGTAGAGGAGCGAGAGATCGCGCGGCTCGCAGCCGAAGATCGCTTCCGTCGCCGCCGACGTGACGGCCATGAACTCGTCACTGCCGGAGGTGTTGGCGCGCAGCCAGGTGTCGAGCGTCTGGCGATCCCACTGCTCGGCCATCGACGACGTCCAGGGACTGTCGACGGGGACCATCGTCGACATCTGATCGAGCTGCTCCACCGCGAGCACGATGTCCGGCGCGACGACGGGATCGGCCGGCGCGGTACCGAGCGGCGTGTTGTTCGGGAACTCCTCGCGCCGTCCGTCGCCGCCGACGAAGACGTTGTTGCCGGTGTTGTACGTGGGAAAGAGGCCGATCCCGAGTTCTTGCGCCAGCGCTTGGATGTGATCCTGTGTCGGACCCGTGAACATGCCGCCGAGCTCCGCATAGCGGCTACTGTCGAGCGGATGATTCAGCGTGCGGCCGCCGACGCGATCGCGCGCCTCGAGGATGAGCACCGAGCGGCCGGCCTTCACGATCTCGCGCGCCGCCGTGAGCCCCGCGAGGCCCGCGCCGACGACGATGACGTCGGCCCGACGGGTGGCCGCCTCGGTCCGTCGCGGCAGCGACAACGTCGCCATGGCCGCGGTCGCCGCCGCACCACCAATGAACCGCCGCCGTGAGATCTTCATGCCCATGGATGCCTCCTCGCGCGTGCCGTGTCGCGCAGCGTAGCGTCGCGCCCGCGACGAACAATCACCGCTCGGTGGCAGAGCGGGTCCGAAAACTCGGGAGAGCGGCACACGGTCCAGGGGACGCGGGCTCAAGTTTTCGGACGAACCCGCCGATGACCGAGCGTGTCCGTTCGGGTGCCACTCGAGTTCGTGAAGGGGTCCATGCGGCTCGCGCGTCCCGTCGCCGACGGCGACGGGCGGCTGATCGCGGGCACCGGGACGCAGCTCTCGCCGAGCGTGGTCCGGGCGCTGCGCAAGCTCGCCATCCAGACCGTGCCCGTGGTCGAGAGCGACGACGTCGCGTCGTGGGTGCGCACACGGCCGCTCGCCGACGAGCTGCGCGACCTCGACGAGCGCTTCGCGCGCACGGCCGCCAACGCCGCCACGACGGCGCTGCGGACCGCGCTCGCCCGCTATCTCTGCAAGCGCGCGCTGCGCCTCGACCGCGACGCGCGCGACGATGTCGCCGAGGCGGTCGCGACGCCGCCCATCGGCGATCAGTACGAGGGCCCGCGGCCGCCGTTCGACGAGTCGACGCTGCGCGTGCGCGTCGCGCACCTCCGCTCGGTGCCGACGCTACCGAAGCTCTTCGAGCGCGTCGTCGCGGCACTCGAGGATCCCGACGTCGATTTCGATCACGTCGCCCAGCTCATCGAGATCGACCAGGCACTGACGGCGCAGGTCCTGCGCATCGCGAACTCCGCGTTCTACAGCACACAGGCGACGGTCAGTCGGGTGAGCGAGGCGCTCATGATCCTCGGCACCGTCGTCACCCGCAGCGTCGTCCTGTCGACGACGGTCTTCGACCCGAGCGCGATCCGGTTGCGCGGGTTCTTCGAGCACGCCCTCGGCTGCGCGGCCGCGGCGGGCGCGCTCGCGCGCGTCGCCAAGCGTGGTCACCCCGAAGAGCTCGCGGCCGCGGGGCTGCTGCACGACATCGGTAAGGTCGTGCTCTACAAGGAGATGCCGGACGTGTTCGAGCACATCGTCGCGCGCGCCATGGGTGAGAACCGCACGTTCCGCGCCGTCGAGCACGAGCTGCTCGGCACCGACCACGGCGAGATCGCCTCGTGGCTGATGGAGCGCTGGCGCTTTCCGCCCGCGCTC
>VBKW01000303.1 GCA_005879405.1 Deltaproteobacteria bacterium
CGTGTTCGGCGTCGAGCTCCTCGACACGTATCTCGCCGACTACTGGACCGACCTCGGAATCACCCGCGAAACCCTCCTGCGCTACGGGCGCCGCCGCGCCGACGAGTCGTGGGAGCCCTTCGGTATGACGCCGCTGGCGATGCGGTTCGCGCGCTCGACGAACGGCGTCAGCCGCAAGCACGGCGAGGTGTGCCGGGAGATGTGGCGCGACCTCTGGAAGGCGCCGGAGGCGAGCGCGGTGCCGATCACCCACGTCACGAACGGCATCCACGTGCCGACGTGGACCGCCCCCGCCGCCCGGGCGCTGCTCGCCGAATATCTCGGGGCGGGATGGGAGTCGCGCACAGACGATCCCGAGCTGCCCGCGCGCATCGACGCGATTCCCGACGAGGCGCTCTGGGAGCTGCGTAGCCAGCTGCGGCGACACCTCGTCGCCGCGGTGCGCGCGCACGCGCACGCGACGCGCGTCCGCAACCGTGAAGACGAGGCCTTCATCGCCGCGGCGGACGCGCTTCTCGCCCCCGACCTCCTCACGGTCGGCTTCGCGCGCCGCATGGCGACCTACAAGCGCCTCAGCCTCATCGTCCACGATCCGGCGCGCATGGTGCGGCTCATCAGCAATGGCGATCGGCCGCTGCAATTCGTGCTCGCCGGCAAGGCGCACCCGTTCGACAACGAGGCCAAGCGCACGCTGCAAGAGCTGGCCCGCATCCGCCAACCGGTCGAGCACCTCGGCCGCATCGTCTATCTCGAGAACTACGACGTCGCGCTCGCCCGGCGGCTCGTCCAAGGATGCGACGTCTGGCTCAACCTGCCGCGCCGTCCGCTCGAGGCGAGCGGCACGAGCGGGCAAAAGGTCGTCGCCAACGGCGGCCTGAACGTCAGCGTGCTCGATGGCTGGTGGCTCGAGGGCTACGACGGCACGAACGGCTGGGCGGTCGGCGATCACGTCGACGGCAATCCCAAGGACCAGGACGACGCCGACGCGGAGGCGCTCTATCGCGTCCTCGAGACCGAGGTGATCCCGCTCTTCTACGAGCGCGACGCGCGCGGGATCCCCGTCGGGTGGCTGGCGCGCATGCGCGCGTCGATGCGATCGCTGCTGCCGGTGTTCAACACGCATCGGATGGTGAAGCAGTACACCGAGCAGATCTACGTGCGATGAACGTCGCCGACTCCTGATCGCACATCGTTTGCGGCCGCGTCTCGCAGGGCGGTCGACTTCGCGCCGCGAGATGTGCGATGCAGTCCCGGCGAGGACCGGCTGCTCTCGCCGGTCTGCAATTGAGTCCGTACTACGACTTCATTACAGTCGACGAGGAGGTTCCCGGTGCCGAATCACAGCCCTCTCGCGCTGTTCCTCGTCGCGCTCGTGGCAACTGCGGCGATCGCCGCCGACCACCCGATCGAGGGCGACCGTCTGTCGCTCGGTGACCCGCCGACCAATGTCGCGCGCCGGCGGGTGACGTTCCGGGCCACGGGCGACCTCGCGATCGATCCGACGACCGCCGCCGATCCGCGCAGCGTCGGCGCGAGTCGGCGTCGGACGCCCGCCGGGAAGCCGCGGCTACAAGTATGTCGACTTCAACGTATCGACGGGGATTCGCAAGGTCGTCTTCACGGCCGGCGCGAGAGGCGGCAGCCTGACTGTGAGCGGCAAGGGCAGCACGTGGCCGTACGCCATCACGCAGCCGCAGGGGCCGATCAGCGTACAGTTCACGATCGGCAACGATGTGTACTGTGCCGAGTTCACCACGTTCGCGCGCAACGAGGTCGGGAAGGTGCGCGCCTCGAACGCGCCGCCGCCCGCGTCGTGCACGATCACGCCGCCCGTCTGCGGCAACGGCGTCGTCGAGCGCGGCGAGGAGTGCGACGACGGCAACACGACGGCCGGGGACGGCTGCTCGGCGACGTGTCAGCTCGAGAACACGTCGGCGATCTGCGCCGGCGTGCCGAGCGTCGCCGGCACCGCCATCACGTCGGTGCGCGTCGCGTCGGGGCTCTCGGCGCCGCTGCACGTCACCGCGCCGCCGCTCGATCCGAACCGGCTGTTCGTCGTCGAGCAGGGCGGCACGATCCGGCTGGTGAAGAACGGGATCCTCCAGCCGCAGGCGTTCCTCGACATCGGCGACCGCATCTCCTGCTGCGGCGAGCGCGGTCTCCTGAGCCTCGCCTTCCATCCCGACTACGAGAACAACGGCCGCTTCTTCGTCGACTACACGAACGGGGTCGGCGACATCACGATCGCGCGCTATCAGGTGAGCGCCAATCCGGATCTCGCCGATCACGCGAGCGAGAAGATCCTGCTCACGATCAACCATCAGGATTTCGGCAATCACAACGGCGGCCAGCTCGCCTTCGGGCCCGACGGATACCTCTACACGAGCACCGGCGACGGCGGCGGCGGCGGCGATCCGCTCGGCAGCGGGCAGAGCCTCTCGACGCTGCTCGGCAAGCAGCTGCGGATCGACGTCGACGTCGAGAACCCGCCCTACTACGTGATGCCCGCCGGCAACCCCTTCCCCGGCGCCGGCGATCCGTTGAATCTCATCTGGGCCTACGGGCTGCGCAATCCGTGGCGCTTCAGCTTCGATCGCGCGACCGGCGAGCTCTACACCGCCGACGTCGGCCAGGACTCCTGGGAGGAGGTCGACGTGCAGCCCGCGGGCGTCGGCGGCCTGAACTACGGATGGCACGTCTTCGAGGGACGGCACTGCTTCGATCCGAGTCCCGACCCCGACTGCCCGAACCCGCCGACGGGCTACACGATGCCGGTCCTCGAGTACGACCACAGCCAAGGCTGCGCGATCACCGGCGGCTTCGTCTATCGCGGCTGCGCCATGCCCGATCTCCGCGGGACGTACTTCTACTCCGACTATTGCTCGGCGTTCATCCGCACGTTCTCGGGCGTGAGCGGCGGCGACGCGCAGAACCTCGCCGACCGTACCGCCGACGCCGATCCACCGGGCAGCCTCTCGATCGACAGCGTCACCTCGTTCGGCGAGGACGCGCGCGGTGAGCTCTACGTGGTCGATCAGGGCGGCGAGGTGTTCAAGATCGTCCCCGGAAGCTGAGGATGGCATCTCGCTGATCACGTCATGAGCGACCGCAAGAACCTCGCCATCCTGGTCGGCGGCGGCCCCGCACCCGGCATCAACAGCGTCATCGGCGCGGCGACGATCCGCAGCAACCTCGACGGCGTCGACGTGCTCGGCGTGCGCGACGGCTTCGAGCACCTCATGCAGGGTGACATCGAGCACGTGCGTCCGCTCACGATCGACGACGTGAGCCGCATCCATTTCCGCGGCGGCTCGCACATCGGCATCTCGCGCGCCAACCCGACCGTCGACCGGCAATACCTGGAAAACGTCGTCACCTCGCTGCTGCGCCTCGACGTCTCACAGCTGATCACGATCGGCGGCGACGACACGGCGTTCTCGGCGATGCGTCTCGAGCAAGTCTCGGCCGGCCGCATCCGCGTCGTGCACGTCCCGAAGACGATCGACAACGACCTCGACTTGCCGGCGCAAGTGGACACGTTCGGTTTCCAGACGGCGCGCCACTACGGCGTCGAGATCGTGAAGAACCTCATGGTCGACGCCAAAACGACGTTGCACTGGTATTTCGTGATCGCGATGGGCCGCAAAGCCGGGCACCTCGCGCTCGGCATCGGCAAGGCGGCGGGCGCGACGCTGACGCTCATCCCGGAGGAGTTCGGCGAGCGCGTCAAGCTGAAGGTGATCGTCGATACGCTCGTCGGCGCGATCATCAAGCGCCTCAGCTACGGGCGGCGCGACGGGGTCGCCGTGATCGCCGAGGGCGTCATCCTCGGGATCGATCCGGCGGACCTCGTGAGTCTCGGGGACGTCGAGCGCGACGCCCACGGCAATCCGCGCCTCAGCGAGGTCGACCTCGGTGAGATCCTGAAGCGCGCCGTCAACGCGCGGCTGCGCGAGTTCGGCCTGAAGGAGACCGTCGTCGCCAAGGACATCGGCTACGAGCTCCGCTGCGCAGATCCGATTCCCTCCGACATGGAGTACACCCGCGACCTCGGCTACTGCGCCGCGAAATATCTGCTCTCCGGCGGCAACGCGGTGATGATCTCGATGCAGGGCGGCCAGTTCGTCCCCATCCCGTTCGCCGAGCTGCTCGATCCGACGACCGGCCGCGCCCGCATCCGCCTCGTCGACGTCGGGTCGACGCGCTACGCGATCGCGCGTCGCTACATGATCCGTCTCCGGCGCGACGACTTCGACGATCCGCACGAGCTCGCCAAGTTCGCGGCCACCGCGCACGTGTCGGTCGAGGAGTTCCGGCGCCAATTCGAAAACCTCGTCGCGCTCGAGCCACCGCCGCTCCGGATCGAGCCTCTCCGCGGCGCGGCGCCGCCGCACTGAGCCGTCGTCGGGCG
>VBKW01000304.1 GCA_005879405.1 Deltaproteobacteria bacterium
GTGTATGGGCCGCTGCTGACCGTCCTCACGGCGCTCGCGTTCCACCGATTTCTGAGAGCGCACAAGGGGTGGGCGGCGGCTGCCCTCGTGGTGTACGTGATCGTTTGGCTTCCAACCCTCGCTGCTTTTGCGAACGGAACGCTGCTGACGCGATGGAACAACGTCGGGCTCGGCAAGGTCGCCTCGACGACCGAACGCCTATCGCTGTTCGCGACGCAATACGCCGAGCACTTCTCACCGGCGTTTCTGTTCACGAAGGGAGACGCCGACTATCCGGGCCACTTCATCATGCGTTTCGGCGTCAGGGGCCAGGGGGAGCTCTATGCCGTCGACGCCCCGTTTCTCGTCATCGGTGTCGCGGCCGCAATCCTCTTCGCCCCACGGAAGCGCCTCTTGCTCCTCCCGTTGTTCATCCTTCTGCTGTATCCGGTGGGCAGCAGCATCACTTCCACGGACGGTGGCGGGCCGCTGGCCTTTCGGTCGATCCTCGGGACTGCCGCGTTTCCGATTTTCACGGCGTACGGCATCGCGCTCGTGTTCCAGCGCGTGCGCTCACGGAACGTTCAGATCGCCCTCGGCCTGCTTCTGGTGGCGTTCTACAGTGTGTCGCTGACACGCTATTTGCACCGCTATCACCGTGAGTATCCACTCTATTCCCAATCGTATTATGGTTGGCAGTTCGGACCACGTGACATAATCAAGAGATTCCTGGCTGTTCAGCGCGACTACGACGATCTCGTGTTCGTGGGCGCCCACAACTCCCCACAGATCTTCATGAAGTTCTACGATCCCGAGAATACCTGCCGCGATAAGTGTCGGACCGTGGACCACGGCGACAGCCAGGTCAACGTTGCGACGAATAGGAGGCAGCTGTTCGCCATCCCCGTGGAGGACGCGGGATGGCAGTCACGCGCCGAAGCCGTCGCGGGAAGACCCTTCGTCGTCCAAGAGGTGATCAACTACCCGAACGGTCAGCCGGCATACCGCATTGGGACATTCCAGTGAGCTGAGACTGCGTCTCCAGGACATGTCCCCCAAACAGCGACGCGCACTTCTCCTCGTAATCCTGACGGGGGCGGTGCTCCGCTTCTGGAGCATCGGCTTCGGTCTTCCACAACGGTATCGGCCGGACGAAGAGATCCTCGTAGACCACGCGCTGGGCTTTCACTCCGGCGATCTCAATCCGCACTTCTTCCTCTACCCCACGTTCTATATCTATGTTCTTTCCGGCGTGTACTGGATCTATGCCCGGGTGGGAACGGCCCTGGGCAGCTTTGGACGGGCGGGGTTCCACCTCTATCTCGAGCAGACCTGGTACGCCTCTCTGTACCTGATCGGCCGCTGCACGACTGCGCTGCTCGGAGTCGCGACGCTCTACACCACGTTCCGCGTCGGCGTTCTCGCGTTTGGAGTCACGGAAGGACTCCTCGCGGCGGGGTTCCTCGCGGTCAATTTCCTTCACGTGCGCGACTCCCACTTCCTCACGACGGACGCGCCCATGGCATTCATGACCACGCTGGCGCTGCTCGCGATAGCGACGCTCTACACCACGTTCCGCGTCGGCGTTCTCGCGTTTGGAGTCACGGAAGGACTCCTCGCGGCGGGGTTCCTCGCGGTCAATTTCCTTCACGTGCGCGACTCCCACTTCCTCACGACGGACGCGCCCATGGCATTCATGACCACGCTGGCGCTGCTCGCGATACTCACGGTGGCTCGCCGGGGAAGGCTCCGCCATTACCTCCTTGCAGGAGCACTGATCGGGTTGACGGCATCGACGAAATATCCGGGACTCGCACTCGTGACATCGCTCGCCGCCGCTCATGTCATTCGACTTGTCCGGCAACGACGGTGGCCGTGGCATCCAGAGGAAGTGGGTCTGCTCGCGTACGCGGGGCTCGCGATCGTCGTGGCGTTTCTCGCCAGCTCTCCCTTCGTCGTGCTGGACGGAAAGACCTTCATGGAAGCCGTCCAGTATCAATCATTCTGGGTGAGGTACGGGCTTCCCGGAATATATGGGCCATACGGACGCGAATGGCTGGTGGGCTTCGCGTTGCCCCATGCGGTGGGAGTCGGCACCGCGTACGTGCTTCTGGCGGCTACCGCATTTGCGTTCGTCGACTTCTGGCGAAAGGATACGCGCGGTCATGGCCTCATCCTGGCCGTCTTCACGGTGTCTCTGGCCGGCTCCTACCTCTCTGGAATGCTTCTGTACCTGCGCTATTTCGTACCCCTGATGCCGTTGGCGGCTCTCCTCATCTCGCGATTCGTGCTCGAGGTCGCTCGCGTGGCGCTTCCGCAGCGTTATGCGACTGCCGCCGCCACCGCGCTGCTCGCGGTGGCGAGTCTCGATCCGCTCTCTCGAGCCGTGTCGCTCGATCGCCTCCTCGCGCAGAAAGACACGCGCACATTCGCGCGTGAGTGGATCGTCGCGAACCTCCCCGCGGGCGCGCACATTGGAACGTGTTCTACGTATTTCTACGGGAAACCGCAGCTGCAACGCGACGGCCACTACGAAGACTTCAAGCAGATCGTCGGTGGAGAGGTCGGGGGTAAGCTTCGCAACGTATGGATCGTGGTCGACGAGCATCCGATTAGGATGTTCAGTCCACCTCCAACGCCGGAGATCGCGCAATTCATCGAAACTCGAGGCACATTGGTCGCTGAGTTCGATCCGTTCGTCCCCGGGACTCCCACGCCGCCCTACGAGCCGCCCGATGCTTTCTATGTGCCGCTGGCCCAGTTCTCATCCGTCACGCGACCGGGACCGCGTATCCGGATCTATCAGATCGACGCCAACACGGGCGGGCCCCATCCATTCGGGGAGGCATCGTCGCCGACGGGGGGATGCGGTCCGCAGGACGCGGATCGATCGACCGGCGAACATCCAGTCGAGCCGCATGGTACGAGATGGTGGTCGCCGTATGCCGCGGTCGGGTGACGCGATCGCGCAGCGCATAGATACCGCATCCGACGCGCCGGCGCGTAAGCAGACGTCGCGCGCGCTCGCCGCCCTCGTCGGTGCAGTGCTCGCGATAGCGGGAGCGGTCATCGTCCATCGCCATGGGTACGCCGGGCACGCGTTGATCGCGATCGGCGCCGTGCTCTTCCTGCTCGCACCGCAATGGAGGACGGCAGAGTCGGACGTCGCAGTCCCAAGCGTAGTTTCACGCACGTCGATCGCGGGACTTCTCCTGCTCACACTGGCCACCGGCACGAGCATCTTTAGCCTGTCGGACAGAGCCGTCGTTGTCTCGTGGCTCGCGGGGTGCGTCGCGCTCATTGGCGGCGTCGTCGTGTCGCGGCTTCGCTTCGCCCCCCCGCTCGACGCGCGCGCCAGGCGGCGGACGCTCGCCATCGTGCTCCTGGTCGTGGTCGCCGCCGCCGTGAATTTTTATCGGCTCGCCGATTTTCCGCCCGCCGTTCACGGTGACGCCGGTGAAATCGCGCTCGGCGCGCTCGACATGGACGTGATCCACGATCTCTTCCGTACGACGTCGTGGTGGCACCTGCCGGGCATGCACCACGCGCTCCAGCGTCTGGGGTTCGCCTTCGCCGACGGGCTCCGCGGCGCGCGCGCGACCGACGCGGCGTTCGGCGTCGCGGCGGTGGTGCCGCTGGTGATGATCGTCGAGGAAGCCGCGGGGCTTCTGGCCGCCGTGGTGATCGGCCTTTCGGCGATCGGCGCGGCGAATCTGATCAACACCTGGCGCCTGGGCCTCGGCCTCGGGCCGCCGCCGTTCCTCGCGCTCTTCTTTCTACTCGCCGGCGTCTTCGCCGGCTTGTCGGTTCAGGTGAATCTGTCCGCGCGGGTCGTTCCGCTTGCTCTCGGCTGCTTCGCAGCCCATGAACTCGTCTTCGGCACCGAGAGCGGCCGGCGGCGAATGCGCGCGGGCTTTCTGTGGACGACCGCCTGCGCGCTTCTGGTCGCCGGTCCGCTCCTGTGCCACTACGCGCGCTCGCCCGAGCTCCTCCAGCCACGCGCCGACAAGTTCGTACTCAGCGAGCCGATGCTGCAGATCTCGGAGCAAATATATCATACCTCTTCCCCGCTGGTCGTAGTGTGGCAGCAGGCGCTTCGCAGCTTCGGCATGTTTCATTTTTTTCGAGAGGGGGAGAATGTCGGCTTTTTCGTCCGTGACGGCGGCTTCTTCGAGCCGCTGACCGCAGCGTTCTTCGTGCTCGGGTTGGTGACCGGGGCGCGGCGGTTTCGCGAGCGACAGTTTGGGTGGCCGGTCGTCGGATGGATCCTCTCGGTGCTGCTCGTCGCGGCGACGATCTACGCGCCGAGCTATCATCGCGCCGGGCCGGCGGCAGCGTTCGCGCTGGTGATCGCCGGCCTCGGCGTCGGCGCGTTGCTGTGCGCGGTCGGGCGCGTCGCGGAGACGGTCCATCTTCGCGGGCGCGTTGCCGTGGTGGTCACGGCCACGCTCATCGCGGTGAGCAGCTTCGTCATCGGAATCCGAACGTACTTCTTCGACTACTGCCGCCGGGAGTGGACGGTCACGGACTCGACGGAAGTCGCGCGTCGCATCGCCGCCGAGCCCGCTGCCGGAGCGTTCACGTACTTGATGGCCGCGCCGCGCTTCAATCTCAATTACGGGAACATTCGGTTCCTCGCGCGCGGACGCCAGGGAGAGGATCTGCTCCCCGGCGGTTCACCGCCAACCGTCCGGGATCTCCGACCGGGAGTGAACCTCTTCATCGCGCTGCCGCATCGGGTTGCCGAGCTCAAAGCGTTGGCGGCGACGCTGCCCCCGGGCTCATGGGAAGAGCACTGGAAGAAGGCGCCGTCGGGTCAGCTCGAGTTTCTGGTCCTCCGGATCGACGTGCCGGAACGAGCGGACTCACCGTGAGGCGGCCCGGCGCGCGCAAAGGCCGCCGAAGTCGCCGCGGCTCTCGCGGCGACCGGGCCGCTCGTGAGAGTCGCCCGTGAGTCGTTCCGTCCGTATCGCCGTCAGCGTTGCAGTGTCGGCGCTGTTTCTCGGGTTCGCGGTGCGAGGCGTGGACTGGCACGAAGCTGCGACGGCCCTGTCACGGGCCCAGTACCTCTATGCCCTGCCGATGTTCCCGCTCACCGTGTGGACGCTCTACATCCGCGCGCAAC
>VBKW01000305.1 GCA_005879405.1 Deltaproteobacteria bacterium
CAACATCATGACGACCGCGCCCGGCCAGAACTCGAGATTCATCGGCGTCGGGCCGAGGACGTAGCTCGCCAGGACCAGCACGGGCGCCACGAAGAGGGCGATCTGTGCGGCGCTGCCGAGCGCGATGCCAACGCTCAAATCGAGGCGGTTCTTGCGCGCGCCGGCGAAAGCCGACGCCATCTCGGCGGCCGCACCGACCAGCGCCACCACGATGAACCCGACGAACGCCGGCGTCATCCCGAACGTGAGCGCCGCATCCTGCACGGACTCGACGAAGATCTCGCTCACCAGGGCCACCAGCACGGTGACGACCACGAGGGTGGCGAGCGCCGCTCCGATCGGCCAGACATGCTCGTCCGCCGCCGCCTCATTCGCCGCGTCGAAGATCGCACGATGGGTCTTCAGCGAGAAGAGCAGTCCGAGGCCGTAGGTGACGATCAGCAACGCCGCCAGGCACAGACTCAACTGCTCGCTGACGCCGCCGTGCGGGATCGCATCCGCAGTGCTGAGCGCGGACGGGACGAGCAACGCGATCGTGGCGAGGAACAACTCCACCGCCTGCAACCGCGCGCTCGCGGCGTTGAACTCCTGCACGTGATGCTTGAGGCCGCCGAGCAGAAAGGAGGCCCCGAGCATGAAGAGGGTGTTGGTCACGATCGCGCCGGCGATCGACGCCTTCACCAGCAGGTACTGCCCCGAGCGCAGCGCGGTGAGCGCGATGACGAGCTCGGTGAGGTTCCCGAGGGTGGCATTGAGCAGACCGCCGACCGCGTCGCCGGTCTTCGCCGCCACCGACTCGGTCGCGTGGCTGAGCAGGGCTGCGAGCGGGACGATCGCGAGGACCGAGAGCACGAAGAGCGCCGTGTGCGCTTCGGGACGGAGCGTCTCGGTGACGAGCACGACCGGCACGAAGACGAGGAGCCACAACATCGGATTCCGACCCATGGGCATCACCCTCCGAGCACGATCGTGATCAGGACAAGCACGAGGCCGACCAACGTCAAGCCGCAGCCGACCCGAAACGGCCCGGCGCCTACGAGGCTTCCCCACCGCATGCCGAGCCCGAACAGCAGCGCGAGCGCCACCAGATTCGAGAGCCGGACCGCGAGCACCGGATTCGCGACGACGAGATACGGTACGATCACCGGCAACGTTGCGAGCACGATGACGCACGCCACCGCCGCCCCTCCGAGCACGTCGTCGCGATGGAGCCGCGCCGCCGGCAGCGGCCGCCGGCGGACGATCTGCAATACCCAGCGATGCAGCTGCGCGCGCTCCTCGGGGGTGGTGAGCTCCAGCAACGGGGCGTCCACCTCGCCGGCGATCAGATCGAGCGCCACGTCGTCGGAGGCAGTCGCGCGCGCAAGCCGCACGATGCGAGCCTTCCGTCCGCGCTCGAAGATCTCCGCCAGCGCGTACATCACCCCGTCGACGACCGCCCAGGCGAGGTTGCACCCGAGAATGCCCGTAAAGAGCGCACGGCTATCGGCCTCCTCGCGGCCGAGGCGCACCGCGCCGGTGAATCCCAGCGCCATGATCAAGCCGAAGAGCATCTCGCCGAGGCGATCGACGGGATCGAGGCGACGTCGGATGAAGGACCACATGGCCTAGAGCTCGATCTGGGTGCGGACGCCCAGCACCCAAACCGTTTCACTTCGCGGCAAGCCCGAGTCGACGACCTGCGCGTCGAGCGTCAGGTGCAGCCACGACGTCAGCGCGAGGTTGTAGAACAGCTCGCCACCCACTTCGTCGCCGACGTTGAGCCCCCGTAAGAGGTCCTTGTCGCTGAGGCCGAGATAGAAGGCGCCGAGTCCCCAGGTGTCCTCGGGGCGGCGCGGGACGAGCGCGCGGCCCGCGAGCCCGCCCGCCCAATTCCACCGCACGACGTTTGGATCA
>VBKW01000043.1:0-7537 GCA_005879405.1 Deltaproteobacteria bacterium
TTTCCTAGATCCGGACGGCAGGGTACCATCTACGCATGCGTTCGATGCGAAGTGCGATCGTCGCGCTCGTCGCCATGATGACGTTGGTGCCGGGACTCGCGGCCGCGAACCCGCCGGGCGTCGTGAGAGAGTCCGGCAGGACCGCTGGTTACGCCGTCCGCGACAGCGTGCTGACGGTCGGCCGAACCATTGGCGCCTTCTTCGCGCACGGGCCGCGCACGGCGAAATACACGTGGAAGGCCAACGCCGCGCTCACCAAGGCCAACGCGCACGCGGGCGGGTCCCGCGTCAGGTACGAAGCGCACGACGAGCGGTAGCGCGCCCGTCGATCAGGGCAGGAAGAACGTCCCCGGGATCTGCACCTCGCCGATCGAGTGCCACCCCGAGAACCCGGGGGCGCAGCTCGCGACGTCGGTGCACGGGTCGCCGTAGAAGCAGTGCATCACCAGCGTCTGCTGCGCGAGGTCGGTCGGGTCGCCGAGCGCGTCGGTAATGCCACACCAGAGAAAGCGCGCGTCGTCGGCACCGATCAGCACGTTGCCGGAGACGGTCGCGCGCTCGGTGTCGAGGCTGATCGCCCAGCGTTCGGTGCCGACGTCCTTGTTGACGAGGATCGTGGTGCCGTCGGGCGTGAAGCGCACCGGCGACTTCGCGTCTGCCGATGTCGCGAGCACCATGACGATCAGCGCAGCCGCGACGAGCAGCCGCGACGTGCTCTTCCAGGTCGACGCGACGAGTAGCCGTGTCATGCCCCTCCCCTCCACCGCCCGCCCGCGGCGCTATCCTCGGTGGGCGCTCCTGAGCGCTCGGGCGGTCTCGCGACGCGCCTCGCGCTCTTTGATCGTCTGTCGTTTGTCGTACTGCCGCTTGCCGTGCGCGAGCCCGAGCTCGACCTTCGCGCGGCCGCGGACGTTGAAATAGAGGCGAAGCGGAATCAGCGTCAAGCCTTTTTCACGCAGCTTCCCCATGAGGCGATCGAGCTCGCGGCGATGCATGAGGAGCTTGCGGCTGCGCGTCGCCTCGTGGTTCTGCCGCGACGCCGGATCGTACGGGCTGATGTGCACGTTCATCAGCACGAGCTCGCTGCCATGGAAGCGCGCGAAGCTGTCTTTCAAATTGGCGCGGCCGTCGCGCAGCGACTTCACCTCGCTGCCGGTCAGCACGAGCCCCGCCTCGAACGTCTCGTCGACGAAGTAGTCGTGCCGCGCCTTGCGATTGATCGCGATGTTGCGCGGCTCAGCCATCGCGTCTCGTGTCGGCGGCGCCGGTCGCGCCGGCGGCGACGAACCTCAGCAGCCGCACCGCAGAGCCACCGGCGTTACGCCGCCTCGATGGCGACGCCGTTCTTCTTGCGGATGCGGTTCTCCGTGTCGACGAGCACGACCTCCGGTGCGTGACACTGCGCCTCGGCCTCGTCGAGCCACGTGAAGCTCGCGATGATGAGGAGATCGCCGCGATGCACGCGCCGCGCCGCCGAGCCGTTCACGCAGATCGTCCCCGAGTTGCGCGCGCCGGGAATGACGTAGGTCTCGAAGCGCTCGCCGTTGTTGACGTTCCACACGTGCACCAGCTCGTGCGGGATCATGTTCGCCGCTTCCATCAGGCCGACGTCGACGGTGATGCTGCCGTCGTAGTTCAGGTCCGCGTCGGTGACGGTGGCGCGGTGAATCTTCGACTTGAGCATGTTTCGCATCATGCGCTTCTCCTCTCCCGGTGAACCGCCGGCACGGTGAGTTGTCGGAGACGGACGAGCGGCCGCAGGGTCTCGGGATGCACGGCGGCGACGTACTCGACGCGCGCGCGCGGCTCGCGCGCCAGCTCCGCCGTCGCGGCCGCGACGATCGCCGCCGCGTCGCGTTCGCCGGCCGCGACGCACTCCTCGGCGGCGCCGAGCGCGCGCGCCAAGCACGTCGCGGCGGCGCGCTCGTCGCGATCGAGGTGGCGGTTCCGGGAGCTCATCGCCAGGCCGTCCGCCTCGCGAACGATCGGCGCGCCGACGACGTCGATGTCGAGGTGCAGGTCGCGCACCATGCGCCGGATCAGCGCCAGCTGCTGGTAGTCCTTCTCGCCGAACACCGCCACGTGCGGCTGTACGATGTTGAAGAGCTTCAACACCACCGTCGCGACGCCGCGGAAGTGGCCGGGCCGATGCGCGCCGCAGAGCGGCTCCGACAGGCGATCCACCGTGACCACCGTCTCCGCGGCGTCGGGATACATCTCCTTGGCGTCGGGCGCGAAGAGCACGTCCACGCCAGCGGCCGCGAGGAGGCCGCCGTCGTGCTCGAGGTCGCGTGGGTAGCGCGCGAAGTCATCGGCACGGTCGAACTGCATCGGGTTCACAAAGACCGATGTGACGACGACATCGGCGTGCCGCCGCGCAATCTCGACGAGCGAGAGGTGCCCGTCGTGGAGCGCGCCCATCGTCGGGACGAGGGCGATGCGCGCACCGTCGCGCCGCCGCGCTTCGCGGCTCCACGCTTGCATCGCGCTCACCTGCTCGATCGCTCGCATAGTCGCCCTTCCGCTCCGCTCACCCGACGGCGCGGCGACGACGCGAACGTCTCGGCGCGCCGCCGATCGGTGTCGGCGGCCCGTGCTCGAGCGGGGGCGTCGGGATGGCGTCGATGGCCGGGGCCGGCGTGACGTCGATCGTCGCGGCGCTCGGCTGCTCGGCGCGCAAGAGGAACGAGTGCGCGTCGTCGGGGAAGACGCCGCCCCGCACCTCGCCGGCATACTCGGCGATCGCCTCGACGGCGGCGCGGCCGAGGTCGGCATAGCGCTTGGCAAATTTCGGCGCGAAGTCCCCGAAGAGGCCGAGCACGTCGTGCAGCACGAGGATCTGGCCGTCGCAGTGGCGGCCGGCGCCGATTCCGATCGTCGGGATGTCGATCTGCGCCGTGATCTCCGCGGCGAGGTCGAGCGGAATGCCCTCGAGGACGACGGCGAACGCACCCGCGTCGGCGACGGCGTGCGCATCGGCGATGACGCGCTCGCGCTCGCCGGGCCCCTGTCCGCGACGGCGTCCCTGTACGCGATGCCCGCCCATGCGATGCACCGACTGCGGCGTGAGGCCGACGTGGCCCATGACCGGAATGTCGACGGCCGCGAGCGCGGCGATCGTGTCGGCCATCGCGATCCCGCCCTCGAGCTTCACGGCCTCGGCCCCGCCCTCCTTGATCAGGCGGCCGGCATTGCGAAGCGCGTCCTGCACGCTCACCTGGTACGTGAGGAACGGCAGGTCGGCGACGAGGAGCGCGCGGCGGCGCGCGCGCGCCACCATGCGACAGTGGTAGATCGTCTCCTCGAGCGTGACCGGGAGCGTCGTCTCGAGGCCCTGCACGACCATGCCGAGCGAGTCGCCGACCAGGATGACGTCGACGCCGGCGGCGTCGACGATGCGCCCGAAGGAGAAGTCGTACGCGGTGAGCGCCGTGATCTTCGTTCCCGCGTCCTTCATCCGCTGAAGGTCGGGCACCGTGATCTTTCGCTCCATGAAAAAAGCCTCCCGGACCGATCCGGAAGGCTTCGGACGTCGCTCGCACGTCGCCGCCCCGCCGCTCGCGTGCCGCGATGGCCGCTACGTCGGCCTCGCCGCGAGTCGTCGGTGCGCCGTGCTTCGGCGCCCCTCGCGCTCCGTCTCGGTCCCTCTCGCCGGCGTCCGCCGGCTACTGAGATCCAAGCGGTATGTAGTGCTGCACTCCCTGCTTCACGCCCCGAATCTCGCGGATCAGGTCAGCGAGGTCGCTGCCCTGCTCGACGAAGTCGATCGCCGAGCAGTTGACCACGAGAAGCGGTGCTTCCGAATACTCGTCAAAGAACTTCCGGTACGCTTCGATCAGCCCTTCGAGATACTGCGGAGTGATGCGCCGCTCGAAGTCCCGGTTACGCTTCCGTAAGCGGCGCAACAATACCTCAGGCCGCGCCTCTAAGTAAATGACGAGGTCCGGCGCCGCGACGGGGTCGGCGAGGAGCCCCTGGACCTCCCTATAGAGGACCAGCTCGTCGCCGGCGAGGTTCATCTCGGCGAAGATGCGGTCCTTGGCGAAGAGGTAGTCGGCGATGGCGCCGCGGTCGCGCGGGGTCGCCGCGAGGCTCCGTTGCTGGCGATAGCGCGCCAGCAGGAACGCGAGCTGCGTCTGCAGGCTCCAGCGCGGTGGGTCGTCGTAGAAGCGGCCGAGAAACGGGTTGGTGTCGGCCAGCTCCTCGATCAGCGTGCACTCGAACGCGTCGGCGAGGCGGCGCGCGAGGCTGGTCTTGCCGACGCCGATCGGACCCTCGACGGCAATGTACCGCCTCTCCACAGGAGGCGGGTAACATGGCTCTCTCGGAGTGTCGAGCGTCCTGCACCCCTGAACCAGAACGCCCCCGGCCGTGCCAGGCCGGGGGGATGCTACCGTAGGTCAGCTCTCCAGCAGCACTCGGACCTACGACCACTCAGCCGCTCATCTCTTCTAGATCGCGTCGGGGCCGCGCTCTCCAGTGCGGATTCGAATCACGTCGTCCACAGACGCGACGAAGATCTTGCCGTCGCCGATCTTGCCGGTCTTCGCCGCGGCGATGATCGCGTCCGTGATCGCGCCGACCTGGTCTTCGGCGGCGAGGATCGTCACCTGGACCTTGGGCAGGAAATCGACGACGTACTCGGCGCCGCGGTAGAGCTCGGAGTGGCCTTTCTGGCGCCCGAAGCCCTTCACCTCGGTGACGGTGAGGCCCTTCACCCCGAGAGCAGCGAGTTTCGTCTTCACCTCGTCCAGTGCAAACGGTTTGATGATCGCGTCGATACGTTTCATGAGCGCTTCTCCCGTAGTTGGCGGGCCATTCCCGCCTGGGAGCGCGCCGCTTTCACGGCACGCGGTTTCAATTGCCGCTCGTGCGCCACAGCGTCCACCCGCAGGCGATCGCGGCGCCGGCGACCACGGGCATCAGCGGCGCGTGCACGAAGCCAACGAGCATGATGACGCTGGTGAGCGCTGCGGCGACGATCAGGTTGCTGTTCACCTCCGTTCGCACCGTGGTCACGCGACCATCTTCGATCCGGTGTGGATCGCGAAATCGGGATACCCGAGCGTGCCCATCTCGGGGCCGTCGAGGCCTTCCAGCTCGGTCTCGGCGCTGACGCGGATCGGCGTGATCAGGTTGCTCACCTTGAACCACGCGTACGCCATCGTGAAAGCGAAGACCGCGAGCACGATGCAGTCGATCCCCTGCATGAAGAACTGCGACCAGTCGCCGTAGAGGAGTCCGCGGACGCCGTCGGAGCCGTACGCCTTCACGAACTCGTCGCGCACGACGCCATTCCAGCCCGCGCCGTACTCGCCGGTCGCGAAGATGCCGACCGAGAGCACGCCCCAGAGGCCGTTCACGCCGTGCACCGAGATCGCGCCCACAACGTCGTCGATGCCGCGCGCCTCGAAGAAGAAGACGCTGTATACGACGAGCACGCCCGCGATCGCCCCGATGATTCCCGCGCCGATCGGATTGACGAACGCGCACGGCGCCGTAATCGCGACGAGCCCAGCGAGCATGCCGTTGCACAGCATCGTCGGGTCCGGCTTGAGGCCTTTGAAGTTCAACGTGAGATGCGCGGCGATCGCCGCGGTGATGCTGGCGAGCATCGTGTTGACGACGACGAAGCTGATGCGGAGATCGGTACCGGCGAGCGTCGAGCCGGGATTGAACCCGAACCAGCCGAAGGCGAGGATGAACGTCCCGAGGACGACCATCGGGACGTCGTGCCCGGGTAGCGCCTGCGGTTTGCCGTGGACGTACTTCCCGATCCGTGGCCCGATCACGAGCGCACCCGCGAGAGCGATGACACCTCCCATGCCGTGCACTACCCCCGATCCGGCGAAGTCGACGGCGCCATGTCCGAGGCCCCAGTTGACGCCGCCCTGGGCGAGCCAGCCGCCGCCCCAGACCCAGTTGGCGTAGATACAGTACGGCAGCGCCACCCAGAGGCCGTACAGGAAAAAGTTGTTCCACGCCCAGCGCTCGGCCATCGCGCCGGTCGGGATGGTCGCGGTCGTGTCCATGAAGACCATCATGAAGAAGAAGAGTGCCATCACGCTCACGTCGTTCACGACGCCGGTGAGGAAGAAGCCCTTGGTGCCGAGGAGGCCGTAGGTATAGGCGCCGGTCGCGGCACCGGCGGCGTCGACGGCGGCGCCGAGGCCGATGCCGCCGTTCAGGACCGCCGTCCCCGGTCCGAGCGACGAGTACCATCCCGGCGCGACCGGACCGTTGAACCAGTTGCCCCAGCCGATCCCGAAGCCGTACGCCCAGAACGCGAGGCAGCCGAGCGGATAGATCATGAAGTTCATGGCCGCTGTGTGCGCGGCATTCTTCGCGCGGCAGAGGCCGGTCTCGACGAACATGAAGCCCGCTTGCATGAACATGACGAGGAAGCCGGTGACGAGCGCCCACACCATGTTGATGGAGTAGAGGTTGTGCGCGACACGGTCGTAGAGATCAGGCAACGTGAGCGTTCCGGGCGTGTCGCCCTTGCCATCGCCCGCCGGCGCCGCCCATACGCCCGCGCCGGCGCCCGTCGGATCCGGCCATACGGGCTTGGCAGGATCGGCGTTCGTCCCGGAGAAGTACGCCGGCAGTTGCGGCGCTGATGCGGGCGCGGCAGCCGGAGCCTCGTCGGCGACGACCGGCGTCACCCCGAGCGCCATCACGGTGACGAGCAGCGCCAGCGCGCCTCCCATCCATCGAGTCATCGTTGTCATCAGCGAAGCCCTCCTTGATCGTCGTTGAGGATCCACTACACAGCCTGCTCGCCGCGCTCTCCGGTGCGGATGCGCAGCGCGTCCTGTACCGGCACGACACAGATCTTGCCGTCGCCGATCTGCCCCGTGCGCGCCGCGCTCTTCACCGCCTCCGCCACTTGCGACGCCTTCGCGTCGGTCGTCAGCACCTCGATCTTTATTTTCGGTACGAAGCTCACCGCATACTCGGAGCCGCGGTACAGCTCGCCGTGGCCCTTTTGCCGGCCGAAGCCGCGGACCTCCGTGACCGTCATGCCGTCGACACCGATCCGGTCGAGCCCGTCGCGCACCGCCTCGAGCCTGTGCGGCTGGATGATCGCCTCGATGATTTTCATCGCGACTCGGCAGCAGCCTTCATCGCGCGGACGGTCGCCGATGCGTGCGCCGGATGCGCGCTCAACACAGTCGCGTTGAATCCCGTGGTGCCCTGAGGGGACGCTGCGGGGTGGAGTGTGTACTCTGGGTACGCTGGGATGCCGTGCTCGTGCAGGTCGAGTCCGTGCAGTTCGCCCTCCTCGGACACGCGGAGGACCCCGGCGAGGTTGAGCGCGAACATCATCGCCATCGTCGTCGCGAACGTCGCGCTGACGATCGCGGCGCTGCCGATCGCCTGTGCCGTGAGGACGGTGAAGCCGCCGCCGTAGAAGAGGCCGGTCAGCGGCGCGGAGTTGTCGGCGCCCATCGGACCGGTGGCGCCGTACTGGCCGCAGGCGAATAGTCCGAGCGACAACGTGCCCCAGATGCCACAGATGCCGTGCACGGGGACG
>VBKW01000043.1:7593-19769 GCA_005879405.1 Deltaproteobacteria bacterium
CACCCAGTAGCAGGGGCAAGTGATCGCGACGAGGCCGGCGAGGAAGCCGTTCACGGTGAAGCTCACGTCCCAGGTCTTGGTCTTCGGATACGCGTAAAACATCGCGGCGAGACCGGCGGCGCACGCGGCGAGCGTCGTGTTGGCGGCGATGCGGCCGATCCCCGCGAAGTCCATCGCCGAGAGCGTGCTGCCGGGGTTGAAGCCGTACCAGCCGAACCAGAGGATGAAGCCGCCGACGGTCGCCACCGTGAGGTCGTGCGGCAGCATCGGCGCGCCGCCGTCACGCTTGAACTTGCGCCCGAGCCGCGGTCCCAGCACGATCGCGCCCGCGAGCGCCACGAAGCCGCCGATGCTGTGGACGACCGTCGAGCCGGCGAAATCGTGGAAGCTCATCCCGAGCGACGCGAAGTAGTTGCCGTCGCTGCCCATGGTCGCGAGCCAGCCGTCCGGACCCCACGCCCAGTGGCCGAAGATCGGGTAGATGAAGCCCGAGACGCCGATGCTGTAGATCAGGTCGCCGACGAAACCGGTGCGGCCGATCATCGCGCCGGAGGTGATCGTCGAGCAGGTGTCCGCGAATGCGTACTGGAAGATCCAGAACGCGAGGAACGCGACGCCCGACGTGCCGTAGGTGGCCGGCGTGTTCTGCAGGAAGAAGAACTCGGTGCCGAACCACGGCGTGCCCGAGCCGAACATGAACGCGAAGCCCCAAGCGTAGAAGAGGAGGCCGCAGAGGCACGTATCGACGACGCATTCCATCAGCACGTTCACCGTCTCGCGTGAGCGGCAGAAGCCCACCTCGAGCATCGTGAAGCCCGGCTGCATACCGAAGACGAGGAAGGCGGCGACGAGCGTCCAGACGGTATTGATCGGATTCACGACGTCGTTGCCGCTGATCACGGGATCGGCGGCGCGGACTTCCGACCCGAAGATGTTGGAGATGAGGAAGACCAAGGCCAGTAGCGTGGCGACGCCGAGCGCCTTCCCGGCGAGCAAGAGATACCCGTAGCGGCGCCATTCGGGATCGCGGAGCCGGCCGCGCAACCGCTGCATCTTGTCGATCTGTCCAGGTCGAATTTTGTTCACGCTGTCCCTCCCGACATGTGTTTGTTTGCGGATACCGCACGCCGCGGGCATCGAGGCCGGCTTGCGGTCGTCCGTGAAAGTGGAGCTTCGCTGACAGCAACGGCCATACCGGCCGGCCACGCCGAATCGCCTCCATCGTCCGGTGGAGGCGTGCGCGCGCCCCGCGTCGCGAAATACGCCGCGGCAGGCCGACATGATCCGCGAAATGCACCTGCCGCCGTGGAAAAATCGGCTGCCGTTTTCGTAGGCAGCGCGCGACTGCGACGGCGGCAGCGGCGCGCGAATCCTTGCGGGCCAGCCGGCGCTACTCGCGAGGGCTCAGCAGTCCGACCCGGAAGACGTAGCGAGCGAGCGCGACCCGGTCGCGAAGACCGAGCTTCTGAAACGCGCTATGCAGGTGGCTCTTGACGGTCGTCTCGGAGATCGAGAGCCGCTCCGCCACCTCCGCGTTGCGCAGCCCGACGGCGACACAGCGGGCGACGGCTTCCTCGCGCGGCGAGAGCCGGACGGTCCGCCACGGTGGTGGATCCTCCGCCAGCTCCGCTTGCATTGCGGGCGGTATCCAGACCCGTCCGTCGACGGTCGCGCGGATCGCAGCGGTCAGCGTCTCGATCGCGAAGCGCTTCTGCACGACCGCGTGTGCGCCCAGATTGAGCGCGGTGACGACGTCTTCGGTGCGCTCGCTCGCCGTCAACACCACGACGCGCACGACCTGCACCAGCGACCTAATGTCGTTGAGGAGGCAACATTCCTCCATTTGCAGGTCGAGGAGCAGAACGTCGCAGGCCACCGAGCCGAGCGTCGGCAGCAGATCGCTCGCGCGCGAAACCTCGGCGACGACCTGGAATCCTTCCCGCAGCCGCAGCAGGGACTTCAGTCCTTGCCGGAAGATCGCGTGATCATCCGCGAGGATCAGTCGAATGGAGGTCGTCACGGTGGGTCGTGGGGATTTCGATTTCGAGGTGGGCGCCGGCGCGCTCGCCGGCGATGATGTTCACGACGCCGCCGACCTCGGCGGCGCGCGATGCGATCGACCACGGTGGGGTTGCGTCCGCTTCGAACCCGGTCGTCGGCAATGGCAACCCGGATATGACCGGACGCATTGCGGGCGTCGAGCGACGCCGAGCGTGCTCCGGCGTGCCGGCACGTGTTGCGGAGACCTTCGAGCATGATCTGGAGCACCCGCTCGCTCGTCCGTCCCGCGGCCGCGAAGTCGGCGCGGATCCGAAACTGCGTCTCGGCCGAGGGCGCCGGCGACCGCGGTGACCTGGTGCTCCGAATATCCGCGAGCCAACGGATGAAGGTGCGCACCTCGTCGAACTCGCGCGCCACGCCACCTTGGAGCTCGGTGAGCTCGCCCAACGCCTCGTCCGGCCGCGCGTCCAGGAGCAGCTCGCGGCATCCTTGGAGACGCAGGTTCATCCCGGCGAGCACCTGCACGTAGTCGTCGTGCAGGCGCCGGGCGATCGTGTGGCGCTCTACCAACGTACCCGGTCACGGCGAGGTACGCCGGCCGCATGATGTAGAGCTCGCGCGCGCGCCGTTCCAGGAAGAGGATCACCAGCGTGTAGAGGACGACGCTCGAGAGCGTCGCCATGATGGTCGCGCGGAACTCCGACCGGCATCCGACGGCGGTGATCGCGAACGCGAAGAACGCGAGCGCCGGGCTCGTCGCCCCTTCGGTCAGGAGGGCAACGACGACAGCGAACAGCATGTCGATCGCGGTGAACGTCGTCGACACGCGCGCCGGGGCGATCCGCCCGCGCCGGATCAACGCATAGGTTGTAATCGCATACGCGAAGTGCAGCGCCAGGACCGCGAGGGTGTGGGGATCGATCGAGAACGCGCCGGTGATGAGGGGCATCCACGACGCGAGGTCCGGCGTCGTCGGATCGACATAGATCGACAACACGGCGACCACCGAAAGGACGATCCGTACACGCGCGATGTGCAGCTCGAGATCGGCGACGTTGGGCGCGTTCATCGCGGGCCTCGGAGGAATGCAATGGCTGTGCCTCGTCGAAAGCGCGACAGAGCGGCGCGCAGACCGTCATCGTCGTGCCGAAGAAATGTGCAGTGCCCTACTTCGCGCCAGTGACGACGATCTCGATCGCGTCGTGGCCGTCGATCCGCGCATCGTCCGCATCATTGAGCGCCGCCCGTGCGCTTGGTAACGCTCGCGCATGCCTTCCGCGCGCTCGGGCCCGCGTGTATCCGCGCTGCGCGCCGCGGTCGCGCGGCTCTTCTTCGCCGGCATTCCCACGACGACGCTCGACGACGCGACGATCGCGCTGCACGCGGAGATGCCGTTCGGCGGCGTCGTCCTCTTCCGCCACAACGGCGGTGAGCCGGCCGCAATGCGGCGGCTGACGGACGCGATTCACCGCCTCGACCCGCAGCTGCCGCCGCTCGTCGCGATCGATCACGAGGGCGGCCGAGTCCATCGCCTCGATCCGCCGTTCACGCGCTTTCCGCCGCCGGCGGTCGTCGCCGCGCACGGCGCGCCAGCCGTCCGGGCGGTCGCCGCGGCGATGGCGCGCGAGCTCGCCGCGATCGGCATCGACCTGACCTTCGCGCCCGTCCTCGACGTCGCCAGCAACCCGGCGAATCCGGTGATCGGCGATCGCGCCTTTGCGACCGAGCCGGAGGCCGCCGCCGCGCTCGCGCTCGCCGCCTTCCGCGCGACCCGCGCCGCCGGCCTCCTCACGTGCGGCAAGCATTTTCCCGGACACGGCGACACCGCCGCCGACTCGCACCTCGAGCTGCCGATCGTCGAGAAAACGCGCCGCGAGCTCACGCGCACGGAGCTCGTCCCGTTCCGCCGTGCGATCGCCGCCGGCATCCCGATGCTGATGTCGGCGCACGTCCTCTACCCCGCCCTCGACCGCGACCGCCCCGCGACGCTCTCCCCCGCGATCCTGACCGGTCTACTACGGCGCCATCTCGGCTTTCGCGGCGTCGTCTGCACGGACGATCTGGAGATGCGCGCGATCGCCGATCACTACGGCCCAGGCGAGGCCGCCGTCGCCGCCATCGCCGCCGGCGTCGATCTCCTCCTCTACTGCCACCGCCAGGACGATCTCCGCACCGCAATCACAGCCGTCGAGCGGGCGCTCGCCGAAGGCCGCCTGGATGAGCGCCGTATCGCCGCGTCGCACCGCCGCGTCGTCGCACTCGCGCACTGGCGCGCCCGCCATCGTCGAAGTGTACCGCTGTCGTCAATCGGCACGCGCGCCCACCGCCACCTCGACGCGACCCTCCGCGCTGACGCTCAGTAGACGCGCTGCCCAGCGAGGCGGAGACGCGCGGCGGTCATCGTCTGCACCCGTGCTGCGCAAACCTACCCTCTTGCGCACGTCGGGTGCAGACGATGACCGCCGCGCGTCTCCGCCTCGCCGCGAGAACGCGTCTTCAGCGATCGGTGCGCTGAACCCGCGCGTCGCGCTTGGCGGCCGTCTTGGCGCGCGGCTTGACGTCAGCCCGAGATCGTGCGGGGTGACGTCGAACGCGGGGTTCGCGATCTTGATGCCGGAGGGCGCGATCTGGCGGTCGAAGATGTGCGTCACCTCGCGGCTGTCGCGCTCCTCGATCGGGATCTTGCTGCCGCGCGGGCAGCTGAGATCGATCGAGGACGTCGGCGCGGCGACGTAGAACGGAATGCCATGACGGTGCGCGAGCACGGCGACCGTATAGGTGCCGATCTTGTTCGCGACGTCGCCGTTCGCCGCGGTCCGGTCGGTGCCGACGACGACGCAGTCGATCGCGCCCGCCTTCATGAAATGCCCGACCATGTTGTCGGTGAGGAGCGTCGCCGGGATGTGGTCCTTCTTCAGCTCCCACGCCGTCAACCGCGCCCCTTGGAGAAACGGCCGCGTCTCGCTGCAGAAGACGTTGATCCGCTTGTCGGCTTCGATCGCGGCGCGGATCACGCCGAGCGCCGTGCCGTAGCCGGCGGTGGCGAGCGCGCCCGCGTTGCAGTGGGTGAGGACGGTCGTCCCGTCTTCTATCAGCCCCGCACCGTGCGCGCCGAGCGCCCGATTCGCCGCGATGTCCTCCTCGTGGATGGCGCGCGCCTCGCGCTCGAGCACGAGGCGCAGCGTCTCGACGTCGCGGGTCTGGTTCTCCGCGTAGACGCGTCGCATGCGCTCGATCGCCCAGAAGAGATTGACGGCCGTCGGGCGCGTCGCGGCGAACGTCCGGCAGATACGGTCGAACTCGCGCCGCAGCTCCTCGCGTCGGAGCGAGCGCACGCCGAGCGCGATGCCCATCGCGGCGGCGACGCCGATCGCGGGCGCGCCGCGGATCACCATCTCCTTGATGGCGCGCGCCACCTCACGATACGTCGTGTACACGCGGTAGACCTCGCGCGCGGGCAGCAAACGCTGGTCGATCATCACGACGCGTCCGTTGTTCCACTCGATGGTGCGCACGCGCGTTCGATGGGTCTGAGGCATGGAGCTACCGTCCTTCGTGGGAATTGAGCTGCAGACCCGAACTATACCATGCACGACCCGACGCGACAGGGGTAAACGTGCGTCACGCCGCGCGTCCCGCGCTCCCGCCGCGCGCCGCGACGTGGTGCCCGATCGCGTCGCGGATCGCGTAGCGCGCCCGAAAGCCGAGTAGATCGAGCGCCCGCGACGTGTCGGCGACGAACGTATCGCGGAGGTATGTGGTATGCGCACCGGGCACGTTACCGATGCCCGCGACCCAGAGCGCGTCCAGCGCCGCCCGCACCGCCGACTCTGGCGCCGCCGCACGAAGACGGCCGACGAGCTTGATGACGGTGGAGAGCGGAAGCACTCCGTCGCCGGCGACGTTGAACGTGCCGTCGCACACCGCATGCGCGGCGAGCCGTGCCGCATCGACCACGTCGTCGACGTGGATCAACTGCACCAGCGGATCGGCCCCGAGCACCGCCGGCACGAGCATCGACGCGAACATCCGCCCGGCGATCGTCTCGAGCGCGCCCATGGTCCAACACACACGCAGCATCGTCGTCGGCAATCCGGTGCGCCGGCGAAACGCGCCGACCTCGCGCTCGACCGCGATTTTGTCGGCGACGAACGGGTAGTTGGCGCCACCGCGGAGCGGCGCGTCCTCGCTCGCGTATTGCGGATTGTCGGGCATGGCCCCGTAGCTCATCGTGGTGCCGAGGACGACGACGCTCTCGACCGTCCCGCCGTGGCGGACGTCGTGTGCCACCGCGTGGAGCAGCGTGCGCGTGCCGATCACCTCGACCTCGTGCGCCGCCTCGAGGGCGTGGACCGGGGCGGCGTGGAACGCCGCGTGCACCACGGTCTCCACGCGCTCGCGCGCGAGGATTTCCGCGATGGCGGCGTCGGCGAACGTCGCGGTCAGATCGACGACGACGCTGACGCCTTTGCGGAGCGGCAGCGCCGGCGCATGCCGGTCGAGCAACACGACCCGGCTCACCTGATCGTCCTCGTCGAGTCGGCGCAGGAGGCGCGCGCCGGGAACTCCGTGCACCCCCGTGATCGCGACGACGCGCGCGCGTCCCCGGCGGCGTGCACGCTGACCGCTCATCCGCGCGACCTTAACCGGCGGTGGTGCGCGCGACAAGCTCGTTCCGTGGTGTCGCGCGTTGAAGGACGGGCGACGGGCGCCGAGGAGGCGTCGCTCGACCACCGGTGCGGGCGCGTCCGGCATCCGGTTTCTCATGAAGGTCGCATTGCCTGATCGGCGCCCGGTACGTCCGCTGGATCGAGCAGCCCATGCCGTCGCCAGCCAATTCGCAGCAACCACGTCCTCGGCCGTGCGACGGGCTGCCTCCGCGCGATCGGTGGAGGCGGATGATCGTGCGCTCTCGCTGCCGAACATTTCCATCCGTCGAACCAACGCGCCGAGGACGCCGGGTCGAGTGCAACCCTCGCCCTGCTGAGTGCCGCACCTGCCTTGGCCACGTGGCGACGGGCATTGAGCAATACGTATCGAAGAGCACCGCGTACCTCCGTCGGCGTGGGTAGGAGCCTCAGATGATACCGCTCCGCGAGGACGCGACCGCTCCGATCTGCGACGCGATTCACCGCCCGCGCCACGCGCGCCCCGATCGCCTTCATTCCACGACCGAGGGCCTCACGGTCCGTCGCCTCGACGATCAGGTGAGCATGGTTGCTCTGCAGTGAGTAGTGCGCGAGGCGAAACCCCGGACGCGCGCAGCCGGCAGCGAAGCTGCGCTCGAGCTCGCGGACGATCGCAACGGTGCGCAGCGACGGTAGATTCGGCCGCAGCCTCAACGTGACGTGCGCCGGTAACCGGCGGAACCGATCGCGGCTCGCGTGAGCGACGCGGGGCTTGGGACCCGGCTTCCGTCCGGCCCGCGCCCGTCGCCCGCCCCATCGTGGCGTCGCCCGGAGAACGAGAGGTGGTGGGGATGCCGTGGACAAGGACGAATCCCGTGTCAGAGAGAGCGAAGTGTGGGACGTCTATTTCGGCCACATTCCGATCACGGTCATCGATTGCGCCAACGAACGCTTCGTGCCGCGTGGACGCAGCGAGGTAGCGATGCGGCTGTCGTACAACGGCGAACCGTCATGACGTTCATCTGTTCGGTCCCATCTGCTTACGAGCGGATTTCGTTTCGGCGGAAGTGTCAGGGATGTCAGTGCACTGAAGTGTCAGCGATGTCGTTGCACCAACCGACGCAACGACCAACACCAATCATTGGCCTCGACGACGTCCACGCGCTTGACAGGCCGCCGACGCGTTCCGTACGGTCGCGCGGATGGCGGACGTGCAGCAGAGCTTCTCGGCGGCGATCGACGCGCCCGCGGACCTCTGCTACGCGGCGATCGCCGACTTCGACGCGTATCCGTCGTGGTCGTCGCCGATCACGCAGATCGCCGTGCTCGATCGTCACGCCGACGGGCTCGCGAAGCGCGTCGAGTTCTTCTTGGACATGAAGCTGCGGGTCGTCCGCTACATCCTCGAGTACACGTGGTCTCCCCCGCACCGTCTCGACTGGACGTACGGCGGCGGCGATCTCGAGGACATCATCGGCAGCTACGTCTTCGAGCCGCTCGGCGCGGAACGCACGCAGGCCACCTGCTCGCAAACGGTCGCGCTCGGGTTCTGGGTGCCGGGGATCCTGCGGCGGACGCTCGAGGCGACGGCGCTTCGCCAATCGGTGCTCGAGTTCAAAGCCGAGGCCGAGCGGCGCGCCGCCGGCCGGCGCGCCTGAGGGACCCATGGACTTCGGGATCGCGCTCGCGCCCGGCGTCGACGCGTGGAAGGTCGTCGAGCGCGCCGAGCGGCTCGGCTTCTCGCACGCGTGGTTCTACGACACGCAGATGCTCTGCGCCGACGTCTTCGTCGCGATGGCCCTCGCGGCCGAGCGCACCTCGCGCATCGTCCTCGGGACCGGCGTCCTCGTGCCGACGAACCGCATCGCGCCGGTCGCAGCGAACGCGCTCGCGTCGCTGAACGCGCTCGCGCCCGGCCGCATCGTGTTCGGGGTCGGCACCGGCTTCACCGCGCGGAACACGATGGGCCTCCGGCCGATGAAGCTCCGCGACCTCCGCGACTACATTCGCGTCGTCCGTGGGCTCCTCGCGGGCGAGACGGTCGAATGGCACGCCGAAGGCGAGCCACACCTCGTGCGCTTTCTCAACCCCGAGGCCGGGCTCGTCAACGTGCGCGATCCGATCCCGCTCCACCTTTCCGCGTTCGCGCCGAAAGCGCGGGCGCTGACGGCCGAGATCGCCGACGGCTGGATGACGTTCCTCTCGGTCCTGCCGCGGACGCTGCACGAGATCACCGAGATGCAGGCGGCGTGTCGCGCCGCGGGCCGCGCACCGGAGAGTCTCTACACGACCGCGTTCACGCTCGGCTGCGTCCTCGCGCCCGGCGAGGAGGCGGGGTGTCCACGCGCCCGCGCCGAGGCGGGCCCGCTCGTCCCGGTGATCTTTCACGGCCTCGTCGAGCGTGCGCTCGACGACGACGCGTTGCCGGCGGATCTCCGCGCCGCCGTCACCGAGTATCGCGCCCAGTATCAGACGTACGAGCCGGAGGCCGCCCGCTATCTGCGGATGCATGCCGGCCACTTGATGTGGGTACGGCCGGAGGAGGAGCGCTTCGTCACCCCCGAGCTGATCCGCATGGCGACGTTCACCGGCACCACGGACGAGCTGCGCGAGCGCATCGGCGTGCTCGCCGCGGCGGGATACGGCCAGCTCGCGTTCCAGCTCGTCCCTGGCCGCGAGTCGGCGCTCGACGATTGGGCGCGTCTCGTCGAGCGCGTGTAGGCAACGGACCCGCGGCGCTGCGCCGCGTCGCTACGCCGCGTCGCTACGCCGCGTCCTGATCGCGGACGCCGCGCGGACCCGTGTCGCGGCGGCGACCGCGACGCGCGGCGATCCACGCCCGCAGCACGGCGACGGTCCACGCCTCGCGCCAGCCGACACGGCGGGCGAGAAATCCGCGCCACAGCTCCTCCACGCCCGCGCGCACGAAGAGCTCCTCGGGATCGTCGCCGAGGAGGTAGCCTTCGACGAGCGGCCGGAGCTCGGCGCGCATCCAGGCGTCGATCGGCGGCGCCGGCGGACGGAGCGGCGCCCGCAACGGTGGCGGCAGGGTGCCCGCGAGCACCTCGTCGAGGAGCGTCGCGCCGCCGCGCGGGCTCGTCGCGGCATCGAGCCAATCGCAGAGACGGTGGTCGAGATAGGGCGTCCGCAGGGCGAGGCCGAGCGCGGCCGCCGCGGCCTCGACGTCGCGCAGCCGCCCGAAGGTCAGACGACCGCCACGCTCGATGGCGGCCGCGACGCGAACGGCGGCGTCGCGCGCCGAGCGCGTCGCGGGCAGGAACGCCGCCTCCGGAACGCGCGAGGCGAGCGTGCGCACGTAGGCGAGCGCGTCGAACCCGGCCTGCGCCTCGGCGGCGACCTCGAGCCGCAGCACGCGCGCGATGCCGCGGGAGCCGAGCAGTCCGCGAGCGACGAAATGCGCGGCGGCGATCGCGTCGGTGCCGCCGAGCGCGTCGGCGGCGCGGCCGGCGCCGCCGAACGGTCGGACGCGCGCCGCGATCCGGGCCAGCGCACGCGCGAGCGTCCGCGACGACGCGCGCCGACTCGCGCGCCACGCCCACGGCGACCAGCGTCCGCGGCCGACGCCGAGGAGCTCCGAGCCGCCGATGCCGGCGAGCAGTACGCGATCACCGCTGCCGCTCACGTATGCCGCCGTGAGGTGTGCGAGCGCGGCGCCGATCGACGGCTGGTCACCCGCCGCGGCGGCCTCGAACGCGGCAGCGAACTCGGCCGGCCCGACGTGGTGCTCGCAGTGGTCGCTGCGAAACCAGTCGGCGAGCGTCCGCGCCCGCGCCGCGACGGCATAGGTCGCGCGCCGCGCCCGTGCCGGCCGGCTCGGGGTGTCGAAGACGAGCGTGTGCGTCCGCAGTCCGCGCGCGAGCGTCGGGCTCACCAGCGCAAGCAGCGCCGCGCGCGTCACGCTGCCGTCGAGGACGATGCCGACGTCCTCCTCGCCGGCGACCGCCGCTTGCACGCTCTCGCGCACGAGCCGTCCGAGGGCGACGCGATCGGCGGCGCGATGCCCGCTCGGCTGCGCGCTCGCATGATCCCAGAAGCTCTCGCCGCGCGGTCGCGCACCGCGGACGCGCACGAACGTCCCGGGCGCGACCGCCCGTATCGTCGGCGCGACCGTGAGCGGCTCGGGAACGTAGCCGAGCGCGAGAAAGGCCGTGATCGCCGGCGCCGCGATCGACGCCCCGGGAACGAGCGCCTGCACCTCCGAGGCGAACGCGAAGCGCTCCGCACCGTCGGCGACGAAGAGCGGCTTCTCGCCGAAGCGATCGCGCCCGAGGACGAGCTGGCGCTGCTCGCGGTCCCAGAGTGCGAAAGCGAACGCGCCCGTCAAACGCTCGAACGCCGCCACGCCCTCGTGCTCGTAGAGGTGCAGGATCACCTCGCTCCCGGACGACGATTGGAAGCGATGGCCGGCGCCGATCAGCTCGAGACGGAGGTCCGCGGCGTTCGACGGCTCGCCGTCGGCGACGAGCCACAGCGTGCCGCTCTCGTTGCGGAGCGGCTGTAGAACCGCCTCACCACCCGGCCCTTCGCTGGCGCGATGGGCGAGGCCGATCGACGCGTCGTATGCGATCGCCATCCCGCCTTCGATCGGCGCCCGCCGTCGCATGGCATCGCCCGCGCTCGCCAGCGCCGTCGCGAGTGCCTCGCGGTCGACGGTGGCGGTACGCGACAGGATGCCGGTTATCGCGGCCATCAGCGCATCCCCCGCCGGCATGTCGGGTGCGCAGGCGCCTGCGCCCCGCTCCGTGCAGGTCCGCAAAGAATGTCGACATCGTCGCCGCGGTGCACGACGAGCACCACCGCGCGAGGGCCGTCCGCGAGTCTGTGCGCTCTGCGCGGTCCGGATCGGAGCACGGCGATGCGAAAACCGTAGCGCCGGCGGGCGTCCGACATCGGCGCTGACGGCGCCGCACACGAGCACGCGGTGGCGCGGCGACGGTCGATCGCGCGCTGGCACCCCCATTGCTGGAAAGAGGCGGCGACGCGGCAACCTCCACCTCCCACGGCGCTCCCTCTTCCGACCCCGAGCCGCGTCGTCGCCGCGGCCGCGATCGAGCATCGCGGCCGCGGCATCACGAAATCCCGCCGCAAGCTGCGAACCCGGTGCGCCGACGCGCGGCGCTTCGCGCACCCGCCGTCCTCATCCACCACTCCTCCACCTCTGCGCGCTGACTCTCGCGCTTCGGATATGAAAGAGTCCATCCGCGAAGTCAAGAAAAACGTCGCTCGCGGATGACATCCTCCGGGGCCGACGACATCCTCCGAGCGCGGCGTTGACGGTCGGGCCGGGAGTCGGGTAGCTAGGACTCGTCGTGCAGCACCCGCGCGATCTCCGCCGTCGGCCGCGTTTCATCGCCGCGCTTCTCCTCGCGTTCGCGATCGAATGCTGAAGGAGGAAGTGCCGGTCGAGCTGCCGATCGCCGCGCACGCGCGCGATGGCGACGACAACGCGACGCCGACGCTCGCCGTCGCCGCCGACGGGAGCGTCGCCCTCGACGGCACGCCGATATCGTCGGACGCGCTCGGTAC
>VBKW01000306.1 GCA_005879405.1 Deltaproteobacteria bacterium
AAGAGCTACTACGGACTCGGCCCCGCGGCGTCGAAGGTGTACGGCATCGACCGCGGTCTTTCGATCGGCGGCTACGGCGAGTTCAACTTTCAGAAGTTCGTGAACGACCAACAGGGGCGGAACGATCAGTTCGACGTCGCGCGCTTCGTCCTCTACACCGGCTACAAGTTCACCGACCGGATCATTCTCAACTCCGAGCTCGGGTTCGAGCACGCGGTCGTCGCCCACGACAAGGAAGGCGAGGCGGAGGTCGAGTTCGTGAACCTCGACTTCCTCGGCTGGCAGGCGTTGAACTTCCGTGCCGGTCTGCTGCTGGTGCCGATGGGCTTCATCAACGAGATCCACGAGCCGCCGTTCTTCCACGGCGTCTTTCGCCCCGAGGTCGAGCAGCGGATCATCCCGACGACGTGGCGCGAGGGCGGCGTCGGCATCTTCGGCACACTCGCGCCGGGACTCGACTACCGCGCCTACGTCATGAACGGTCTGCGCGCGAAGCGCTTCGAGTCGGAAAGCATCCGCGAGGGCAGCCAGGAGGGGAGTCTCGCGCTCGCCAACGACCTCGCCGGCACCGTGCGCCTCGACTACTCGCTTTTCCCGGGAGCGCTCGTCGGCGCCTCGTTCTTCGCCGGCGACGCCGGGCAGGGCGACGTTTTCGCCGGCCGGAAGCCGAGCGTGTCTACGCTGCTCTGGGAAACGCACGCGCAGCTCCGCTGGCGCGGGCTCGAGATGCGCGCGCTCGGCGCGTTCATCGACGTCCACGACGCCAACCTCGTGAGCGCCGAGCTCGGCGAGACGATCGGCGACCACCAGTACGGGTTCTATGTCGAGGCGGCCTACGACATCGCGCCGCTGCTCTTCCCGGCGACGACGCAGTACCTCGCGCCGTTCTTCCGCTACGAGAACTTCGACACCCAAGACTCGGTGCCGCGCGGCTTCGTGCGCGTGCCCGGGAACGCGGTGCAGCTCTACACCGTCGGCGCGTCGTACAAGCCGCATCCGCAGGTGGTCTTGAAGCTCGAGTACCGCGACTTCGACTCCGGCAACAAGCAGCCGACCCCCGACGAGGTGAACGTCGGCGCGGGATTCGTGTTTTGACCGCGAGCAGCGCGTGGCAGCGCGCCGTCGGGACGCCGCGACCATCGGCGATTCCACCCTGCGCCGTCCTCGTTGTGGTGCTGGCCCTGATGGGCGCGACCCATGGCGCGAGCGTCGCGCGCGCGACGGTGTTCCATGCCAAGGACGAGGCGCTGGCGCTCGCGTTTCCGGGCAGCGATCGGGTGGAGGACCGCGCGGTCATTCTGACCGACGAGCAGAAGGCGGCCGTCGAGAAACGGGCGCACGCGCCGCTCGAGTCGCAGCTCTGGACCGTCTACGTCGGCTGGCGCGGCACGGAGCTGCTCGGCTACGCCGTGATCGACACCCACACCGTGCGCACGCTGCCGGAGACCGCGATGATCGTGCTCTCTCCGAGCGGGGAGGTACGCCGCGTCGAGATCCTCGCGTTCTACGAGCCGCCCGAGTACATGCCGCCCGAGCGCTGGACGCGCCAGTTCGACGGCCGCCATCTCGACGACGACCTGAAGCTCGGCGCCGCCGTGCACGGCATCACCGGCGCGACCTTGAGCGCGACCGCCTTCACCGCCGCCGTCCGCCGCGTGCTCGCGCTCTACGCCGTGTTGTCGGAGGCCGGCATGCTGGCGGCCAAATGAGCGCCGGCGGTTCACGGTGACGCGGGCGCGGAGCGACTGACGTGCGCTTCACGGTGACACCCGACTGGCGCGACAATCGCCTCCTGAAGCTCGTGCTCGCGTGGTTCCTCGTCTACGTCGCGCTCTTCTGGGTGACGAACGCGCTCCTCTACTTCGGGAAGATGGGGCTCACGCCGGCGTCGGTCGTCGCCTACTACCACGGTGACGAGTCGCAGTTCCTGCAGCCGCGGAGCTACCAAGGCATGCTCGAGATCGCGCATTTCCATCTCTTCGCGATGGGGATCCTCGTGCTCACGATGACGCATCTCCTGCTCTTCGTGCCGATCGCGAAAGCGGCCAAGGCCTGGATCGTGAGCCTGTCGTTCGCGGCGGCGCTCGGCGACGAGGCGGCGGGCTGGCTCGTGCGCTTCGTCGCCCCTGCGTTCGCGTACCTGAAGATCGCCGCCTTCCTGACGCTGCAGACGCCGCTCGCCGCGATGCTCGTCGCGGTCGCATGGGCGCTCGTGACGGCGCAGCCGAACGCCTATCGCGACGGTGAGGATGAAGAGAGCTGACGCGGCATTGCGTCCGAGTATCCGTTGACGCTCTGCAACCGTCGGCGTACGGTTCGAGCGGCATGGGACTCACGGCGCTCACGCTCGAGATCGCGAACCCGGCCGAATCGCCAGTCCGCGCGAGCGTCGAATTCCTCGTCGACTCCGGTGCCGTGTACTCGCTGGTCCCACGCGAGATCCTCGCGCGTCTCGGCATCCGGCCGCATGGGCGGCAGCAGTTCCGGCTGGCCGACTGCTCGACGATCGAGCGCGAGCGCGGGGACGCGCTCTTCATCTACGGTGCTCGTCGCGGCGCCGCGCCGGTGATCTTCGGTGAGCCCGGCGACGCGACGCTCCTCGGCGCGACGACGCTCGAGTCCCTCGGTCTCGTTCTCGATGCGGTACACCGTGAGCTGAAGCCGCTGCCGATGATCCTCGCAGGCGCTCCCTCTTTGTGATCGGCGCGGTCCGGCTCCAGGTCTCAGGTGGAGGGCAGGCGAAACGCGCGCTCTGTGTTTGCGGTCGTGAGCGCGGCGATCTCCTCCAACGATCGCCCTGTCACCCGCGCGACCTCCTCGGCGACGTGCCGTACCAGCGCCGGCTCGTTGCGCTTCCCGCGGTGGGGAACCGGGGCGAGAAACGGCGCGTCGGTCTCGACGAGAAGACGGTCCGCCGGCGTCGTGCGAACGACGTCGCGGAGCGCGCCGGCGTTCTTGAACGTCACGATGCCGGAGAACGACAGCGCGAAGCCGAGTGCGAGGCAGGCCTCGGCCTCGGCTGCTGAACCGCTGAAGCAATGCATGACGCCGCCGATCGCGGCGGCATCTTCCTCGCGCAAGATCGTCAGCAAGTCGTCGTACGCGTCGCGACAGTGAATGACGAGCGGGAGACCGGCGCGGCCGGCCTCGCGCACGAAGCGGCGCAGGTGCTCACGCTGCGTCTCCGGCGTCGAGTGGCGGTAGTAGTAATCGAGCCCGGTCTCGCCGACCGCGACGACCTTCGGGTGCGCCCAGAGCCGCCGCAGCTCGGGATACGTCTCGCCGGTGATCTCGCTCGTGTCGTGCGGGTGGACGGCGACCGCGGCGAAGATGCCGCGATCGCGCGCGGCGAGGGCCACGGCGGCGTGATTGCTCGCGAGCGGGCCGCCGGCGCCGATCGTGATCATCCGCTCGACGCCGGCGGCACGCGCGCGCGCGATCACGGCGTCGCGATCGCCGTCGAACGCGTCCTGGTCGAGATGGCAGTGCGAGTCGACGAGCGGGACGACCGTCGCCGGCGGCTGCAGGTCCGCCGGCCGCGGCCGCGCTGCGACGCCGCTGCCGGGGTCGGAGGGATCCGTCGTCGTCACTCGATGCGCGGGAAGAGCGCGACCGGCGGCGCGACGACGTGGCCGGCGGGGAACGCGTCGCCCCACTGCGGACCGGGAACGGCAAGCGCGCCTTCCGGCAGTCGCAGGAGCTCGCGGATGCGCTGTGCCGTCTCGGGAATGAACGGCGCCGCGAGCTGCGCGGTGACGCGCAACGTCTCCAACAAGTTGTGCAGGATCGTGCCGACGCGCGGCAGCGCCGCCGGATCCTTCGCGAGCGTGAACGGCGCCGTCTCGACGATGTACTTGTTGGCGTGGTCGGCGGCGCGCCAGATCGCCTCGAGCGCGCGCGCCAGCATGAGTTCGCCGACGTGCTCCTCGACCTCGGCGGCGGCGGCGGCGAAGGTCGCGCGCAGGTCGTCGTCTTCCGGGCGCGGATCGGCGAGCGGCTGCACGACGCCCCCGAAGTACCGCTGCTGCATCGACAGCGTGCGGCTCACGAGGTTGCCGAGGTTGTTCGCGAGGTCGGCGTTGATGCGCGTCACCATCGCGTCCTCGCGGAAGTCGGCGTCGAGACCGAAGACGCTCTCCCGCAGGAGGACGTAGCGGAACGCGTCCATGCCGTAGCGTGCCTTCATCTCGAGCGGGCGCACGACATTGCCGAGGCTCTTCGACATCTTCTCGCCGTTCACTGTCCAATAGCCGTGCACGTTCAGGTGTTGGAAGAGCGGCAGCCCCGCAGCCATGAGCATCGTCGGCCAGAAGACGGCGTGCGGCTTCAGGATGTCCTTGGCGATGAAATGATTGGCGGCGGGCCAGAGCGCTGCGAAACGCTCGGGCCCGAGCTCGCGGACGGCGGTGACGTAGTTGATGAGGGCGTCGAACCAGACGTAGGTGACGAAGCGGTCGTCGAACGGCAGCTCGATGCCCCACGTGAGGCGCGCCTTCGGCCGCGAGATGCAGAGGTCCTCGAGCGGCTCGCGCAGCATCGCCAGCACCTCGTTGCGATAGCGTTCGGGCCGGACGAGATCGGGATCCTCGTTCAGTACCGCGACGAGGCGCTCCTGGTACTTGCTCATGCGGAAGAAGTAATTTTCCTCCTCGATCCAGTCGGGCGTCGTGCGGTGGTCGGGGCACTTGCCCTCGACGAGCTCTTTCTCGGTGTAGAAGCGCTCGCAGCCGGTGCAGTAGAGGCCGCCGTACTTGCTGAAGTAGATGTCGCCGGCATCATGGACCTGCTGCAGGATCTCGCGCACGGTGCGCACGTGATCGGCGTCGGTCGTGCGGATGAAGCGGTCGTACTCGAGACCGCACGCCTCCCAGGTGTGACGGAACGCGTCGCTGATCCGATCGGCGTACGCCTTCGGCGACTCGCCCGCGGCTTCCGCCGCTTGCGCGATCTTGTCGCCGTGCTCGTCGGTGCCGGTCAAGAAGAAGGTCTCCGCGCCGCGCTGGCGATGGAAGCGCGCGATCGTGTCGCAGATGATGATCGTGTACGCGGAGCCGAGGTGCGGCTCGGCGTTCACGTAGTAGAGCGGGGTCGTGATGTAGACGTGGGCGCGCGTCGACGGGACGGCAGGTTGGACGGTCTCAGTTGAGACCGGCGGAGATACGAAGGGAGGGTTTTTCTTCGTGGGCGCGGCCACGATCAGTCGGCACGCTTCTCGACGAGGTCCTCGAGCGTCACCTCGAACTCGACGCCGTCGTCGGCGCGGCGGACGATCGCGGTCTGCCGCAGCACATTCTGCCGTACGACCTCGCCGTCGCCCTTGACCGACGTCACCCGCGCGCCGACGCGCGGCAACCCGCGCCGCAGCTCGAGATAGGTATCGTACTCGTAGCGCAGGCAGCACTTCAGACGGCCGCACATCCCGGAGAGCTTCGACGGGTTCAACGAGAGCCCCTGCTCCTTGGCCATCTTCACCGACACCGCCTGGAACTCGCGCAGCCACGTCGAGCAGCAGAGCTCGCGGCCGCACGGCCCGACGCCGCCGAGGATCTTCGTCTCGTCGCGGGCGCCGATTTGCTTCATCTCGATACGAGTGTGGAGCGTCTGCGCCAAGTCGCGGACGAGCTCGCGGAAATCGACGCGTCCCTCGGCGCAGAAATAGAAGACGGCCTTGCTGGCGTCGAAGTGATACTCGACCTGGACCAGCTTCATCGCCATGCGGCGGTCGCGAATGCGCGCGAGACAGAGCCGGCGCGCGTCGTGCTCCTTCTGTAGATTAGCCTCGTGGCGCGCGAGATCTCGGCCGTCCGCTTTGCGCAGCACCTTCGGCGCGCGCGTTCCGGGTGCGGCGGCGGACGACGCCTTCGGGTCGGCGACGGTGCCGAGCGCGCCGCCGCGCTCCGTCTCGACGACGACGAGATCGCCGGCCATGAGCCGGAGCGCGCCCGGATCGAACTCGTACAGCTTGCCGGCGGGCTTGAACGTGATGCGCGTGATCTGCGCCGCGGCTGGCGTCGGCGGTGCGGTGCTTTGGGACGTCGGATCCATCAGGGGCGACTCGCGAGCTGCATCAGCATGCGAACCAGTGCCACGTTGCGGTTCGCGTTCTGTCGCAAGGCGACGATCGTACCATACGTGCTTTCGAGATTGCGAAGGCTCGTCGTGGTCGCGAGCTCGGGAAGCTCGGCGGCGAGGTCGGCGTTGTGCAGCTCGACGCCGTCGCCGAGCGCGCGCCGCCGGAGCGCGTCACGATACCACGAGGCGATCA
>VBKW01000307.1 GCA_005879405.1 Deltaproteobacteria bacterium
CGGCGTCGCGAGGGCGATCGTCGTGGTCGCGAGCGCGAGCACGTCGGCGGCGGTCATCGCGCGGCTCGCGTCTTGCTCATGACGGCGTAGACTCCGCTGGTGTCGCTCCCGTCGGCCCCGCGCCTGTTGGGGCTGCTCCGACGACCGCCGATTCCGTTGCCGCCGGCGCGCGTGCCTCGAACGCGAGCAGCGCCAGCAGCGTCCCGGCTTGGACGATCGCGACGAAGACCGCCGAGACGCCGGCGACCCGTTGCATCGCGCCCGATCCCGCGGCGAGCGCGCCGAAGAAGAGCGCCGCCACCGCGACGCCCGCGGGATGGAGACGCCCGAGTAGCGCGACCGCGATCGCCGTGTACCCTTGCCCCGCCGAGAACTGCTCGAAGAGCCGTCCGGTGACGCCGAGCACCTCGACACCGCCGGCCAGGCCGGCGAGCGCGCCGCTCGTGAGGACGGCGCCGAGGAGCGCGCGCGCGGGCGAGAGTCCCGCCACACGCACGGCGCGCGGATTGTCGCCGACCGCGCGCCAGCCGAACCCGAGGACGGTGCGGAAGAGGAGGATCCACACCACGACCGCGAGCGCTGCGGCGAGCGGCACGCCGGCGTGGACGCGGCCGGCGACCATGGGCAAGAGCGCCGCCGTCGGCACGAGATCGCTCTGCGGATAGCGCGCCGCCGCCTCCATGAGCGGTCCGTGCACCGCCCAGCCGAGCACGCGCGCGGCGATGAAGTTCAGCATGATCGTCGCGACGATCTCGTTGACGCCGCGGCCGATGCGTAAGAGCGCGGCGATCGCCGCCCAGAGCGCCCCGCCGACGGCCGCGCCGACGAGGGCCGCGACGAGCGGCAACGGAAACGGCGCGGCGTGCGTCGCGCCGCCCACGGTCGTCGCGACCAGCGCGCCGACGAGCAGCTGCCCTTCGGCGCCGACGTTCCAAAAGCCGCAGCGGAACGCGACCGCGACCGCGAGCCCGGTGAGGAGAAGGGGGCAGGTCTTCAGCACCGTGTCGGTGAGGGCGAAGCGATCGCCGACCGCGCCGGCGACGAGCGCAGCCAGGGCCGGCAACGGCCGTGCTCCCGACGCCGAGAGTACGACGACGCTCGCTACGAACGCGACCGCGATGGCGGCGAGCGCACGCAGCACCGATCGCCGCGCGTTCACGCTGCGATCCCGGCCATGAGCGCCGCGAGACGGCCGCGATCGTCCGGCGCGACCGGTCCCGCGAGGCGGCCGCGGTAGAGAACGAACAGGCGCGAGCAGAGCGCGGCCAGCTCGTCGAGGTCGGTCGAGATCAGCAGCACCGCCGCGCCGTCGCGTGCAGCGTCGGCGAGGGTCGCGTGCACGTGCGCCGTCGCCGCGACGTCGAGCCCACGCGTCGGGTTCACCGCGATCAGCACACGCGGCGCGGTGGCGAGCGCACGGCCGACGATGAGACGCTGCTGATTGCCGCCCGAGAGATCGGCGACCGGCTGATCGAGCGCGGTGTGGACGATGCGGTAGCGCTTCGCCAACTCTGCCGCGACCGCACGCGCCGCGGTGGGATCGAGCATCCCGCGCGGCGCCACCCGCGCGAGAAGCGGACGCGACAGCAGCGCGTTCTCCCAGATACGCAGTCGTGGTGCGAGGCCGTCGCGGCGCCGGTCGCCGGGTATCAGCGCCGCACCGGCGCGTTGCGCCGCCGCGACGTCGCCCCCGGCTACGACGGCGCCGCCGATGCGCACCTCGCCGGCGCGTGGCGAGAGCCCGTAGAGCGCCGCGGCGAGCTCGTCCTGGCCGTTGCCGTCGACGCCCGCGATGCCGCAGATCTCGCCGGCGCCGACCACGAGCTCGACGTCGTGCAGCGCCGTTTCGCCGCTCCCGCTCCCTGTCGAGAGCGCGTGGACGGCGAGCAGAGACGCCGCGGCCGCGGCGCGCTCGTGTTCGGACCCCGCGCGCGCGGCATCACGCGGTGTCGCGCCGGCGTGTGTCGTGACCGCGTCGCCGACCATGAGTCGTGCCAGCGCGGCCGGCGAGAGCTCTCGCGTCGCGACCGTCGTCACGAGCGCGCCGGCGCGCATGACGCTCACCCGGTCGCAGACCTCGAGGGCCTCGCTGAGCTTGTGGGTGATCAGCACGACGAGCGCGTCGGCGGCGCGGAGTCGCTGCAGCATCGCGAAGAGATCCGCGGTCTCGCCGGGCGTGAGCACGGCGGTCGGCTCGTCGAGCAGGAGCACCTTCATCGGACCGGAGAGCGCGCGCAGAATCTCGACCCGCGCCCGCGTTCCGACGGGCAGCGTGTCGACGCGCGCGCGCGGATCGCCGATCGCAAGGCCGTGGCGCGCCGCGAGCTCGGCGGCGGCGGCCGCGAGCCGCCGCGTCGACGCGGGCCCGTCGCCGGCGAGCTCGGGCGCCGCGAGCGCGAGGTTCTCCGCGACCGACAGCGCGCCGATCAACGCGAAGTGTTGGAAGACGACGCCGACGCCG
>VBKW01000308.1 GCA_005879405.1 Deltaproteobacteria bacterium
CGATCGGCAAGCTCGTGAGCTCCGCGGTGAAGCCGATGACGGCCGGCCCCGCGAGGAACCCGAAGTAACCGGTCGTCGCGACCGCGGCGAGCGCCGAGCCCGTCCCGGCGCCGCGCACGTTCGCGGCGCCGCTGAAGAGGACCGGAATGACGTTGGCGATGCCGAACCCGACGGTTCCGAAGCCGATCAGCGCGATGGGGGCGCTGCCGATCAGCAGCGCGACGGCGAGGCCTGCGGCCGCGAGCGCGCTCGACGCGCGCAGCACGCGCACCGGTCCGAAGCGCGCGACCATGCGATCGCCGGCGAACCGGCCCGCCGTCATCGCGAGAGAGAAGGCGCCGAAACCGAGCGCGGCGACGGCTGCCGTCGTCCGCAGGCTGTCGCGCAAGTAGACGGCGCTCCAATCCGCCATCGCTCCTTCCGCGAGGAGCCCGAGAAACGCGAGACCGCCGAGCGCAACGAGACCGCGTCCCGGGAGCGCGAGCGGCCGCTCGACGCTCGCGGCCGGCGGCGTTGTCACGAGCCTCCTCACGACGAACGCGAGCGTCGCCGACGCGACGGCGCTCGTGAGCAGCAGATGCGCGCGATCGCCGACGGTCGACGTCATGACGAGGGCCGCGCCGGCGGCGCCGACGAGGCCACCCAGGCTGAAGAGCGCGTGGAACGACGACATGATCGGGCGCCGGTACCGGGCCTCGACCGCGAGCGCCTGCACGTTCATCGACACGTCCAGAGCGCCGTTCAGCGCGCCGAGCATGAAGAGCGCGGCCGCGAGCAGCGGCACCGAAGGCGCGACGAGCGGCACCGGTACGGTGATCGCCAATCCGACCGCGGTCGCCGTCGTCATGCTGCGGCTGCCGAGCCGGCCGATCAGCACGCCGGCGATCGGCATCGCGACGATGGCGCCCGCCGCCATCGCGAGGAGCACGAGCCCGAGCGCGCCGTCGCCGAGGGCGTGCGCGGCTTTGACGGCAGGAATGTGTGGAATCCAGCTCGCGAGCACCGCTCCGTTCAGGAAGAACACGGTAGCGACGGCGCGGCGGGCGCGGACCGCCGACGCGTCGAGGCGAGCGGTCGTCATGTGAGCCGGCGGAACTGCGTGGACCCCGGCCGCTGCCGGGGTCCACGGGTTGGGAGAAGCGCGCTTACTTCGCGGGGTGCGGGTCGGGAACGACTTTGCCGCCCTTCGCATCGCACTCTGCTTTCGTGGTCTTCACGACGCCCGTGCCTTTGCAGGAGTTCTTGCCGGCGCAGCCGTGCCCGCCGCCGGCGCACGCACCCTGACCTTTGCACGAGTTGATGCCGGAGCAGTAGATGTCGCCGCCCATCTTCTCGTCGGCGCGTGCGGTGACCGAGCCGGACAGCAGCAGGCTCGCGGCCGCTCCCGCGATGAGCATCCCCTTACTGATCGAATTCATGATGACTCCTTTCTGATTGCGCCGGTGGCCGGCGTTTCGTTGTCGGCTGCTTCGATGCCGGCGCCGTGCCGAGGGTGCAGCGCGTACGATGGCGGTGCGCCGCACGGTTTTCCGCGACGTGGCGGCCCGTCCGGCATCGAACGATCGTGCCCCCGCTCGAATCGTCGGACCCTTCCGTCGCGACGGCGCTAGTCCTGCTCCTCGCGATCGCCGCCGCCGCTTGTGTCCATTGGCTCGCGCAGCGCGCCGGACGTCGCGCCGCGGTGATATTGGGGCGCCGGGCCGGCGGCGCACCCGACGCGGGGGCACGCTGGCGGCTGCGTCTCGAACGGATTCTCCTCGTGCCGATCGTCGCGCTCTGGGGGGCCACTCTGTACTGGGTGAGCGAGCAGGTGCCGTACTTGCGCGCGTGGCGCCTCCTCCTCGTCTGTCTCGTGCAGGACAGCTTCACGGCGCCGCTCTTCAAGATGGGCGAGATGAGCTACTCGGCGCTCGACTTGCTTCTCATTCCCGGGCTCGTCGTCGGCCTCTGGATCGCGATGGGACTCGGGACGCGGCTCGCGCGCCTCGTTCTCTTCCGCGCGAGCGCGATGCAGTCGGGCGCGCAAGAGACGCTCGGGATGCTCGTTCGCGTCTTCCTGACGTTCGTCGGCGTCGTCATGATCTTCCAGTACTGGGGGATCGACGTGAGCTCGCTCGCCGTGCTCGGCGGCGCCCTCGGCGTCGGGATCGGCTTCGGCCTGCAGACGATCGCGAACAACTTCGTGAGCGGCGTCGTCCTCGGCCTCGAGCGGCCGATCAAGCCGGGCGACTACGTGCAGGTCGGCGACCTCGTCGGCAGCGTGGCGCGGATCGGCGCGCGTAGCACCGAGATTCGCACCAACGACGGCGTCTCGATCCTGGTGCCGAACTCGCGCCTCCTCGAGCACGAGGTGGTCAACTGGAGCCACGAGGACCCGACGTCGCGTGTCCACCTGCCGGTCCAGGTCGCCTACGATGCCGAGCTCCGTGCGGTCCGGACGGTGCTCCTCGAGGCGGCGCGCCATCATCCCGACGTGCTCGCCGACCCCCGGCCGGACGTCGAGGTGCGCGGCTTCGGCGAGAGCGGCATCGACCTCGAGCTGCTCGTCTGGACGCGCGACCCACGCAACCAGGTGAAGCTGCGGAGCGATCTCTATTACCGCGTCGATGCCGCGCTCAGGCGGCACGGGATCGCGGTCCCGTCGCCGCAGCGCGACGTCCACGTGCACGCACCCGAGCTCGAGCGCGCCGTCGCCGCGTGGCGCCGCCGCGAGTTTCCTGAACGCGCCGACGACGCCGTAGACGCCACGGCGCCGATCGATTCTGCGGCGCAGGACGACCCCGCGGCGCGGACCGATCCGGCGCCGGGTATGGCGCTCACGGCGTCGCGCAGGGGCGGGATCGCGACGGCGTCGCCGAATGGTGCGGCCGGGGGGGTTGCGCACCGCGCCGTGAGCGATGCGACCGCTCGACACGCGCACGATGACGAGCCCGAGCTCGGCGGCGGCGCGTGGGACGAGACGCGCCTCGCGGCGCTCGTCGCCCGCATGCGCGGTCCCGACGGCCTCGCGATCGTCGATCGCCGCCACCTGCTGCGCGTGTACCCGCGCTGCTTCCTCGGCCGCGAGGCCGTCGACTGGCTGGTCGACCGCGAGCAGATGACGCGCGCCGAGGCGGTCGCGCTCGGGCAGCGCCTCGTCGCCCACGGGCTCGTGCGCCACGTCCTCGACGAGCACGACTTCAAGGATGCGCCGCTCTTCTACCGCTTTCGCGCCGACGACGCGGGCGCGTCACGCGCCGCCGCCGCCGGCATCTGAGCGACATGGCCGGGCGTTCAACGCGGATCGTGATCGTCGGCGGCGGCTTCGGCGGCGTCTACACCGCGCTCGAGCTGCAACGGCGGCTCGGCCGCGACCGCCGCGTGCAGGTGACGATCGTCTCCCGCGACAACTTTCTCCTCTTCACGCCGATGCTGCACGAGGTTGCCGCGAGCGACCTCGACGTCGCCCACATCGTGAATCCCGTCCGCAAGCTCTTGCCGCGCGTGCAGTTCTTCGACGGCGACGTCCAGCGCATCGACCTCCCGCGACGCGCCGTCGTCGTGTCGCACGGCGCCGATGCGCACACCCACGAGCTGCCGTACGACCATCTGGTGATCGCGCTCGGCTCGGTGACGAACTTCTTCGGCCTTCCCGGTCTCGAGGAGCGCGCGCTCACGATGAAATCGCTCGGCGATGCGATCGTGCTGCGCAACCGCATGATCGCGCTGCTCGAGGAGGCCGACACCGAATGCTGCGCCGGCGTCCGCGAGCGTCTGCTGACGTTCGTCGTCGCCGGCGGCGGCTTCGCCGGCGTCGAGACTGCGGCGGCGGTGAACGACTTCGTCCGCGAGGCGTTGCGCTTCTATCCGAACCTCGCGCCGCCGATGATCCGCACCGTGCTCGTGCACCCGGAGGACGTCATCCTGCCGGAGCTCTCGCCGTCGCTCGGGCGCTATGCGGAGCGCAAGCTCGCGGCGCGCGGCATGGAGGTGCGCGCGCGGACGAAGGTGACGGCGGTGAGCGACGCGACGGTCACGCTCAGCGATGGCACGACCCTGCCGGCCAGCACGGTCATCTGGACCGCGGGGACGACGCCGAATCCGCTCGTCGCGACGCTGCCATGCATGAAGGAGCGCGGCCGCGTCTGCGTGACGACGTCCCTCGAGGTCGAGGGTTGGCCCGGCGTGTGGGCGCTCGGCGATTGCGCGCTCGTCCCCGACGGCACGAGCGGCCGCTTCCATCCGCCGACGGCGCAGCACGCGATTCGCGAGGGACGCTGCGTCGCGCGCAATATCGTCGCCGCGCTGCGCGGAGGGGCGAAGCGTCCGTTTGCGTTCCGCACGATCGGCCATCTGGCGTCGCTCGGCCGCCGCACCGGAGTGGCACAGATCCTCGGCGTCAACTTCTCCGGGTTCATCGCATGGTGGCTCTGGCGCACGATCTATCTCTCCAAGCTGCCGCGTCTGGAGAAGAAGGTGCGGGTCGCTCTCGATTGGACGCTCGATCTCGTGTTCTCGAAGGATCTCGTCAAGTTCGAGACCGCGACCGGCATGACGATCTCGCGCGCCGACGCCACACATGATACGCCGGCGGCCGCGGCGATCATGTCGTCGAGCACCCCCGTGCCGACCGACGTGGCACACGGCTGATTTCGAAAGGAGACTCCCCGATGGGAACCGTTCTCGACTCGATGCTCGCGATCCGCCGTCTCGTGCACGCGATCGCGGACCGCCTGCAATGGCTGCCGCCGACGCTCGCCCGCTTCACCGTCGGTTGGATCTTCCTCTGGTCGGGGTGGGGCAAGCTGCACGATCTCGACCGCGTCATCGAGTTCTTCGGCTCGCTCGGCATCCCGCATCCCGAGCTGCAGGCGCCGTTCGCGTCGGCGACCGAGTTCCTCTGCGGCGGGTTGATGCTCGCCGGGCTCTTCACCAGGATCGCCAGTATCCCGCTCATCATCACCATGCTCGTCGCGATCGTGACGGCGCAACGCGAGAACGTCGGCTCGCTCGGCGACGTGTTCGGTCTCGCCGAGTACCTCTACATCACGCTGCTCATCTGGCTCGGCGTGACCGGTCCCGGTCCGCTGTCGCTCGATTACGTGTTGGTGCGCTGGGCGACACACCGCGACGACGCGCATGGCGTCCGGCCCGTCGCCTCGCTGGCGACGAGCACGCGGTAGCAGCGTACGCATGCGGCGTGGTCCTCGTGGCGTGTCCAAATCCCGGCACGCCTCGCCCCGATCCTCGTCAGCGCGCGAGCGACGCGCCCCGCCGGATCCCGAGCTTCTTCATCCGGCTGCGGAGCGTGTTCGGATGTAGGCCGAGCATCGTCGCCGCGCCGCGCGGTCCTTCGACGACCCAGTGACACTGCTCGAGCACGCGCACGATGTGCCGCCGTTGCGACTCTTCGAGGGTCGGCGAATCGTCGTCGCCCGCGGCGCCGTCCGGCTGCGCCGCTGCGGTCGTCAGCCCCACGTCGGCGATCGTCGCCGGCGCGGCGCTCGGCGCCCGCAGCGCGTGCGCTTCGACGGCGAGCGTCGGCCCCGAGGACAAGATCACTGCGCGCTCGATGACGTTCTCCAGCTCGCGGACGTTGCCCGGCCACGGGTACGCGACGAAGCCGCGCATGGTCTCGTCCTCGACGGCCTCGACGCGAGTGCCCATCTTCGCGGCGTACTTCTCGATGAAGTAGTGCGCCAGCATCGGCACGTCCTCGCGCCGCTCGCGCAGCGGCGGGACGTGGATCGGGAAGACGTTCAGCCGATAGAAGAGGTCGGCGCGGAGCGTGCCGTCGGCGACCGCCTTCTCGAGGTCGCGGTTGGTCGCCGCGATCACGCGCACGTCGACGCGCACCGTCTTCGACGATCCGACGGGCTCGAACTCGTGCTCTTGCAGCACGCGCAGCAGGCGCACCTGCACCTCGGGCGGGATGTCGCCGATCTCGTCGAGGAAGATCGTGCCGCCGTCGGCGAGCGCGAAGCGGCCGACGCGCTTCTCGGTCGCGCCGGTGAAGGCACCCTTCTCGTGGCCGAAGAGCTCGCTCTCGATGAGGCCCGTCGGCAACGCCGAGCAGTTGACTTTGATGAGCGGCTTCTCTTTGCGGCGCGAGATGTTGTGGATCGCGCGCGCGACGAGCTCCTTGCCGGTGCCGGTCTCGCCGAGGATCAGCACCGTCGAGTCGGTCGGCGCCACCTGCCGCAGCTTCGCGAGCGTCGCGTGCAGCGCCGGCGCGTTGCCGATGATCTCCTCGAAGTTGTACTCGCTCTTGATCTCCTCCTGCAGGTACTGGTTCTGCTGCGCAAGACGGTTGCGCTCCTGCTCCGCGATGACGCGCGCCGTGATGTCGACGATCATCGTGCGGGTGTATTTGCCGTCGGGGTCGGGCTTCGACCACCACTGCACCCAGACCGGCCGGCCGTCGTCCTTGCGGCGCAGCTCGAGCTCGATGCAGGTCCGCTCTTTGCCCGCTTGCAGCGCTTCGATCTCGCGGCGGACGCGCTCCTGCATTTCCGGCGTCGGCGCGATGAGGGACAAGCCGCGTGTGCCGGGAACGTCCTCGGGCTTGAGGCCGAGGAGATTCATCGCGGCGCGGTTCGCGCTCACGAACCGCGACTCGGTGTCCTCGTAGATGTACGCGATCGGCGCCTCCTCGTAGAGGTCGCGGAACTGCTGCTCCGACGTCCGCAGCATCTGTTCGGCACGCTTGCGCTCGAGCTCCGCCGCTGCGCGGGCGGCGAAGATCTGCAGGATCGAGATGCCGCGCTCGACGTCGCGCGTCGGCGCGGTGTCGAAGACGGCGAGGTGGCCGAGCACCTCGCGTTGACCGTCGAAGAGCGGTACGCCGATGTAGCTCTCGATCCCCATCGCGGCGAGCGGACGGTCGTTCGGGAATCGCTGCTGCACGCTGTCGGGATGGTGACAGAGCTCGCCGCGCGCGACGTCCTCGCACGGCGTTCCCGCCAGGTCATACTCGATGTCGTCGAGGAAGGCGCCCTTGCCCCAGTACGCGAGCGTACGCACGCGCGACGGGCTGCCGGCGAACTCCGCGACGAGCGCGTAGGGCGAGCCGAGCGCGAGGCTCAAGTTGCGGACGAGCGAGCGGAAGAACTCCTCGCCGGTCGAGCGCACGGTGCCTTCGACGAGCCGTCGCAGCACCTCGACGTCGCCGCCGATCGCCTGCGGCGCCGTCGCCGCGGGAGGTAGGTCGTTGGGGGCAGGCACTACCGATCCACCGTAGCTGCCCGTTGCTACGTCGGGCTCGCCGCTCCCGTCAATAGCGTCTCGGATCAGCTCCCAATCGTCGATCTTGGTGGCGACGAAAATTCCGAACTGCATGAGGCCCCTCCGCGACGAGCGCGGGTTGCTCGCGATCGGTGGACGGCTCGCGGCGAGCGGCTACTGCAGCTCGCCCATCACCCAACGCGCGGTGTCGGCGGGGAGGTCGGGCAGATACTGGAGGAACTCCTCGACGTCCGCGCCGGCGACGCGGGCGCCGAAGTTCTCCTTCAAGAACCCGTGGAAGTGCTCCGCGACGCGCTCGGAGAGCAAGCCGCAGCGGCGCAGCGTCGGGATCACGAAGCCCTGCACCGGGCCGAGCCGGCGGCCGCGTGGCAGATCGCGGGTGATCTCCTCGCGCTCGTTCGCGAGGCTCGTCAGCATCGTCGCCGGATCGACGCCGACCTCGGACCAGATCTGCATCAGGGTCGTGAAGAAGCCCTGCGCGTTACGATCGATCAGGCTGCGAGCGCACTCGAGGGCGAAGTCCTCCAGCTCCGCCTTCTCCTGCGCGCCGAGGCACGGCACGCAGCGCTCGATGTACTGCACGCCGTACGCGTGGTGGCGCGACTCGTCGCGGGCGACGTAGGTCAGGAGGTCTTTCAGCAGCGGCTCCTCGGTGAGGTTCCGCATCTCGCGAAACGCGTAGAGCGCGAGCCCCTCGACGACGATCTGCATGCCGACGAGCTTCTTCATCCAGTCGTCGGTCTGCAGCGTCTGGTCGAGGATGCCCTTCAACGACGGCGCGATCGGGCGGATCTCGTCGAGCTTCTCGATGTAGCGCGCGAACACCTCGACGTGGCGCGCCTCGTCCATGGTCTGCGTCGCGGCGTAGAACTTGGCGTCGGTGTGCGGGACCGCGTTCATGAGCTGCGCCGCGACCATCAGCGCGCCTTGCTCGCCGTGGAGGAACTGCGAGAGGCGAAACGCCGCCGTCCGCCGAACCAGCTCGGCGCGCGTCTCCTCGGTGAGCGACCGCCAGTACGACGTCTTCTCGATCGGCACCCCGGCGCCGATCGGCGTCGTCGAGAACTTCACCAGATCGATCTCGCGGTTCCAGTCGAGATCCTTGGCGCCGATCCACTGCGCCTCGGCCGCCTTGATGTACAGGTTCCGCAGCTCCTCGACCTCCGGATCGTAATTCCATTGGTAGATCACCTGCATGGCGGTCGGCAGGTCCGGCTCCTGAGTCGGGGTCTTCAGGGTGAAGTCGTCGCTCATTGAACGCTCCTTCGGCATGGGCTCATGAGGGCACGATTCTCGACAGATCGTCCCGTTAACGCAACGCCGTCTTTGGCGGTCCGACGAATCATACCGTAGCCACGCTCGTCAGCGATTCGGGGCGATGCAGGTCACCGCGCGACGCTCGACGGCGCGGTACGCCGCATTGCCCTCACGCTGCGCGATCTGCGGGTGCTCGCCGAGGAGAGCCCGATAGAGGAAACGGGGCGGCTCGTCGAACGTGTACGCTGCCGGCTCGTTCAAGGGACCGACCATGCAGCGTGCGAACAGAAGCGCCGCGCTGTACGCGCCATACTGCGCTGGATGATGTCCATCCGCCGCCAAGATCGGCGCTGATGGGTCGTCGCGGAGGATGTCGGTCCAGACGTCGTCGACCGGCACGACGCGAAGACCCAACGATCGCGCGCTCGCACGCATGCGGTCGTGAAGCTCGACACGTCGTTCCTCCGGCCACTGGCGAGAAAAGATTGCGAACAGGAGCGGCTCCGCGCCGGCATGTCTGATCTTCTGCGCGAACGCCGTCAGCCATGCGTCCATCTGCGCCGGTTGGTCGTATGCGCGCTCGCTTTGCTCTTGCAGGACGACGTAGTCCCACCGCTCCGCGAGCAGTCGCGACGTTTCCGGGTCGTTCCAGTGCCACTCGAGCGTGACCCCGGGCTCCGCGTGAGCCGTCACACAGAGGGAGCGCGCGCGGGTGAGAAGACTCGCCAGCCGCTGGGTATTGGCGGGGATGTCGTGCGTGAACGTGAGGCTGTTCCCCAGGAAGAGCACCCGTGCGCAGTCCGGCGGCGGGGCGGGATCGACGGGTCGCCGGAACGACAAGACTCTCGGCGGCGGCAGGATCAACGTGAGTCCGATCAGTTGCGCGACGATGACGAGGCGCAACGCTCGCTTCATCCGTGCATCGATCGCCATCACGCGCGGCAGACGGTGCCACAGCGAGAGCTCGCCGGTCCAGGGAAAGCCGATCGAGGGTATTGACATGACCTGGTCAGATGG
>VBKW01000309.1 GCA_005879405.1 Deltaproteobacteria bacterium
GAAGACGAGCGGCGCGGCGAGGATCTCCTCGAGCGACGATGCCTGACGGAACTGCGAGCGCTCGTTGTGGACGGCGTGGCGACGGTTCTTCACCGCGACCTTGGCGAGCTGCTCTTTCGTCGTGCCGTACTTCTGCATGTGCTCGCGGCCGGCGCCGCCGAACATCTGCGCCGCGGGCGGCGCCTGCTCGAAGCCTTGCTTCTCCAGCATGACCTTCACGTGGTGGTCCATCGGGTTCGTGCGGTCGGTGAACTTGGCGCCGAGTGAGCCGCGCTCCATCTTCTCGAACCCGAGCGCGAGCACGCACTCGTTCAAGCCGCTGCCGATCGCCTGGTACGCGAGGTAGAGCGCGGTCGAGCCGGTCGAGCAGTTGTTGTTGACGTTGTAGACCGGGATGCCGGTCAAGCCGAGCTGGTAGACGGCGCGCTGGCCGCAGGTCGAGTCGCCGTAGACGTAGCCGACGAACGCCTGCTCGACTTGGTCGTAGCCGACGGCGGCGTCCTGCAGCGCCTGCTCGCCCGCATCTTTGCTGAGCTCCGGGTAATCCATGACGCCGGGCTTGTGGAACTTCGTCATGCCGACGCCGATCACGCAGACTTTTCTGTCGAGCTTCATCTGGTCGTTCTCCTTCGTTGGTTCGCGCCCGAACGGGTCGCGCTCAGAGTCCGATGGTCACAGTCCCATGCTTTTGGCGATGATGATCTTCATGATCTCCGTCGTGCCGGCGAAGATCGTCTGAATGCGCGCGTCGCGGTAGGCGCGACAGATCGGATACTCTTCCATGTAGCCGTAGCCGCCGTAGAACTGCAGGCAGAGGTCGATGTTGCGCTTGCACATCTCGGTCACCCACCACTTCGCCATGCTCGTCTCTTTGACGATCGGCGTACCTTTGATGTGCTCGGCGATGAGGCGGTCGACGAAGACACGCCCGAGCGCGATTTCGGTCGCGATCTCGACGAGCGTGAATTGCGTGTTCTGGAACTTGCAGATCGGCTTTCCGAACGCCGTGCGCTCCTGCGTGTACTTGATCGTCTCGTCCAGGACGATCTCGGCCGCCGCTTGCGCGCCGATCGCGCACACCAGTCGCTCCTGCTGCAGCTTCTCCATCAAATAATAGAAGCCGCCGCCTTCCTGGCCGAGCAGGCTCGACGCGGGCACGCGGCACTCGTTGAAGTGCAGCTCGGCGGTGTCTTGCGAGTGCATCCCCATCTTGTCGAGCTTGCGGCCTTTCTCGAACCCCGGCGTGCCGTCCTCGACGACGAAGAGGCTCACGCCGCCGTGCGTGGACTGCGGATCCGTCTTGGCGGCGACGATCACGAGATCGCAGAGAATGCCGTTCGAGATGAACGTCTTCTGGCCGTTCAGGGTGTAATGATCGCCGTCGCGGATCGCCGACGTCTTGATCGCGGCGAGATCGGAGCCGGTATTGGGCTCCGTCATCGCGATCGCCGTGATCAGCTCTCCGCTGACGCAGCCGGGAATCCAGCGCGCCTTCTGCTCCTCGGTGCCGTAGCTGTCGATGTACGGCACGCAGATGTCGTTGTGGAGCGAGAGCGCGAACCCCGACGATCCGGCGCGGATGATTTCCTCGTCAATGATCGCCGAGTACGTAAAGTCGACGCCGGAGCCGCCGTACTTGGGATCGATCTGCGGGCACAGGAAGCCTTGCTCTCCCGCCTTCCGCCACGCGCCGCGGTCGACGATGCGCTGCTGCTCCCAGCGCTCGATGTTGGGCGTCACCTCGCGGGCGCAGAACTTCTTGAACTGCTCGCGGAAGAGCTCGTGCTCGGCGGTGAATATCGTCCGTTCCATTGTGTCGATCTCCCGGTGTCTCGCTGCGATCAGGAGCGCCCGCGTCCGGCCGTGCGCCCGACTGTCGGCGCCTTGGCGGTATTGGAGCGGCGTTCGCTCGGCGCGAGCGCGCGGTTTCCCATCTGCAGGAGGCTACGCGTGAAGCGTTCACGGTCCTTCGCAGCGTTGGGCGCCGGCGACGGCGCGAGCAAATCGCGCGCGGTGAAGTAAATGAGCGCCGCGCCCCAGCTGTTCAACGTGAAGAAAAATGGATCCGAATCGGCGCGGAACACGCGGCGGCGCTGGTGACGGCGGACGAAGTCGACCGACAGGTCGATCAGCGGCTGCAAGTACCCCCGCACGATACGGAGCGCCGCCGGATGCCGATCGACGGCCGTGCGCGCGACCATCCGGGCGAACGCCGACTCTTCCGCCATGACGGCGAGGACCGTGCGCGTCACCCGATCGAGCTGCGCGAACGGGTCGCCGTCGGGGACGAGGCTCTCGCGGAAGATCGGCTCGATGCGGGCGAACACATGCTCGTGCGCGGCGACGAAGAGCGCCTCCTTGTTCTTGAAATGGTAGAAGAGACTCGGCCGCTGGATGCCGACGCGGGCGGCGATCTCTTGCATCTTCGCACCGACGAACCCATCGCGGGCGAAGATCTCCTGCGCGGCCTCGATGATGCGTTCGCGGGTATCGTCGGGGCGGTCGGCGGCGGGCCGAAGACCAGGCACATTCGCCTACCTACACGTCTGTAGGTGACGACGCAAGCATTGCGCTGCCCACCGATCCGACGGGTCGGGAGCTCGCCATGTCGAACCACTCGTGGTGCGGGCCCGCGCGGCAACGGCGAAGCGCTCGCGGCGCTCGTCGCGAGAGGGTTGACGACGCCGAGAGCGGATTTACTTTTTCATCATCGGGCAACACCCAAATCCACCATTCAAACAAAGGAGATCGCATCATGGCGTTCTTTCGATTTTTGCCGGAGCTCGATCCCGTGACGGGACTTCTCACCCTTCAACGGGAGCTCGAGCGTGCGTTTCAGAGCCCGTTCGGCAACCTGGGCCCATCCGGACGCGGCGTGTTTCCGCCCGTCAACGTGTTCAGCGATCGCGACGGCTACGTCGTCAAGGTCGAGGTTCCGGGCATCGCGCCGGACCAGCTCGCGATCGAGGGCAACGGCCGCACGCTGACGATCAGCGGCACGCGCGATGTCGCGGCACCGAAAGGCGGCGCGTTCCATCGTCGCGAACGCGGTGCGGGACAGTTCTCGCGTTCGCTCCAGCTCCCCGAGGATCTGGACGTCGGCGCCGCACAAGCGTCGTGCAAGCATGGCGTGCTGACGATCCGGATTCCGAAGCGCGAGGAGGCGAAGCCGCGCCAGATCAACGTCCAGGCAGCCTGACGCGAGCACCGATAAGGAGGTGATGAAGCGATGACCGACCAAGAGCTCAGCGTGAAAAACAAGCAAGAGGTCTCGACGCAAGAGGGTACCCGGCCGGGGCGAACGTTCGTTCCGGAGGTGGACATCCACGAGACACCCGAGGGGTTGCACCTGTGGGCCGACATGCCGGGCGTCGACGACAAGTCGCTGCATCTGCAGCTCGCCGACGGCGTCCTCACGATCGAAGGACAGGTGAACGTGCACGAGTACGAGAACCTGGCGCCCGTCTATACCGAGTACAATGTGGGGAACTATCTCCGCCGGTTCACACTCTCGAGCGACATCGATGCCGACAAGATCGGCGCTCACGTGACGAACGGCGTGCTCCATCTCGAGCTGCCGAAGGCGGAGCGTGCGAAGCCGCGGCGAATCAACGTCACCGCCGGCTGAGCCCGCCCGTTGTGCGAGACGTCCGCGCAGGGAGGCTGGGAGCGGTGGGTCGTTGGCGCGCGAAGATCGCTCGCGCGGGTTGCCGGACACGCATTAGATCTTCCGTACTCCGGACCGCCGTACTCAAAGTGGCTCGCTCTTTATGCGCGCGCCAACGACCCACCGCTCCCAGCCTCCCGACGCCACAGTTTCGACGCGCGCCGGCAACGCAGCTCAGCGTATCTGTCGCGGTGGCACGTTGCGCAGCTCAGCGTATGTCGGCGAAGCGGTGGCGCGTGTCGCGCACCGCGGTCGGCAAGCGCCGTAGGCGCGAGCCGGAGGCCGACGGGTCGTCTGCGCGCGCATAAGGAGCGAGCCACTTGACCACGGACGCTGCGGAGTACGGAAGATCTAAGACGTGTCCGGTGCCCCGCGCGAGCGATCTTCGCGCGCAGACGACCCGTCGGCCTCCGGCTCGCGCCTACGACGACGGTCAACCGCGGCGCACGACGCGCGCCCCGCTCAGCTGACTTCACGACGAATGTCGGGGCATCGACGCGACGATGTCCCGACCGCGCGCGATCGTCCTCGTCGCCCTCCTGCTCGGCATCGTCGCGCGCGTGTGGCTGATCGCGCTTGCGCCGCGCTACGGCTTTCTCGGCGATCACGTCGACTACGTGTGCTGGGGCCGTGAGGCCGTCGATGCCGGGGTGCTCGCGCTCTACGTGCGCGCGCCCGGTAGCTGTCCCAGTGTCGCGTACATCGACGGCGAGCGCCGCGAGATCACGTCCGGTACGGGCGAGCGGCTGAACTACCCACCGCTCGCCGCGTACGTGTTCTGGGCGGAGGGACGTCTCCTCGCGGCGATCGATCCGTCGCGTCTCGCCAACACGGTCGTGGCGCGCGCCGTCTTCGCGATCAGCACGTCGATCGCCGAGCTCGTGACGGCGATCGGGGTCGCGGCATTGGTCGCGGACGCGGCGGGACCCACGGTCGCGACGCTGGCGTTCGCCGCGACATGGCTCGCACCGCCGCTCCTCGCCGACGGGCCGTTCTGGGGACAAACGGAGAGTTGGATCCTCGCGCCCGGCGTATGGATGGTGTGGGCGATGGGACGCGAGCGTTGGATCCTCGCGGGTGCGCTCTGGGGCGTGGCGCTCGCGCTGAAGCCGTCCGCCATCCTTCTCGGGCCGCTGTGGGCGTATGCAGCCGCATTCCGCGCGTCGCGGCTGCGCCTCATCGCCGGAGGCGCGACCGCCGCCGCCATGCTGAACATCGTTGCCCTGCCCTTCTGGCTCACGTCCGGTGGTGCATGGCTGCGGACGACGTACCTCGCAAACTACGTCTACAACCTGCACTGGTCGACGATGCTGACCTTCAACGTCTGGTACGCGGAGCTGCTCGTGAACGGCGTCCTCGACTCGCGTGCGCCGCTCTTCGGTGTCGCGCGCGACACGCGTTCGTTGCGCTCGCGACGCTCGTGACTCTCACCGCGGTGACGTTTCCGACGCGCGTCCATGGCACGTACACCGCCTTCGCCGCGCCGTTTCTCATCGCCACTGCGTGCCTCGTACCGCGCACCTTGCCGAGCGCGGCGGTAATGCTCGTCGCGACGACGCTGCAGATCCTCTCCTGGCAGTGGGCGCACCTTCTCGCCGTTCACGTCCTGCCGAACGAGCAAATCTTCCCGCCGGAACGGCAAGCTGCACGACGCGCCCTACGTGAGATCGACCGGCCACGCGAATGGGCGCTCACGCTGGTGAGCCTCGGCGCGACCGCCGGCGTCTTCGTAAGCATCGCGACCGCACGCCGCCGCGACGACGACGATCGTGCCGCGGAGGGCGGGTGAGGCGCTGGCCCGTCGCCGCCGCGCTCATCGCGGTCACACTCTTCTTGGTGGTCGCCACGCAGACGCGTCAGGGTGGTTGGAACGACGCCTCGCGGCTGGCGATGGTCGAGGCGATCGCCGAGCACGGCCATCTGTGGGTCGACGGCACGCAGATGTCGCGTTACACGGGCGACGTCGCGCGCATCGACGGCAAGTTCTACTCCGACAAGCCGCCGGCACTCGCGTTTGCCGCCGTTCCGGTCTACGCCGCCGAGAAGGCGCTCGGTATCACCTTCCGCGGCAACTTGCCGCGCGCCTACTATTGGACGACGCTGCTCACGATCGGCGTCTCGACGGTCGCCGGTCTCGCCGTGCTCGCCTGGTTCCTGCCGCGCATCGCCCCCGATCCGCGCTGGCAAGCCGCGACGATCCTCGCCGTCGGACTCGGGACGCTCAACACCGCCTACAGCGTGACGTTCTCGAACCATCCGCCGTCGGCAACGGCGCTGCTGGTCGCGTTCCTCCTCCTGTGGCATTGGCGGCGGTTCGGCGGCGGGCTCGCAAGCATCACCGGGAGCGCACTCGCAATCGGCTTCGCGGCGCTCACCGATCACGGCGCGGCGTTCTACATGCCGGCATTTCTCCTGTACGTCGCACGGCCCGATGCGCGACCGCGCGGCGCCGCGAACGACACAGCACGATCGCATGGCGGCGCCGACGGCGCGTCGTCCGAGCCGCGGCGCGCCGTCGCGGTGCTGGTCTTCGCAGTCGTGAGCGGCGCTGCGGTCGTCGCCTACGCCGCGTACGCGATCGCGCTCTCCGGGAGCCCGCTGCCGCTGCCGCTACAGCCGCGCCTCTTCGACTATCCGGGATCGTACTTCGCCGACCGCGGCCACCTCGCCGGCAGCGCCTTGCCACACGCATCCCTCGGCGACTTCGCACGGTACGTGGCGTTTTGTCTGTTCGGCTATCGCGGCCTTTTTACACTGACGCCGCTCGCGCTCTTCATCGTGTGGGGCGTCGGGCGCGTCGCCGTCTCTCCGACCCATCCGCATCGCGTCGAAGCGCGGCTCGCGCTCGTGCCGACGATCGTTCTCGTCGCGTACTACCTCGTGACGTCGTCCGATCCGGGCGGCAACGCCTACGGCGTGCGGTGGTTCTGTCTCTTCATTCCGATGCTCTACGTCTTTCTCGCCGACACGTACGCACTGCTGCGCCGCCGATTCACGCGCACGCTTTTTTGGGTCGCATACGCGCTCTCGATCCCGCTTGCGCTGGTCGGCGCAATGGACCCGTGGCTCGACCCGACGCGCTGGGGTACCGGGTTCGCATGGGTGATCGTGCTGCGCGCGCACGGTTGGCTCTGACCGCAGACGTCCGCACGACCGTGAATTTGCATTTTGCGTCAGGGTGGCGGAAGCTTCTCGGGTCATGAGCTACAATGCGTGGTTTCGCTGCATCAACGGCTGTGAAGGGCAGTTCAGCCTCCTCGAAATCATCTATCGCTGCCCGACGTGTGGCGATCTCCTCGAGGTGCACCACGACATGGACGCGCTCAAGACGCGCGCCCCCGCGGCGTGGATGCGGCTCTTCGAAGACCGCCAGCAGCGGAACGCCTATCCCTTCGGCTCCGGCGTCTGGGGCAAGAAGGAATGGGTGATGCCCTTCATCGACGACGACAACATCGTCTCGACGTATGAGGGCAACAGCAACCTCTTCTGGGCGGATCGCTACGGGAAGCAGCTCCACGTCGAGGACCTATGGGTGAAGCAGTGCGGCAACTCGCACACCGGCTCGTTCAAGGACCTCGGCATGACGGTGCTGGTCTCGGTCGTGAAGCAAATGATCGCCGACGGCCGCGCGATCGACGCCGTCGCGTGCGCGTCGACGGGCGACACCTCGGCGGCGCTCGCGTCGTACTGCGCCGCCGCCGGCATTCCCGCGGTCGTGCTCCTGCCACGCAACAAAGTCTCGGCGGCGCAGCTCGTGCAGCCGCTCGCGAACGGCGCCCTCGTGCTCTCGCTCGACACCGACTTCGATGGCTGCATGGCCGTCGTGCAGGAGATCACGAAGCAAAAGCGCATCTATCTCGCGAACTCGATGAACAGCCTCCGCATCGAGGGACAAAAGACGGTCGCGATCGAGATCGTGCAGCAGTTCGACTGGGAGGTGCCGGACTGGATCATCATTCCCGGCGGCAACCTCGGCAACGTGAGCGCGCTCGGCAAGGGCTTCTTGATGATGCAGGAGCTCGGCCTCATCCAGAAGCTGCCGCGCATCTGCGTCGCGCAGGCCGAGAACGCGAACCCGCTCTATCGCTCGTATCTGAAGCACTTCGAGTCCTTCGAGCCGGTTACGGCGCAAAAGACGCTCGCGAGCGCGATCCAGATCGGCAATCCGGTGAGCGTACGGCGTGCGATCCGGACGCTCCAACGTTTCGATGGCGTCGTCGAGCAGGCGAGCGAGCAGGAGCTCGCCGACGAGGCGGCGCGCGCCGATCGCACCGGCATGTTCAACTGCCCGCACACGGGGGTCGCGCTCGCCGCCCTCCGCAAGCTCGTCGAGCGCAAGGTCATCCGCTCGCACGATCGCGTCGTCGTCATCTCGACGGCGCACGGCCTCAAGTTCGCGGACCAGAAGACGGCCTATCACCTCGGCACACTGCCCGGCGTGAAGCCGACGTATCAGAACCTGCCGGTCGAGATTCCCGCGGAGCCGCGCCGGGTCGCGGACGCGATCGCCAAGCACGTCGACCGCGCCCGTCTCCTGGAGTCGTGATGGCGGACGAGCCGTCGGATACCGGGGCCCACAAGCGGGGCCCCAGCACCGCGTCGGTGCACGCGGGCGAGCCGCGTCGCAAGTTCGGGAACGCGCTCGCGACGCCGATCATTCAGACCGCGACGTACACCTTCGCCAACACACAGGAGCTGCGCGACCACTTCGAGCAACGCATCACGCGCGAGGAGTACGGCCGCTACGGCAACCCCACGCAGCGCGTCGCCGAGGAGAAGCTCGCCGCGCTCGATTCCGCGGAGGACTGCCTGCTCTTCTCGAGCGGGATGGCCGCGATCACGACGGCGCTCTTCGCGATGTTGTCGCGCGGCGCGCACGTCGTCGTCACCGACGACTCCTATCGGCGCACGCGCCAGTTCCTGAACTCCGTCCTGCACCGCTACGGCATCGAGGTATCGACGGTGCCTGCCGGGGATTTCGACGCGATGCAGGACGCGATCAGGCCGACGACACGTGTGCTCCTCAGCGAGTCGCCGACGAACCCCTACAACTGCATCCTCGACCTCGAGCGCTTCGCCGAGATCGGGCGCCGTCATCGCGTGAAGACCATCATCGACGCGACGTTCGCGACGCCGTACAACCAGCGGCCGCTCGAGTTCGGCGTCGACCTCGTGTTCCACTCGGCGACGAAGTACCTCGGGGGCCACAACGACCTCATGGCCGGCGCCGTGCTCGGGTCGACCGATCTCGTCGACGGCATCCGCGCCATGCAAGGCGTGATGGGCGCCGTCGTCGATCCGTTCGCCGCCTATCTCCTCATCCGCGGACTGAAGACGTTCGCGCTCCGCATCGAGCGCCAGAACGCCAACGCCCAGGCGATCGCCGAGTTCCTGGAGGCGCATCCGAAGGTCGTCCGCGTGCACTACCCCGGCCTGCCGAGCTTCCCCAACCACGACATCGCGCGCCGCCAGATGCGCGGCTTCGGCGGTGTCGTCACGTTCGAGGTCGAGGGCGATCTCGACATCGCGTCGCGCGTCGTCGATGCATGCCGCATCCCGCGCATCGCGCCGTCGCTCGGCGGCGTCGAGAGCCTGATCGAGCAGCCGGCGCTGATGAGCTTCTACGAGCTCACGACCGAGGAGCGCCTCCAGGTCGGCATCAAGGACAACTTGATCCGCTACTCGGTCGGCATCGAGGACGCCGGCGACCTGATCGCGGATCTCGCGGCCGCGCTCGAGCGCGCCTAGTGTCCCGTCCCGGAAATTCGTTGCATAAGTCTGCGAGGGATTTTCAGCCCTGCCAAGGCGCGACGACGAAGGAATAGTCTAGACTATTTCGAGGAGGAGCAACGCGGGCAGG
>VBKW01000042.1 GCA_005879405.1 Deltaproteobacteria bacterium
TTCTCTGGTGGTATCTGCTGCTCAGCGCGACGGTGCGCTTTCTCGTCGAGTTCGTGCGCATCAATCCCAAGGTGGCGTTCGGTCTCACCGAGGCGCAGTGGATCAGCCTGGCGTTGATCGCACTCGCGACGGTCCTCATCTGGCGCTCGACCGACGGCGAGCGGGTGCCGGCGCCGGTGCGCGTCGGCTCGACGGGTCCGCCACCGGCATGATCCGGCGCGCCGCGCTCGCGGCGATGATCCTGCTCGTCGCGATCGCCGGCTGCCGTCGCAGCGGCTCGCTGGTCGGCAGCCAGGCGCCGGAGTTCTCGCTGAGCGATCTCTCCGGCAACGCCATGCGGCTCGCGAACTTGAAGGGGCGGGTCGTGTTCCTCAACGTGTGGGCGACGTGGTGCGAGCCGTGCCGCGAGGAGATGCCGTCCATGCAGTCGCTCTACGCGCGCCTGCACGGCGGCGACTTCGAGATGCTCGGCGTGAACGCCGACCAGGGCGACCGTGCCGTCGTCGAGCAGTTCGTCCGCCAGTACGGGCTGACATTCCCGGTGCTGCTCGATCCGGATCTCCAAATCGCCGGACGCTACGGCGTGACCGGCTACCCCGAGACGTTCATCATCGACCGCAACGGCCGCGTCGTCGACCATCGGCTCGGGCCGCGCGATTGGGACTCGACCGAGAGCCATGCTGCGTTTCGCCGCCTCATCGAGCGCGGCGAGTGGACGGGATTCTAAACACTCCGTCGATTGACAGCGGCGCGGCGCCGGGTGTACCTCCGTGTTGAGAATGATTTTCAGTTTCATTAACAGCTGCGCGCCTCGGCGGCGCGCGATCGTCGCCGCGACGCTGCTCGCGGTCGTCGGCTGTACGCGGTCGGGCGACGTGGCCGGCACCGGACGCGCGGCGGCGCCCACGTCGACGCCGGGCGCGGCCGCGGGGGCGGCGGACGTCATCGGGGCGTTGAAGCTCGTCCGGCAGGAGTATGCGAATGCGGTCGTGCCGGCGGGCGGTGCCGTGGCCGACGCGACGGAGTACGCGGAGACGGAGCTCTTCGCGGAGCAGGCGGAGAGCAAATTCGCGGCGCTCGCCGCGGCGAACGGCGCCGCCGACCCGACGCGCAGCGCGGCGATTCGCGACGGCATCGCGCGCACGCGTGCGGCGGTCGCGCGGCAGGCGCCGCCGGCGGAGCTCGCGAGCGAGGCGACCGGCACGGTCGCGCTCGTGCAGGACCTGCTCGCGGGCGCCGTTCTGGAGGAGATCCGCGGCGCGGTCGTCGCAACGGTGCGCGCCGACGAGGCGATCGCGGCGGAGGAGATCGCCGGCGAGTACCGGGTGGCCATCACGACCGGCCCGGCGCGCTCGATCTTCGCGCGTCAAAACGGCGGGCTCGTCGCCATTCCACCCGTACCCGGCGCCGTCTACCTCGGTGTCCTCCTGCGTGAGCGCCGGACGAAGCGCCTCCTTCCCGCAGCGCGCATCACCGCGACCCTCGAGCGCGACGGCCGTGGAACCGACGTCGCGCTCGCGGAGCTCTGGGGCGATTTCCATCAATACGGCGCCAACGTCACGCTGCCCGACGACGGACCGCTGACGATCACGGTGCGCGCGTCGCCGCCGGCATACGCGCGCCACGGCGACATGCTGACCCACTTCGTGAGCCCGGTGACCGTGACGCTCGCCGCGCGCGTGCAGCAAGGCAGCTTGCGGTTCGATGCGCATCCGGTGCAGCCGGTCGACGCCGATTACGCGATCGGCGACGACGTCCTGCAGGCGCGTACCGAGGCCGGGACCCTCTACGACGCGGGGCCGTATCGCGTCGGTCTCATCGTCGAGGGGCCGGAGCCGATTTGGCTCTGGCGCGACGGCGCGCCCGTCCTCTCGCCCGTCGCCGCCGATGCGACCAACCACGTCGAGGTGGCGCTGCTCGATCGTGAGACGGAGCAGCTCGTGCCGGACGCGGCGGTCACGCTCACGTTCCTCTCCGGATCGCGCACCGTTGGCACCGCGACGCTCCACCCCTTGCTGTCGATTTTCTCGCACTACGGCGCGACGCTCGCGCTGCCCGCGGGAGTGACGCGCGTCCGCGTTCACGTCGATCCGCCGACGCTCGGCGCCGTCGATCGCCCGCGTCTCGAGCCGGCGGCCGACGTCGAGGTGCCGTTGCCTCCGGTGCGCGGGGCGCACGCATGAGGGTCATCCGTGTCGCCATCGCCGCGTTCGTGCTGCTTACGCTCGGCCGCGTCGCGATCGCTGCCGACGCCGACTTCGCGGCGCAGATCCGCGATGCCGCCGGTCGCTACCCCGACGCATCGGCGCGCCTGGCCGTCGGCGACGCGTTCCTGCGCTTCGAGAGCTCGGCGCTCGATACCGAGCTGAAGGCCGCCGACCCGGCGCGCTACCGCGATCTCGAGGTCCGATGGTTGGCGCTCGCGGCGGCGATGAAGGCCGGTGCCCCGCCCGCCGACGTGCGCGCGCAGGCCGCAGCGCTCGCCGCGATCCTCGACACGGTCGCGCCGGCCGGCGTCGCGGCGAGCGCGTCGAGTCTCTTCGTCGACGCGCTCCTCATCATCGTGCGCGAGGGCTTCGAGGCGCTCCTCATCCTGACCGCGCTCGCGGCGTACCTGACGAAAGTCGGACAAGGCGAGAAGCGGACGCTGCTCTACGCCGGCGGCGGCGCGGCGGTGCTGGCGAGCATCGCGCTCGCGGCGGTCGCGGATCGCGTCGTGCCGATCGGCGGCGCGGCGCGCGAGACGCTCGAGGGCGTGACGATGCTGCTCGCGGTCGTGGTGCTCTTCACGGCGTCGTACTGGCTCATCTCCAAGTCGGAGGCGCAGCGCTGGCAAGCGTTCGTCCGCGCGCGCCTCGAAGGCGCGCTCGGCACCGGGCAGGCGCGCAGCCTCGTCGCGTTGGCGTTCCTCGTCGTGTTTCGCGAGGGCTTCGAGACGGTCCTCTTCTACGAGGCGCTCGCCGGCCGCGCCGCCGGCAATTCGCTGGCGCTCTCCGCCGTCGGCTCCGGGTTGGCTCTCGGCGTCGTCTGCCTGGTCGCGATCGGCGTCGCGCTCTTCCGCTACGGCGTGCGAATTCCGATTCGGCCGTTCTTTGCGGTGACGGGCACGCTGTTGTACGTGCTCGCGTTCAAGTTCGCCGGCGCCGGCGTGCGCGAGCTGCAGGAAGCGGGTCTCGTGTCGGTGACGCCGGTCGCGATTCCGGATCCCACGATCCTGCGCGACTGGCTCGCCGTGTATCCGTTCGTCGAGCCGCTCTTCGCGCAGGGCGTGCTGCTCGCCGCGCTCGTCGTCGGCGTCGCCTACACGTTGCGCGGCCGCGGCGCCGCGCGCGTCGCGGGCGCGGAGGCGGCACGCTCATGAGGTGGGTCGCGCCCACGAGGCGGTTCGTGTCCACGCGGGTCGCGCCCCCATGACGGGCACGCGCGCGCTCGTCGTCGTGCTCGTCGTCGCCGCCGCGATCGCGACGACGGTGTGGACGTATGCCGCCCGCGGCGCCCTCCACGTCGCGGGCGCGGAGGCGGCACGCTCATGAGGTGGGTCGCGCCCACGAGGCGGTTCGTGTCCACGCGGGTCGCGCCCCCATGACGGGCACGCGCGCGCTCGTCGTCGTGCTCGTCGCCGCCGCCGCGATCGCGACGACGGTGTGGACGTACGCCGCCCGCGGCGCTCTGCACGAGGATCTCCCGCCGGCGTTCGCGTCGCGCACGAATCCGCGCCTCCACGATCCCGCGGCGGCGGCGGCAGGCGCGGCGATCTTTCAGAGCAACTGCGCGAGCTGCCACGGCGACCGCGCCGACGGCCACGGCATCGCCGCCGTCGGCCTCACGCCCCCGCCGGCGAACTTTCGCGGCACCGACGTGCTCGCCCGCCACTCCGACCCATACCTCTTCTACCGCATCACCGAGGGAAAGCCCGGCACCGCGATGCCGTCCTTCCGCGGCGCCCTAGCCGAGAACGAGCGCTGGGCCGTGATCTCGTACCTCCGCTCACTCACGCCCGACCTGGCCCATCGCTGACCGAGCCATCGGCAATCGTGGCCGTTGCACGTCGGCGCGCGGCCTGCGTCGAGTTGCGAGCGAGACGAGGCGCGAGGGAGCCGGGAAGCGCAGGCGTAGCAGCGCTACGCCGAGCACGCCCGGCGACCGAGCAACGAAGTATCGCGAAGCAAATCGGCGCAGGCCGCAGGACCTGGTTTGCGGGTGTCAGACCGGCTAGTATAATCTCTCACGATCTCTTCGGCCCACACGGAGCACGGCATGTCACGTCGGCGACGCAGTCTGACTGGAGTCCTCGCACTCGTTGCGGTGCTCGCAGTCCTCTTCTCGGGCGGGCGCGGGGTCACCAAGGTCGACGCCGTCGGCAAGGACTCCTCGTACGAGAACCTCCAGACGTTCACCAACATTCTGGCGATCGTGCAGAAGAACTACGTCGACGAGGTGACGACCGATCAGCTCATCGAGGGCGCGATCAACGGCATGCTGACCTCGCTCGACCCGCACAGCGCGTACCTCACGCCCGAGCTGTACAAAGAGCTGCAAGTCGACACCAAGGGCAGCTTCGGCGGTCTCGGCATCGAGATCACGATGCGCAACAGCGTCCTCACCGTCGTATCGCCGATCGAGGACACGCCCGCGTACAAGGCCGGCGTCAAGGCCGGCGACATGATCATCAAGATCGACGGCCAGTTCACCAAGGACATGACCCTCGTCGACGCGGTGAAGAAGATGCGCGGCCCGAAGGGCAGCAAGGTCATCCTCTCGATCAAGCGCGAGGGCGTGAACGAAATCTTCGACGTCTCGCTCACGCGCGAGGTCATCAAGATCCAGAGCGTCAAGTCGAAGACGCTCGAGAAGGGCTACGGGTACCTGCGGGTCACCCAGTTCCAGGAGCGTACCGACAGCGACGTCGAGCGCGTGCTCGAGCAGTGGACGCGCGACGGGCACATCGAGGGCATCGTGCTCGACCTGCGGAACGATCCGGGCGGCCTCCTCACGCAAGCGGTGAAGGTCGCGGACACGTTCCTCGACTCGGGCCTGATCGTCTACACGGATGGCCGCCTCGAGAACCAAAAGCAGAAGTACTTCGCGCGCCGCCCCGGCAGCTACATGGACTTCCCGATGGTCGTGCTGGTGAACGGCGGCACCGCGAGCGCATCCGAGATCGTCGCCGGCGCATTGCAGGACCATAAGCGCGCGATCATTCTCGGCACCCAGACCTTCGGCAAAGGCTCCGTGCAGACGATTCTCCCGCTCGACGACAACTCGGCGCTCCGGCTCACGACCGCGCGCTACTTCACGCCGAGCGGCCGCTCCATTCAAGCGACCGGCATCGTCCCCGACATCGTCATGGACAACGTGCTCATGACGCGCGCGGCGAGCGGCGGGAAGAGCGCGGCGCAGATGCTGCGCGAGGAGAACCTGCCGCGCCACTTCGAGCAGAAGCAGAAGCCGCAGCAGAACTCGCAGCCGGGCGAAATCGAAAGCCAACCGCCGCCGGCGGCGCCCGAGGAGATGCCGCCCGAGGAAGGTGCGGAAGGCGTCAAGGAAGGCGAGCCCGGGAAGGACCCCCAGCTCGACCACGCGCTCGAGCTGTTGAAGAGCTGGAAGGTCTTCAAGACGCTGGTCGCCAAGAGCGATTGACGGCAGTCGGACGCGCCGCGCGGCGGCGCCGGGGCGGAGCGGATGGGAGCGGATAAGCGGCGACGGCGACGGCGCGGATCGCGACGCGGGGCCGGCTGGCACAGGGTCGCGCTCGCGCTGGTGCTCGGTGCGGCGGCCGGCTTTCTCGTCCGTCAGCGCTCACTGTCACTGCCGCCGCTCGCGCCGCCGCGCTGGATCGCGCGCCAGCCCGGACGTGCGCCCGCCCACGCGCAACTGCAGCCGCGCGCGCCCGCGCAGGTGGGCGGCGGGGCGCCGCAGGATGCCGACGCGGCATCGAACGGCGGGGCGGCGGATGCCGACGCGGCGAACGGCCTCCCCCCCGCGACTGCTGACGCGCCGCCGGTCGAAGCGCGGGCGCGCTTCGACGAGCCCGCAGCGCCCGAGCGTCTCGCCGCATTGCCGAAAGCCGCGCCGGCCGCCGTCGATTCGCGGCCGCGCGTCGCAATCGTCATCGACGATCTCGGCGACAGTCTCGAGGCCGCGCGCGCCGTGCTCGATCTCGAGCCGGCGGTGACGTTGGCGGTCATTCCGTTCCGCCGGTATTCGACGCGCGTCGCCGCCGCCGCCGTCGAGCGCGGGCGCGAGGTGATCTTGCACCTGCCGCTCGAGCCGGCAGCTCGACGCCGATCTCGCCGCCGTGCCGTACATCGTCGGCGTGAACGGCCACATGGGGTCGCGCTTCACGCAGGATCCCGTCGCGATGGAGCGACTCCTCGGCGCGCTCCACGCGCGCGGCCTCTTCTACCTCGACAGCTTCACGACAGCGGCCTCAGTCGCGCCGGTGACGGCGGCGCGACTCGGCGTGCCGTTCGCGCAGCGCGCGCTCTTCCTCGACCACGACCCGCGGCCCGGGGCGGTCGCGCGCGCGCTCGCCGAGCTCGATGCGCTCGTGCGCGCGCGTCGCAGCGTGATCGCGATCGGGCACCCGCACCCGACGACGCTCGCCGCGCTGGCGCCCTGGCTGGCGCACGCCGCGGCGGCGGGCACGCACGTCGTGCCCGCGTCCGCGCTCGTGCGCTGACGGTTGTGACCGCGCACCGCCGTTGTTAGGCTCGACGGCGATGCTTCCGCGTACGCGCCGCGCGCCGGCGCCGCTCACGGTGACGCAGCTGACGCTGCTCCTGCGCGAGACGCTCGCGACCGAGTTCACGGACGTTCTCGTCGCGGGCGAGATCTCGAACCTGCGTCCGGCGGGCTCCGGGCACCTCTACTTCACGCTGAAGGACGACAGCAGCCACTTGCGCTGCGTGATGTTCCGCAGCGCGGTGCAGGTCCTCGTCTTCACGCCCGCCGACGGCCAGCGCGTCGTTGTCCGCGGCCAGATCACGCTCTATCCGGCGCGCGGCGATCTGCAGCTCGTCGTCGATCGGCTCGAGCCGCTCGGCCGCGGCGCGCTCCAGCTCGCGTTCGAGCAGTGAAGGAGCGGCTCGCGGCGGAGGGACTCTTCGACGAGACGCGCAAACGGCCGCTGCCGTTCTTCCCGCGCCACGTCGGCATCGCGACCGCGCTCGGCGGCGCGGCCCTGCACGACATCCTCGTCATCCTGCGCAGCCGCTGTCCGGCACTGCACGTCGTCGTCCGCCCGGTGCGTGTGCAAGGCGCCGGGGCCGCCGACGACATCGTCCGCGCCCTCGACGACCTGAACGCCTACCCCGCGCTCGAGGTGCTGATCGTCGGTCGCGGCGGCGGCTCGCTCGAGGATCTCTGGCCGTTCAACGAGGAGCGTGTCGCGCGCGCCATCGTCGCTTCCCGATTGCCCGTCATCGCCGCGGTCGGCCACGAGGTCGATTTCACGATCGCGTGTCTCGTCGCCGACCGACGCGCGCCGACGCCGACGGCGGCGGCGGAGATGGTGGTCCCGCGGGTCGTCGATCTCGAGGCGCGCGTCGCGCGCTGCGCCGGCGCGCTCGGCGAGGCGCTTGCGCGCCGCCGTGACGCGGAGCGCCGGCGGGTCGCGGCGCTCGCCGGACGCGTCCGCGATCCGCGCCGTTACGTCCGCGATCTCGGCGACCGCGCCGCGAGTCTCGAGGCGCGGCTCGTACGCGCGCTGCGCGGCCGCGTCGACGGCGCGGCGCGGACGGTGGAGACCGCTACCCACCGCCTCCAGCTCCAACATCCGGTGACGCGCCTCGCACGCGTCGCCGAAGCCGTCGAGGACGGCCGCCGCCGCCTCGAGCGCGCCGTCGCGGCGGTCGTGCGCGACGGCCGGGCGCGCGTGGCGCGCGGCGCGCGCTCGCTCGACGACCTGAGCCCGCTCGCCGTCCTGCAGCGCGGCTACAGCCTGACCCGCCGTCCCGACGGCAGCGTCGTCCGCGACGCCGGCACCCTGCGCGACGGCGACGACGTCGATCTCACGTTCGCCGTCGGCGCCGCCCGCGCGCGCATCACCGGACCACCGCGCTCGCGCTCCTGACATCGGGATCGTATCGACGTCGCGCGCGCGGGCGCACATGGCGCGCGCGCTTTCCCTGCGCCCGCTTTCGCGTTAAGCCGAGAGCGCATGGCGGGCACCAGCGCGGCGGGGAGTCGGGTACGCTTCGAAGACGCGCTCCGTGATCTCGAGGAGACGGTGCAGCGTCTCGAATCGGGCGAGCTCTCCCTCGAGGACGCGCTCGCCGCGTTCGAGCGCGGCGTCGGTCTCGTGCGGGTGCTGAACGAGAAGCTCGCCGAGGTCGAGCAGCGCGTCGAGGTGCTGATGCGCGACTCGCAGGGACGCCTGCGGACGCGGCCGCTCGACGCGGAGTCGGAGTGAACGTCGAGGAGTATCTCGCCTCGCGTCGCGCGCTCGTCGACGCGGCACTCGAGCGCGCCCTCGCGGCTGCCGACGGGGTGCCGCCCCGGCTCCACGAAGCGATGCGCTACGCGGTCTTCTCGGGCGGCAAGCGCGTACGGCCGATCCTCACGCTCATGGCGTGCGAGGCGAGCGGCGGCGAGCCGCAGCGGGCACTGCCGTTC
>VBKW01000310.1 GCA_005879405.1 Deltaproteobacteria bacterium
AGCTGGTCGATGACCTCCTCAACCGCGGCCTCAATCTGCCGCTGCTGATCCGGTTCTCCGACATCCTCAAGACCCGGGTGCAGCAGTTGTGTGGATCGTTCCAGCAGGCGATCGCCGAGAACGACTACCACGGCACCTACCGCGGCGTGTACCCGATCAAGGTGAACCAGCAGCGGCACGTCGTCGAGGAGCTCATCGAGTACGGCCGTCCCTACAACCTCGGCATCGAGGCCGGATCGAAGCCGGAGCTGTTGGTGGCGCTCGCGCTGCAGGACAATCCCGAAGCGCTGATCCTCTGCAACGGCTACAAGGATCGCGCCTACATCGAGACCGCGCTCCTCGCGCAGAAGCTCGGCCGCCAAGTCATCATCGTCATCGATCAGATCGGCGAGCTCGAGACAGTGCTGCGCGCGTCGCGCGAGCTCGAGATCCGTCCCGTCTTCGGCGTCCGCGCACGGCTCTCGACGAAGGGCGCCGGCAAGTGGGTCGAGTCGACGGGCGACCGCTCCAAGTTCGGCCTGACGACCGCCGAGATCGTCGCGACCGTCGACCGCCTACGCGCCGAGGAGATGCTCGATTGCCTGCAGCTCCTCCACTTCCACATCGGCTCGCAGATCACGAACATCCGCGCGGTGAAGGATGCCCTCCGCGAATCGAGCCGCATCTTCGTCGAGCTGCATCTGCTCGGCGCCAACATGCGCTTCCTCGATTGCGGCGGCGGCCTCGGCGTCGACTACGACGGCAGCCAGAGCAACTTCCACTCCTCGGTGAACTACACCTTGCAGGAGTACGCCGCCGACGTCGTGAGCGAGATCGCCGAGGCGTGCAACGCGAAGAACGTCCCGCATCCCGACATCGTCACCGAGTCGGGGCGCGCGCTCGTCGCCCACCACTCGGTGCTGGTCTTCAACGTCCTCGGCACGAACGAGATCATCGTCGGTCAGGTCCCCGAGAGCCTCGGCCCCGGTGAGCACCCAGTGATCAAGCAACTCTACGAGACCTACGCCGGCATCTCGCGTAAGAACTTCCAGGAGGCGTACCACGACGCGCTGCAGATCAAGGAAGAGGCGATCAGCGCCTTCACCCTCGGTTATCTCGACCTGAAGGCACGCGCGCGCGTCGAGCAGCTGTTCTGGGCCACGTGCGAGAGAATCCTGAAGATCGTCCGCGATCTTCCTTACGTTCCCGACGACCTCGAGGGCCTCGAGCGCCAGCTCTCCGACACCTACTACTGCAACTTCTCCATCTTCCAGTCGGTGCCCGATCACTGGGCCGTCCGTCAGCTGTTCCCGACGGTGCCGATCCACCGTTTGAATCGCGCGCCGTCGCGTCGCGCCGTCCTCGCCGACCTCACCTGCGACAGCGACGGCAAGATGGACGAGTTCATCGACTTGAGGGACGTGAAGCACTTCCTCGAGCTGCACCCACCGAACGGCGAGCCCTACTACATCGCGAGTTTCCTCGTCGGCGCGTATCAGGAGATCCTCGGCGACCTGCACAACCTCTTCGGCGACACCGACGCCGTCCACGTACGCCTCGACGGGGACGATTACCGCGTCGAGCACGTCGTCGAGGGCAACTCGGTCTCCGAGGTCTTGAGCTACGTGCAATACTCGAAGAGCGACCTCGTCTCGCGCGTCCGCCGCGCCGTCGAGGCCGCGCTGCGCGACAAGCGGCTCACGATGGCGGAGTCCGGGCGCTTGATGCGTCGCTACGAGGAAGCGCTCGAAGGCTACACGTACCTGACCGGTACCGAGTGACGCCGGCAGGGACCTCGTCCCCCGGCGGAGTGAGCTAGTGTTCCGTCCCGGAAATTCGTTGCCTAACTCTGCGGGTCTTTTCAGCCCTGCCCGCGTTGCTCCTCCTCGAAATAGTCTAGACTATTCCTTCGTCGTCGCGCCTTGGCAGGGCTGAAAATCCCTCGCAGGGTTAGGCAACGAATTTCCGGGACGGAACACTAGGGGAACCTCGCATCGGCCGCTCCCGTACACCGCGCTCGCGCTCCCGACCCACGTCGCACGGGCGCCGCCGCCGTCAGGGTGCCGCCGCCTCACCCCCCGGTGCCGCCGCCTCACCCCATGGTGCCGGCCGCCACGAGTCGCAAGCGGCCGACGCGCACGGCGCGCCGGATCGCGACCGTACTCGCAAGCACCGTCGCCAGCGCGACACCAGCGTGGAAGTCCACGAGCCGCGTGGCCGCAGGCGCCGGAGCGGCGGCGCCTCTGCGCCTCCCGAGCGCGGCAGCCGGCGCAACGAGCGCGATGCGGCCGAGGCGTCGCTCGCCGACCGGATCATCGCCGCCCTCGCCGCGAGCGGCCGCAACCTCCTCGACGGCGACGCGATCGTCGCGCGCGCGCGTCTCGAACGCGGCGAGCGGCGCGCGGTCGCGGTCGCGCTCGCGGGGCTCGTCGCCGCGGGCACCGTCGTCGAGCCGCGCGCCGGCCGCTTCGCGCTCGCCGCACGCCAACATCTCCGCGCCGGCGAGCTCCAGGTGCACCCCGACGGCTACGCCTTCGTCGTCGCATCGCCGCCGACGGCCACACCCACCGAGCCCGACCTCTACGTGCCCGGCGCGACGCTTCGTCCGGCGATGCACGGCGACCGCGTGCTCGCGTCGGTCGAGCGGCGGCGGCGCGGACGCGTGGAGCGGCTGAGCGGTCGCATCGTCCAAGTCCTCGAGCGGCGGACGACGCGCCTCCTCGGCGTCGTCCGCCACGGCCGCAGCGGCGCCTATCTCATCCCGCAGGAGCCGCGCGTGCTCTACCGCGTGCGCCTCGTCGATGCCGGGTCCGCCCGCGACGGCGACATGGTGATCGCGGCGATCACTCGCTATCCGGGCGCATACGAGGATCTCGAGGCGCGCGTCGAGACCGTCCTCGGCCCCGCCGACGACCCGCGTGTCGAGACCGACGCCGTCATTCACGCGCACGACCTGCCGCTCGCGTTCCCCAGCGCGGTGCTACGCGAGGCGGAGCGGCTGCCGCGCACGGTCGATTGTCCGCCGCTCGACGCGACGCTGCCCGAGCCCGCGCGCGCGCCGCGTCCCTGGCACGCGTCGGTCGCGCAGCGCGAGCGCATCGATCTGCGCGCCGTTCCGCTCGTCACGATCGACGGCGAGAACGCGCGCGACTTCGACGACGCGGTCGCGATTCTCGACGGTCCGGGCGGCGGCACGCGCCTTCTCGTCGCGATCGCCGACGTCGCGGCGTACGTACCACGCGGGAGCGCCCTCGATATCGAGGCGCGCGCCCGCGGGACCAGCGTCTACTTTCCCGACCGCGTGATCCCGATGCTGCCGGAGGCGCTCTCGAACGGTCTCTGCAGCTTGAACTCCGACGTCGACCGCTTGGTGCAGGCGGCGCTGCTCGACTGCGATCCGCACGGCCGCGTCCACGGCGCCGCGTTCTTCCCCGGCGTCATGCGCAGCCGCGCCCGTCTGACGTACACCGAGGTGCGGCAGATCGTCGCCGACGGGGACCTCGCAACCCGGCGCCGTTACGCGGCCCTCGTCGATGACCTCGAGCGCATGACGACGCTCGCCGAGGCGATGGCGGCGCGCCGGCGCGCGCGCGGCTCGATCGATTTCGACCTGCCCGAGGCCGAGATCATCCTCGACCTACGCGGGCGCCCGGAGAACATCGTCAAGGCGGAGCGCAACGTCGCCCATCGCTTGATCGAGAGCTTCATGCTCGCCGCCAACGAGGCGGTTGCGTCGTACCTCACCGCCGCGCGCGTGCCCCTGCCCTACCGCATCCACGAGCCGCCCGACGACGACGCGCTCGAGGAGCTGGCGCGCTTTCTCGAAGGATTCGCCGTCCGTCTCGAGCGCCAGCGCGGCGGCGTCCGCCCGCACGCGTTTCAGCACGCGCTCGCGCGCGTCGCCGGTCGGCCCGAGGAGCGGCTGATCAATACCGTCCTGCTACGGACGATGAAGCAGGCGCGCTACGCGCCGCTGAACGTCGGTCACTTCGGGCTCGCCGCCGACTGCTACACCCACTTCACGTCGCCGATCCGCCGCTACCCCGACCTCGTGCTGCACCGCCTGCTTGGCGCGCACCTCGCGGGCGACCAGCGGACGATCGCGGCGATCGCCGCCGAGCTGCCCGACATCTGCGACGAGAGCTCGCGGCGCGAGCGCGTCGCGATGGAGGCGGAGCGCGAGGTCGTGCAGCTGAAGAAGGTGCAGTTCATGCAGGACAAGATTGGCGAGACGTACGACGGGTTCGTCTCCGGCGTCGTCCCGTTCGGGATGTTCGTCGAGCTCGAGACGTGGTTCGTCGAGGGCCTGGTGCACGTCGCGACGCTCACCGACGACCGCTACGAGCTCGTCGAGGAGCGGCACCTCTTGCGCGGCCGGCGCCGCGGGCGGCTCTTCCGCGTCGGCGACCCGGTGCGGGTGCGCGTCGCGAGCGTCTCGATCGAGCGCAAGCAGATCGACTTCGTGCTTGCCGACGACACGCGTCCGCGGCTATAGGCTCAGGAACAGCCTCCGTGGGCCGAGGGACGAGAGCCGGGTGACGTCCTCTGCACCCGACGTGCGCAAGAGGGTAGGCTTGCGCACCACGGGTGCAGAGGACGTCACCCGGCTCTCGTCCCTCGGCGCGCGGCGCGGTTCCCAACCTGGAGGACGCATGCGGCCTGCTTCGCCCGGTGATCTCGGTTTCGATGCTGAACGTCTGAAACGCGTCTCCGCAGCTATCGACGCCGACATCGCGCGCGAATCGTACGACGGCGCCGTCGCGCTCGTCGCCCGGCGCGGTGCGATCGCGCTGCACGAGGCGTTCGGCTTCGCCAATCGCGACGCCGCCCGCCCGGCGCACTGCGACGACGTCTTCTGCCTCTTCTCGATCACGAAGACGTTGACCGCGGTGACGGTGCTGGCGAGGATCGAGCGCGGCGAGCTCGCGCTCACGACGCCGGTCGCCGACGTCATCCCCGAGTTCGGCAACCGCGGCAAGCAGCGGATCACGATCTTCCATCTGCTGACGCACACGAGCGGCCTCACGGCGGCGATGCCGCCGGTCCCGCCCGAGCTGATGGGCAACCTCGACGCGACGATTGCCGCGATCTGCGAGCAGGGGCTCGACGCGCGTCCCGGCACGGTCTGCAACTACAGCGCGCTCAGTGCGCACGCGCTCCTCGCCGAGGTCGTCCGCCGCCTCGACGGCCGCGAGCGGCGCTTCCGCGACATTCTCGCCGACGAGGTGCTGCGGCCGCTGAACATGAGCGACACGTGGCTCGGCGTGCGCACCGATCTCGCCGCGCGTCGCGTGCCGATCGTCCTTCGGGATCGTAGTCCCGGGCTCTTCCCCGCCGAGGCGCTCGAGGGCTTCAACGATCTCATCGAGCACGACGCCGAGGTGCCGGGTGGCGGCGCGCTCTCCACCGCCGCAGACCTCGCCCGCTTCGCCGAGATGCTCCGCCGCGGCGGCGAGCTCGACGGCGCTCGCATCCTCGCGCCGGCGACCGTTCGCCTCGCGACGACGAACCATACCGGTCTCCGCCCGAACCTGCTCTGGAGCTACGCCCGCGAGATGCGGCCCGGCTGGGACGATTTCCCCGCGTACATCGGCCTCACGTTCTGGCTCCGCGGCGAAGGCGTCTTCCCGACGCCGTTCGGTAGCCTGGCCTCGCCCGGCACGTTCGGCCACTGCGGCGCGAGCACGACCGCCTATTGGGTCGACCCCGCGCGCGAGCTCGTCTTCGTCCTCCTCACCGCCGGCGGCCTCGAGGAGACGCGCAGCATGGAGCGCTTCCAGCGGCTCTCCGACTTGGTGCACACGGCGGTCGTCGACTGACGACTCCTGCGACTGCCGTCCACGTGGGCTGGCGCTGGATCCGAAAAGCGAAGAACGTTGCGTCGTGCGCCGCGCGCTTTGGGGCGCGGGAGAGTCAGTCGCGGCGCGAATAGCGCTCGACGACGTCGAGGACGCTGCCGGGGAGGTCGGGCTTCTTGATGAACGGCAAGCCGAGGAGAACGGCTTTGCTCTCGAGCCCCGGATTCGCCGAGTACGCGATCGTCGGGATCGTGGCGAATTGCGGATCGGCGAGCTGCTCGGCGCGGAACTGGAGGCCGTCTTTGCCGGGCATCAGCATGTCGAGCAGGATCACGCAGGGATCGAGGCCGGAGCGGAGCCTGGTCAGCGCCTCTTCACCCTCGGCCGCGGCGATGACTTGGTAGCCGTCGAGCTCGAGGAGCGTCTTCATCGAGACGCGAACGTCCTCGTTGTCGTCGATCAACAATACTGGACGTGACGGACGCAGGGTGGGCATGCGGGCCGCCATTTCATACTCGCAGTGCAGCCCGGAGTTCCATCCCCTATTCCCGCGCGCGCGTCTCCCGTCCTTGGCGCGTCCGCTATGGCATCGCGACCGGGCCGTCGGGACGCCCGCACGCCTCCGGCGTCGTGCGCTGGAACGCGCCGAGCGACGCGAGCTGCGGCGCGATCGTCGACGCCGGGCCGACGATGACGACGGCTTCGTCGTCGACCGGGACGTACTGCGCGGCGACCCGACGCACGTCGTCCTCCGACGTCGCGAGGATGCGGCGCGGGTTGTTCTCGAGGTCGCTCCGCGGCAGGCCGTACGCCGTCAGCTCGGCGAGCTTGCCGGCGATCGCGTTCGGCGTCTCGAGCTGGAGGGGGTATTGGCCGCTGAGCAAGCTCTTGGCGCGCGCCAGCTCGTCCGGCCTCGCGCCGCCGGCGGCGAACTGCTTCAGGAGATCGAGCGTCAGCCCGAGCGCCTCGCCGGTCGTCTGCACCTTGGTGAAGGTCGCGGCGCGGAAATCGCCCGGCCGTTTGTGGGCGGCGAAGTAGCTCCACGCGCCGTACGTGAGGCTGCGCTTCACCCGCAGCTCGTCGATGAGGCGCGAGCCGAACCCG
>VBKW01000313.1:0-925 GCA_005879405.1 Deltaproteobacteria bacterium
AGGATTCGCATGCGCCGATGGGTATGCCGGAAGTGGCTTTCCAGTTAGCTCGCGACGCGGGTGGTAAAGCTGCCGTGGAAGCCCAAGGGTATGTGGTGGCGCAGATGTGCGATCAGCAGCGGGGCGCGTTCAGGGTCGCGCGCGGCGAGGACGAGCAACCGCGACCGGTGCTCAGCCGGGTCGTACGCGACCGCGAGCAGCCAGCCGTCGTCTTCTGCGGCGTCCTCGGCGCGCGGGACGAAGATCGGCTCACCAACGTTGTGGTTGCTTGGAAGGACGTGTTGGCGGACCTCGGCCGTGCGATGGTCGATCTTCGTGATCGCGTTCAGGCTCGAGATCCAGTGCCCGTCGAGCGCGGTCGCGAGATAGCTGTAGCGGTGCTCGCGCATCGTGCGTCGCCAGTCGTGCTGCGGGAACTCAGACGTCAGCCCGAACAGTTCTTCGCGTTCGACCCGGCCCGACGGCGTGATGCGCAGCCGCGTTAGGAAGCTACCGATCCCGCCACCGTCCGTGCTGCGAAAGCTGTCGAAGTGCGGGAGGAGTTCATCCCAGCCGTGGCTGAAGCGCAGCACATCGACGACCGTGTCGGAGCCGGCCTCGTAGGCGTTGTTGATGTGCAAGTGAAAGAACGCGTCGGTTTGCGTCACGCGCGGCTTGCCGCCGTCGCGTGGCACGAGCACGATCGTCGTACCCAGCTCGGGCTGCCAGCGCAGCGTGTCGGCGAGCCTCTCCCCGAGGAGAAGGAACCGCATCGCGCGCGGCAGCGAAATCACGACCGGGTCGAGCGCGAACACCATGTGGCGCTCGGTGAGCGCGAAGTCGTGATTGAGCACCATGTCCGTGATGTGGACCTCACGCACCTTGTGCAGCTCGCCGGAGTGGTCCACGCGGTAGCAGCGGATGGTCGGGCGCGGGAGCATCTCCA
>VBKW01000313.1:1015-2360 GCA_005879405.1 Deltaproteobacteria bacterium
CGAGCGTGTCGGGATCGAGGCGATAGGGCTTCCCGAGCTCGTAGAACGCGTAGAGCGCGCCGTGATGCAGCACCACGTTGGTGTTCGCCACGTTGGCGGGCAGGCGCAGGGCGTTGGCTAGCAGGCCGCCCCGCCGGTTGGTCCCGATCAGACGCCCAGGGATGCCCTTCCCCTCCAGACCGGCCCGATAATGGACGGTCTGCACGTAGCGGCTGCGGAACCGTACTTGCTTCCCGTCGAACACGAACATCGACAACATCCCGTCGCCGTCGAAGAAGTGCCCCAGCCGCTCGCCGCCGGACTCAAACTTCCCCGATCCGTTGCGATACAGCGTCCCGCGCAGGTCGTCCGGGAGCGCGCCCTCCACCTCTTCGATGACGTAGTCATGCTCTTCAGGCTGAGACTCCCAGATCCGCCGAGCGTCGTGGACCTTCGCGGCGGGCTCTCGCACTGCGATCGCGCGCATAATCTTCAACCTCGAGTACTATCTCGCGTACCCCGATACGGGAGGGGTAGGTCGCACTCCAACACCGCTACCGGCCGCGATCCTGATTCCGCGCGCGGCCAGAGCGGGTGCGAGCGGGGCCAGGGTGAGGACCTCCTCCGCTCCGAACACGCCCTTTCGGCTCCCGGCCTGCGCGATCAGGGCTTCGGCGAACACCGCCGTGGCGGCGACCGTCATGCGGTAGTCGCCCTCGCCGAGCACGAATCGCGAGGCGACGAGATCACCGGCCTGACGAATGCTCACCCAGTGGCAGGTGGGCTGCCGGCTGGGCTCCGCGGGGACGCTCCGGCGCCTGCCCGTAAACACCGCAAGCGGCAGGCGCGAGGCGAGCCCGAGGCTGTTCAGGGCAAGCATTGCGGCATTCAAGGCCGCCGGCAAGAAGCAGACGTAGAGATGTGCCGTCTGGGCGCCGACAGCCTCGCGGAGGAGGCGCTCGACCGCCGGCCCCGCCTCGATGCAACGGCGGCGGCCGAAGGGATTTGGAAGCTCGAAGCGCGCCGTCGGATGGCGGGCTCGGCCGCCGAGGAGGCGGTGCACGAAGGCGCCTCCCGCTCTCCCGCCGGCCTCGGCGGCCGAGAGCAGGAAGCCGTACTCGACCGTGTCCGCCTCCGGGTGTTGCTCGAGCAGCTCAACGAGGGCGAGGGCGGCGACGCCGACGACACCGGAGCGATCGACCACGAGCCCCCGTGGTGCTGCCATCTCTCCCTTCAGCCGGCAACGCTCGGCCGCCGGCAGGTCATCGAGATGGAGCAGCGTGCCGCCCTCGCACAGTACGATGCGCTCGGCGGCGAGACCGGGATGGCGGACAGTGCTCACCACCATGTCCACCCCGCCGCAGGC
>VBKW01000311.1 GCA_005879405.1 Deltaproteobacteria bacterium
GTCCGCTCGGGTTGCGGCCGGCCGCTTGCTGCGCCATCCACTCGCCTCCGGGGATTTTCCGAAGCGCCGGCGTGTCGGTCACGCCGGCACGGATCGCGTTCACCGTGATGCCGCGGGTCCCGAGCTCGACTGCGAGCTGGCGGACGTAGGCTTGGAGCGCCGCCTTCGCCGCCGACACCGCGCCGTAGCTCGGCCACGCGCGCGCCGCGCCTGCGCTCGTCATCGCGAGCACGCGGCTGCCGTGGACCAGGAGCCCGCGTGCCAATGCGTCTTGCACCCAGTAGACGAGGCTGTGTGCCATCACGTCGAGCGTCATCCTGAGCTGCGCCGCGGTCGCGATGCCGGTGTCGTCGCCGACGAGCGGGCTCAAGCTGCCGAAGGCCAGCGAGTGCATGAGGACGCGAACGCTGCCGCCGCCGTCCTCGGCGATGCGTGCCGCGAGCGCATCGAGGACGTGGCGGCGCTTCTCGTCGTCGGCGGCGTTGACGTTGAAAAAGAGCGCCTCGCGACCCTCGCTCCGTATGGCAGACGTCCAGACCGCGCCGCGCCAGCTCTCGCGCCGTCGCCTCACCGAATCCGCTCGAAGCGCCGAGAATCAACGCCCAGCGCCGGTCACCCTGCTCCGGCATCGCGGACGAGACATATGGCAACTGTCGTGAGGCGGCAACTCTGCGATTTGTTGCGTTCGGATGACCTGCACGCTAAACGTTCGCTGCCATGGCGGAGCAACGCCGCGACGGCGCTCCGGCGGTCGAGAATCGCTGGTGGGTCGACACCGGCAAAACCGATGAGCGGACGCGCCCCAGTGCACCTGCGGCGCGAGCGCCGGTCGGCAGTCGGTTTTTCGACATCGGGTACGCGTTCGATCAAGAAGGCGCGCGCACGCGCCTCAGCGACATCAATCTCAAGTTCCTCGAGGAGGCGCGGCCGGTGCCCGGCCAGTGGACGACGCTGCGCATGGTGCCCGCCGAGAGCGTGCCCGCCGCGCAGATCGAGCGCATCAAACGCCACCTCGCGCTTCCCCCCGATGCGCGCGGTGTGATAGTCGACTCCGGGCGCTCGGCCCGTTTCATCATCACGGGTGATCCTGTCGGTGAGCGCGTTTTGGAGTTCACGCTCGGCGAGGAATCGTCGTTCGATTGTTGGGTCCGCGGCGACTGGGTGCACGAGGATCTCTTCCGAAACGTGGAAGATGCATTACGAAAAGCGGGTCCATACGTGAGGCATTATCTCGGGTCGAATATCGAGCGGTGGTAATCGGCGCGCCGCCGATCATCCCAGCATACTGGAGGCATCATATGGCTGAGGTCGGTCACGAGGCGGAAGAGGTCAAAGAGGTCGTCTGGACCTACACCGGATGGGCCGTGATTCTCCTCGTCTGTGTCGGCGCAGGCGTCTTCATTGGCTACGAGCTCTGGGGACAAGCGGGGGCGCTCCAGGCCGAGCTCACCAAGCAGACGGAAATGGTCAACACGCTCAAGAACGAGCGTGAGACGATCAAGAGCCAGCTGGCACTCGCGCTGCGCGACAAAGAAGCGTGTCAGCGCACTCTGGCCTCCGCGCCGGCGGCAGGCGGCGGTGGCGGCGCCGCCGCACCCGCTGGCGGCACAGCTCCCCCGCCCGCGCCCGCGGGCGGCGCGCCGGGCCCGCAGTAGTCGACACCCCTCGACGGCGACAGCGGCGGCTCGACGTGCCGGTGCTGTCGCCGCGTCATTCGCACGACGGCCGCACGTCCGCGGCCGCTCACAAGTACGAGATGAACGTCCGCATCGCCGAGAGCAGCGCCTCGAGGTCGGCGTAGGGAGCGAGATCGTCGTACAAGAGCGCGTAGTGGGCGCGGACCTGCGCCCGGTCGTGCTCTCCCTCGGCGTCAGCGACCTCGGCCTCGAACATCTTCAAGATACCCTGCGCCTGGAGCTTGGTCTCGGTCGGCACCTCGTCCGAGATCGCGATCAAGAGCCGCAGCCGCTCGATCAGCCTGCCGACGATGTACGCGTCGCTGTGCTCCATCGTCTCCGACGCGACGAGACGGCGGCGCCGCTCAGGACCCGCCGCCCTCGTTCTTTTGCTCTGCGAGCTGCCGTTTCCAGTCGAGCATGCGCGCCTTCGCCCCCTCGGCTTCCGCCTCGGGAATCATCCCTTTGCGCTGGTAGAACATCGAGAGGCTCGTGTGCGCGAGGGTCTCGTCCGGGGTCAGCTCGACGAGCTTCTTTCCCCACGTGATCGCCTCGTCGAACATGCCCTTGTCGGCATACGCCATCGCGATGCCTTGCACCGCATCGGCGAAGGCTGGATCGAGCGCGATCGCCTGCTCGTACAACGCAATCGCTCCGTCGAGGTCGCCGTCGGCAACGAGATCGACAGCGCGATCGAAGAGCTCGTCCTTCGTCGGCATGGTGGCGGGAGCGTAGTCGATCGCCCGATCGTGGACAAGGCGCGCCGCGACCGAGCAAGGAAGCATGGCGATGCAAATTCGACCCGGTACCCGCGCGTTGACAGTCTGGCGCGGCGCCCCTATCGTCCGCGCTGGGCCTTCCGGGAGCACGTCGCGCGACGCGCCCCACACGAGCCGCTTCCCGTGTACGCACGAACCGCAGAGTTCGAGGACGCCACGCACGCGGGCGTCGCGCCGCCGGCGCTCACGCCGCAGGTCATCGCGAGCCGTGTCCTGCAGTTCATCGCCGCGCCCGCGGCATCCGAGTTCGACGCGCTCGCGCTCGCGATCTACGCGCATCAGTATCAGACCAACGCGCCGTACCGTCGCTTCGTCGACCGCGTCGCGGTGACGCCGCATCATTGGACCGAGATTCCGGCGGTGCCCGCGAGCGCGTTTCGCGACAGCGCGCTCGTCTGCGCGCTCGGCGCGCGCGGAGCCGAGGCGCGTGTATACGAGAGCAGCGGCACGACGGAAGGTCCGGAGCGACGCGCGCGCCACCACGTCCCCGATGTCGCCGTCTATCGTGCCGCCGCCGTGGCAGGGTTCGCGCGCGCGCTGGCGCCGCTCGGCGACGGCGCGACGGCGCTGCGCCCCGCCCGCGCCGACGCCGCAACCACGGCGCGCCCGACCTCGTGCGGCGACGGCGCGGTCGCGACACGCTCGTTCGCCGGTGGGTCGTCGTTGCATCGCCCGTTCGTCGTCGCGGCGCCCGAGCGGCATTCGCACCCGGCATCGTCGCTCGGCGAGATGATGACGTGGCTCCGTGAGGCGTACGACACCGATGGCGCGCCGTCGTTTCTCCGCACCGACACGCTCGATCTGAGTGGGCTCGGCGACGCGCTGGACTCGCTCGACCCGGCACGACCGATCGCGCTCCTCGCGGTCACGTCGGCGCTGCTGCGCCTCGTCGACCACGGGCGGCAGAGCGGGCGGCGGTGGCAGCTCCCGCCGCGCAGCGTCGTCGTCGACACCGGCGGCTGCAAAGGGTACGCGGACGACCTCGCGCGCCCAGCCATCCTCGACCGTTACGCCGAGCGGCTCGGTGCCGCGCCCGACGACGTCGTGAACGAGTACGGCATGACCGAGCTCTCCTCGCAGCTCTATGCGCGCGGCGCCGGTCCCCACCGCTCGCCGCCGTGGCTGCGCACGCTCGTCTGCGATCCGGCCAGCGGGCGCGAGCAGCCGCTCGGCGAGCCGGGGCTACTCCGCCACGTCGACCTCGCGAACGTCGGCTCGGTCGTCGCCGTACAGACGGACGACGTGGGACGCGCCGTCGACGGCGGCATCGAGCTGCTCGGACGCGCCGCGGGCGCGGTGACGCGCGGCTGCTCGCTCTTGGTGCCGTGACGACGGTGATCGATCCCGCCGCGCTGCGCGCGCGCCTCGATCGCCTCGGCGAGGGCGGCGAGACGCTGCGACGCATCCCGCTCGAGGAGCGGATCGCGATCATCGACCGCGTGGCGGCGCAGTGGCGTGAGCCCGGCTCACCGTGGCGGCGGCAGGCCCTCGCAGCGCTCTCGCGCACGACCGGCCATGCCGCGGCCGCGATCGAGTACGCGCTCGATCACCTCTGGGCCGCGGTCACGACGCCGGAGCTCACCGCGGTCGCGTCCCGCGAGCTCGGTCCGGAGGCAGGCGCACCGGAGCGCTTGGCGTTCCATTCGCTCGCGGGCAACGTGCCCGGCGCCGGAGCGTTCGGAGTAATCGCCGCGCTCCTCGCGGGCGTGCCGAGCGTCGTCAAGACGGCGCGGCACGAGCCCGAGCTGCCCGCGCTCGTCGCGACGTCGATCGCCGCCGCCGACCCGCGCTTCGGCGCCGCGCTCGTCGTCGCACACTGGCCGGGCGGCAGCGAGGCGCACGAGGCGCTCGTCGTCGAGCGCAGCAGCGTCGTCCTCGCGTACGGCCGCGCCGCGACCCTCGAGCGCTTGGCGGCGCGCGCGCCGCGACGACTGTTGCGCTTCGGACCGCGACTCAGCGTCGCGCTCGTCGCGCGCGAGGCGGCGGACGCCGCGACGGTCGCGGCCGCGGCACAGCAAGCAGCGCTCTTCGATCAGCACGGCTGCCTCTCGCCGCAGTACCTGGTGCTCGAGGAGACGGACGCCGATGCGACGGCGGCGTTCGTCGACGCGCTCGCCGCATCATTTCGGCGCCTCGCGCAGACGATGCCGCGCGCGCCGCTCACGCTCGACGAGGCGGCGCACGTCTGGCGCTTCGTCGAGCGCGCCCGCTGGCGGGCACAAGAGGGCGCGGCGATCCGCGTCGTCGCCGACGGCGATGCGGGATTCGGCGTCATCTGCGACCGCACGCGCGCGCTCGACGGCAGCCCGCTGCAGCGGCATCTCGTCCTGCTGCCCGTCGATACGCTCGCCGACACGAGTACGCTGCTCGCGCCGCTCGTGGGGAGCGTCGAGGCCGTCGGCGTCGCCGCACCTGCCGCGCGCTGGCCGGACGCGGCTGCCGTCGCGGCGTCGTGCGGCGCCCATCGTTTGTGCCCGCTCGAGCGGATGCAGGCACCGCCCTTCGCATGGCGCCAGAGCGGTCACGCGCGACTCGCGAGCCTTCTCGTACCGGAATCACGCGATCGACCGACCGGCGATGCGCCACGCGCGGCGCTCCTCGGTCACGGACCGGTGTGGGACGAGAGCGCCGTCGCCGCACACGCGGGCGCGCCGTCCGGTAGCCGCTCTCCTGCGCCCTATCCGCGTTCGGCGTGAGAGGCGCCCGCGGTCGTTCGCAGCGCCGCAGCGAGACGGCGCTCGGTCGTACCCGCCACCGCAGCACCGTCGCGGCAGGGATGCTCGTACGCGACTTCCAGCGTCACGTGGCCCAAACGTCGGCGGCGCCGCTCGGGCTCGAGATCGCCGACGCGCGCGGCAGCTGGCTCGTCGACGTGCGCGGCCGGCGTTATCTCGATCTGCTCGCCGGCATGGGCGTCGCGAATCTCGGCCATGGGCATCCCGCGATCCGGCGCGCGTGTGCCGAGCAGCTCCGTCGCTATCTGCACGTGATGGTGTACGGCGAGCTGGTGTTGGCGCCGCAGGTGCGCCTGGCGACGCGTCTCACCGCGGCCGCGGGGCCGCCGTTCGAGACCGCGTACTTCACGAGCAGCGGCGCCGAGGCGATCGAGGGCGCGCTGAAGACGGCCCGCAAGCACACCGGACGCGCCGGCCTCGTCGCGTTCGAGCTCGGTTTCCACGGCGACACGCTGGGCGCGCTCTCGATCGGGGGCAACCGCCGCTACCGCGCCCCGTTCGAGCCGCTGCTGCCGCAGGTCACGATCCTGCCGTGGAACGACGTCCGCGCGCTCGCCCGCGTCGATCGCCGCGTCGCCGCCGTCGTCATCGAGCCGGTGCAAGCGGAAGGCGGTGTGCGCGTCGCCGACACGGCGTTCCTGCGCGCGCTCCGCCGGCGCTGCTCCGCGGTCGGCGCGCTTCTCGTCTTCGACGAGGTCGTGACGGGACTCGGGCGCACCGGAACGCTCTTCGCGTTCCAGCAAAGCGGCGTCCGTCCCGACCTCCTCGTCCTTGCGAAGGCGCTCGGCGGCGGCCTGCCGCTCGGCGCGTTCCTCGGTTCGCGGCGCATCCTCGCGACGCTCGCGCGGCAGCCACCGCTCGCTCACGTGACGACGTTCGGCGGTCACCCGCTCTCCTGCGCCGCCGCCGTCGCTGCCCTCGACGTCACGCTCGCCCGCGACCTCCCCACCCGCGCTGCGGCCGTCGGCGCCATCCTCCGTCGCGGCCTCGAGACGTTACGCGCACGGCACCGCATCGTGCGCGACGTCCGCGGCGTCGGACTCCTCATCGCGATCGAGCTCGGGACCCCGCGCGCAACGCGGCGATTCGCCGCGGCCTGTCTCGAGCGCGGCGTCATCCTCAACTGGACCTTGCACCGCGATACGGTCGTGCGGCTGGCGCCGCCGCTCACCATCACGCGCCGCGAGGTCGCGCACGCGCTCGGCGTCATCGACGCTGCGTTACACGTGGCGGGGCGGCCCGCCTAGGGAAGCTCTGCACAGATACGTTCCGAGCGAGAAGCGCGAGCCGCCGCGAGCGCAAGGCGCGAGGCCCGACCGCGTATCTGAATGATACGCCGAGGGCTTCGCGCCGCCGTCGATCGCGGATGGATCGCGCTTCGCAGCCGGGACGTACCTGTGCAGAGCTTCCCTAGGCGTCGCGCGAAGGGCGGCGCGTGGTCGACGATGCGGCGTCAGTGCGGCGCCGGGGCGGAGTCGGCGGAGCTGATCTTCTGCAGCAGGTACGCCTCGATGAATTCGTCGAGGTCGCCGTCGAGGACCGCGTCGGTGTTGCCGGTCTCGTGGCCGGTGCGGTGGTCTTTCACCATGCGGTACGGGTGGAGGACGTAGGAGCGGATCTGGCTGCCGAAGCCGATCTCCTTCTTCGTCTTGGCGAAGACCTCCAGCTTCTCCTTCTGCTTTTCCATCTCGACCTCGTACAGGCGGGCGCGCAGGATCTTCATCGCCATCGAGCGGTTCTTGTGCTGCGAGCGCTCGTTCTGGCAGGCGACGACGATACCAGTCGGCAAATGCGTGAGGCGCACCGCCGAGTCGGTCTTGTTGACGTGCTGGCCGCCGGCGCCGCTCGAGCGGTAGGTGTCGACGCGGAGATCGGCCTCGTTGATCTCGACCTCGATGTCGTCCTCGATCTCCGGGTACACGAACAGCGACGCGAACGACGTGTGGCGACGGGCGTTGGCGTCGAAGGGCGAGATGCGCACCAGGCGATGGATGCCGGCCTCGGCATGCAGATACCCGTAGGCGTACGGCCCCTCGACGGTGAACGTGACGCTCTTGATGCCGGCGCCTTCGCCCTCGAGCTGGTCCACGAGCGTGACCCTGTAGCCCTTGCGCTCGCACCAGCGGAGATACATCCGCATGAGGATCTCGGCCCAGTCCTGGGCCTCGGTGCCGCCGGCGCCGGGATGGATCGAGACGATCGCGTTGCCGACGTCGTGCTCACCACCGAGCATCTGCTGCATCTCGAGCGCGGCGACGCCCTGCTCGGCCGTCTCGATTTTCGCCCGCGCCTCGACGACGGCATCGGGGTCGCCTTCGAGCGCGAGCTCGAGGAAGACCCCCGCCTCGTCGAGCTCTGTCCGCTGGCGTCGCCAGCCGTCGAGGGTCGTGCGCAGCTTCGCGCGCTCGCGCTGCACCTTCTGCGCGCGCTCGTGGTCGTTCCAGAAGCCCGACTGCTGAACGTGCTCGTCGAGGGCGGCTAGCCGCGCTTCGGTCCCGGGGACGTCAAAGATGCCCCCGAAGCGTTTCGAGCCGGCGCTCGAGCGCGCCGAGGCGCTCTTTCAGCTCGTTCGTCGCCGTGGTCATCTCGACCGAGATCATGCGGGTTGCCTCCCATCCATCGACATTGCGCGCGGCCGGGCGATCACGAACAGTACCACGACCGCCAGGATCGCCATGCAGAGCCAGACGAAGACGTCGCCGACCGCCGTATAGAGCGTCCTCACACCCGGCCAGCGCACGGTCTCGACGCGCCAATCGGTCGCGAACAGATTCGTCCGCCAGCGGATGCGGCCATCGACCTCCACCATAGCAGAAAAGCCGGTATTCGCTACGCGCACGACGGGGACGCGATTCTCGATCGCACGTATCGTCACCATCGCGAGGTGCTGATAGGGCGCGGAGGTGCGGCCGAACCACGCGTCGTTCGTGATGTTGACGAGGAAATCGGCGCCGGCGGCGACGAACCGGCGCGTGAGCCCGGGAAAGATCCCCTCGTAGCAGATCAACGTCCCGAACCGGCCCTTCGCGGTCTCGAACACGACGGGGTCCGTACCGGCGCGGAACTCACCGATACCCTCGACGATCTTGTGGACGAAGAAGAAGAGGCGCGCCAGCGGCACGTACTCGCCGAATGGGACCAGCTCCATCTTGTCGTAGTACTGATCGAAGCTGCCGTCGGGCCCGATCAGGTACGCGCGGTTGTGGAGCAGGAGATCGTCGTCGGTACGGGTGAAGGCGGGGCTGCCGAGGAGCAGCCAGATGTCACGACGCTGCGCGATCGCGACGACGCGATCGCGCAGCTCGCCGCCGTTCTGGAAGAAGAACGGCGCCGCCGTCTCCGGCCACACGACGAGCTCGGCACCGGCGGCGACCGCCTGATCGGTCAGTTGCTCGTAGCGGTCGATCGACGCGTCCTGGTACTCGGGATCCCACTTCTCGTCCTGCGCGATGTTGCCCTGGATGAACCCGACGCGCATCGCACCCGCCGGCGCCATGCGCTCCAGCATCCGTACGCGCCAAAATCCCCAGCCGACGAGGACGACGAGGACCGTCGTGAGCGCGAGGAGTCCGCGCGTGCCGGGTACTTGGCCGTCGCGCCAACGGCGGAATGCGCCGTACACGACGACGTTCACCAGCACGACCAGCGCCGAGATGCCGTAGACGCCGGTCAGCTCCGCGAATTGGATCAGATACGTCGTCCGATATTGCGTGTAGCCGAGCGCGACCCAGGGAAAGCCGCCGAAGATGTACGTCCGCACCCATTCGAGCACGACCCAGAGCGGCGGCGCGACGAGCGCGAGCTCGACGCCGTTCGCCCGCGCCCACTCACATCCCGCCATGAAGAGCGCGACGAAGAGCCCGAGAAAGGCGCACAGCAGGAAGACGGGGCCGACGCTCACGAGCGGCGACAAGTTGGTGTAGGTGCCGATCGTCAGCACGAGCCAGTAGAGGGTCGCGACGAAAAACACGGTGCCCGCGACCCAGCCGGCGCGGAACGCAACGCCTACTCCGCGTCCAAGACCGACCCACAGCAGTGGGACGAGCGCCACCCACGCGAACGGGTTCAAGTCGACGGCGGGAAATGCCAGCGCGAGGAGCGCGCCACTCATCGCCGCGATCGCGCGTGGGCTCGCGGGTAGCGGCGCGTCGGCGGCGCGGTGCGGCGCGCCGTTCGTCCACACGGGCGGCGGCAGGTCGTCAGGGCGTCCGATCACCGCCGCGCTCGGCTCGTCGCGCCACGCCGCCGCGCTTTCGTTGCGGGCGGCCTCGCTGCCGTCCGCGACTCGCGAGTGCGCCGAGGAGCAGCGGACGGGATGGTTGGGGCCGGCACCTCAGTGACCTCATGGCCGCTCACCAGGCGCGGCAATGCGGCACATAGCGCGCGCTCCTTGCGTTGCATGCGCCGCTCCTCGACGTGCGAGCGCTCGTGGTCGTAGCCGACGAGGTGCAGCACGCCGTGGATGAGCAGCGCATCGAGCCGTGCCGCCACATCGACACCGTCGTCGCGCGCTTGCGCCGCCGCCGTGTCAATCGAGATCACGACGTCGCCGAGCACGCGCGCGCGCCGCGCCGTCATCGCGACCGGGAGCGGGACGCCGGGCGACGCGTCCTCCGTGAGGGCGAATGCGAGCACGTCGGTCGGACGATCGCGTTTTCGGTACGCCGCATTCAGCGCGCGGATCTCGGCGTCGTCGACCAGCGCGAGGCTCAGCTCGTCGTGTCCGAGGCCCAAGAGACGCAGGATCTGCGTGCCGCGAACACGGACGTGGCGCGTCCACGCGCGAGCGGCCGGCGCACGACACGCCACCGTCACGCCCATGGCGATCGAGCGCGCACGGCGACGACCGTCGCGACGGTCAGGATCTGCTCCGTTCGCCGCCGCTTTCCGCGCGCTCGTACGCGGCGATGATGTCCTGCACGAGCCGGTGGCGAACGACGTCGCGCTCGCTGAAGCGCACGAACTCGATCCCGGGGATGTCGCGCAGAATGTGCTGCGCCTCTTTGAGACCGGAAAGCTTGCCGGCCGGCAGATCGATCTGCGTCACGTCGCCGGTGATGACCGCCTTCGACCCGTATCCGAGGCGCGTCAAAAACATCTTCATCTGCTCCGGCGTCGTGTTCTGCGCCTCGTCGAGGATGACGAAGGAGTCGTTCAGCGTGTTGTGCGTGAGGAGGAAGTCGTCCGTCACATAGAGCGAATCCTGCGCTGCGACACGGATGCAGACGCAATCCTGCTCGCCGACCGGCTCGATCGCGTCTACATAACGCATGGGCCGGCCGCCCCCGCCCGCCTCGACGTATGCGTCGCGTTTCCGGGCGAGACGGAAAGGCGTCATCCCGGGAGGGAGGCGAATCTCGATCGTGTATGCATCGTGCCGGTGCTCCACGTCGCGGCCACGCGCGCGTCCCGGTCGGCGACCCGCGGCGGGACGCGTACGGCAGTACGCAACTCCGCCGAGAGAACGTACGAGGAACACCACGTCGTCACGCAGTCGTGGCGACGTCGTCGTGTACTGGATGCGGCAGCTGCGGCGATCCTGCAGAACCGGTCCGCCGTCGGTGTCGAGAATGCCTTGGAGTAACGCGAGCCGAATCCACGGCGCATTGTACAGATACATGTCTGGGACGAATTTCGTGTGCGAGCGTGTTCCGCTCAGCTCGAGTCCGCGCAGCGTCACGGTCACCGGGTTCGGGATGCGGAGACCGCCGCGGCCGCCGCCGACGTGACGGAGCGTGTAGTCCGTGCCTGTCTTGCGGACGAGCTCGACGTCGCCGAGCTCCCGTTCCAGCATCAACACCAGCTCCGCGTCCGCCGTCGTAAAGGTCGGCGTCGTCTTGCCGGTGATGCAACCGTCGCCCAGGAGCAACCCGAGCGCATACGGATCCATGGGTACGTCGCGCGCGTCGAATTCCACGGGTCGGGACAGCAGCGGAAGCTCGAAGCGGTGTTGGTGCGCGCATCGCAGCCGGCCGATCATTTCGCGCGTCTCGAGCTGGCGCGGCGGCTTGCCACGGCGGCGATCTGCAGGCGTCGAGACCGACCAGAGATGCTCCCCACAGGCGAGCGTCGATCCGCCGTCCTGCGCCACGACGCGGAACACCTCCTTCACTCCCTGCGGGAATACACCCAAGACCGCAGTCGCACGCCCGTCGGAGCCGATCACGGAATCTCCCGGACGGAGACTCCCGATCGGCCGCCACCCCTCCGGAGTCAGCACGCGACTGAAGTACGGCTGCGCGCGTCCGCGCATGAACGCCAGCGGCGCGACCTCGATCGTGCCGCGCTCGAGCATCTTGCGGGCGCGATCGAAATCGACCATGTCGTGGAGCGCATCGTAGAGCGGACGGAGATACGGGTTCACCTTCTCGGCCAGATCGCCAGGGAGGAACCCGAGCTTCTCCCCGGCCTCGACCGCGGGACGCGTGAGGATGATGCGCGTGAAGCCCTGCTTCATCAGATCGGCGATGCCCATCGCCATAGCCAGGTACGTTTTGCCTGTACCGGCTGGGCCTATCGCGAACACGATGTCGTGCTTGCGGATCGCGTCGATGTACGCCTTCTGCGCGACGCTCTTCGGCGTGATCACACGCCGGTGCGCGGCGATGTAGATCGTGTCGAGGAAGATGTCGCGGACGTTGGCGGTGCGGTCGCCGGAGACGATGCGGACGGCATAGTCGACGTCGCTCGCGTACACCGGGAGACCACGCTCGAGAACGCCGTAGAGCTGCGTCAGCACGCTCGCGGCGAGCTCGCGCGACGGCTCGTCGCCGCTGATCGACACCGCCTTGCCGCTGACGCCGATGCGGACGCTGAGCGCGCGCTCGATCGTCTTCAGGTGCTCGTCGTGGTGGCCGAGGAGCTCGTGGAAGAGACGGTGATCCGAGAACTCGAGCTGGGTACCGTCCGCCGCGAGCGGCGCGCGCCGAGCGTCGCCTGCGTGCGCCGGCGCCGCACCTGCGTCGTCGTGCTCGGGAGCGACATCTGCCGCACCGCTGGTCGGGGCATCGTCGCGCCGGTCGCTCGTGTCGCCGGCTTCACCGCTTGGCGCGCCGGCGTCGCGGCTCGCGGTGTGCTCGGCGCGAGGCGCGGATCGCGGCTCGCCGCCGGACGCCCTCGGCGTATGACGCGCCGTCATCCGATGATCTTGTAGACCTGCGCCAACGCGTCGTCGAGGCGCGTCGGATCTTTTCCGCCCGCCTGCGCGAAATCGGGACGCCCGCCGCCGCCGCCGCCGACGAGGGGCGCGATCTGCTTGAGCAGGTTGCCGGCGTGATAGCGCTTCACCAGGTCCTTGCTCACTGCCGCGACGAGCGTGACCTTCGTGCCGTCGCTCGTCCCGAGCGCGATGACGCTCGGCGCGAGCTTCTCCTTGAGCCGGTCCGCGAGCTCGCGCAATGCCTTGTCGTCGAGGTTCTCGACCCGCGTCGCGAGCACGCGGATGCCGTCGACGGTGCGCGCGTGCGCCGCGAGATCGCCGCTCTGCGCGCCCGCGAGCCCGCGCTGCAGCTTCTCGAGCTTGCGCTCGAGCTCGCGTTGCTGCGCGAGCAGCCGCTCGAGACGCTCGACCGCCTCCTCGTCGGACGCCCGCAACGTCTCCCCGATCTGCCTCAGGCGCTGCTCGCGCGCTTGCACCCAATCGAGCGCTCCGCCGCCGGTCACCGCCTCGATGCGCCGGACGCCGGCGGCGACGCCGGCCTCGCCGCGCAGCTTGAAGAGGCCGATGTCGCCCGTGCGCTGCACGTGCGTCCCGCCGCAGAGCTCGAGCGAGAAGTCGCCCATGCGGAGCACGCGCACGCGGTCGCCGTACTTGTCGCCGAAGAACGCCAGTGCGCCGAGCGTCATCGCCTCGTCGAACGGCATCTCCGTCGACGTACACTCGACGTTGGCGCGGATGCGGGCGTTCACCTCGTCCTCGATCGCATCGAGCTCCTCGGGTCCGATCCCGGCGATGTGATTGAAGTCGAAGCGGAGGCGGTCGGGCGCGACGAGCGAGCCGGCTTGGCGGACATGGCCGCCGAGCCGCTGGCGCAGGACGCCATGCAAGAGGTGCGTCGCCGAATGGTTGAGCCGGATGGCGTCGCGTCGCGCCTCGTCGATCTGCAAGCGCACCCGGTCGCCGGGCGCGAGCACGCCGCGCACGACGCGGACCCGGTGCACGACGAGGTCGGCGCTCGGACGCAGCGTCTCGACGACCTCGAGCGTGTCGCCGCGCTCGGTCTCGATCGTACCGACGTCGCCGACTTGACCGCCGGACTCGCCGTAGAACGGCGTCTCCTCGGTCACGACCTCCGCTTCCTCGCCCTCGCGCACTCCGCCCGGCCGGTCCTCGCCGCCCTGCGTGACGTGCGTCACCACCGACTCCCACCGCCCGACGCGCTCGCCGACGAAACGCGAGCGGCGCTCGTCCGTCGACGCGCTCTGCGACGTGAAGCGCTTCGCCTCGCGGCCACGCGCGCGCTGCTCCCCCATCATGCGGGCGAAGCCCTCTCGGTCGACGGTCAAGTCCTGCGCCCGCAAGATGTCCTCGGTGAGGTCGAGCGGGAAGCCGAAGGTATCGTAGAGGCGGAAGGCGACCCGGCCGGGAAGCACCCCGTGCGCCGGCAGCTTCGCGATCTCACCCTCGAGGAGGGCGAGGCCCTTGTCGAGCGTCTCGGCGAAGCGGCTCTCCTCGCCGCGTATCACCTCGGCGACGAATGATTGGCGCCCGCGCAGCTCCGGATACGCGCCGCCGAGGATCTCGACGACCGGCCGCACGAGGTCGGTCAAGAACGGACGATCGAGGCCGAGCATCTTTCCGTGCCGCGCGGCCCGCCGCAGGATCCGCCGCAGCACGTAGCCGCGGCCCTCGTTCGATGGCAGGACGTCGTCGGCGATCATCACGGCGACCGCGCGCGCGTGGTCGGCGATTACGCGGAACGATACGTCCGCGGTCGGGTCGGCGCCGTAGCGCCTACCCGCGAGCGACTCGGTCGCGGCGATGATCGGCCGGAAGAGATCGGTGTCGTAGTTGCTGCCGACGCCTTGGAGCACGGCAGTAATGCGCTCGAGGCCCATGCCGGTGTCGACGTGCTTGGAAGGGAGCTCCTTCAGCGAACCGTCCGCTTCGCGGTTGTATTGAATGAAAACGAGATTCCAGAGCTCGATGAAGCGCGCGCACCCGCCGTTGACCGCGCAGACGTGACCCGGAACGTCGCGCATGTCGCAGGCGTCGGGGCCGCGGTCCATGTGGATCTCCGAGCACGGCCCGCGCGGCCCCGTCTCGCCCATCTCCCAGAAATTCTCGCTCTCGAAGCGCAGGACGCGATCGGCGGCAAGATCGGTGACGCGCGTCCAGAGCGACGCCGCCTCGTCGTCGGTCGTATGGACGGTGGCCCAGAGCTTGTCCTTCGGCAGGCGCCACTCGCGGGTGAGCAGCTCCCACGCCCACGCGATCGCCTCGCGCTTGTAGTAGTCGCCGAACGACCAGTTGCCGAGCATCTCGAAGAGGGTGTGATGGTAGGTATCGCGTCCGACCTGCTCGAGGTCGTTGTGCTTGCCGGAGAGGCGCAGGCACTTCTGCGCATCCACGACTCGCCGGTACGGGGGTTCCTTCTCGCCGAGGAAGATCGGCTTGAACTGCACCATGCCGGCGTTGGTGAACAGCAGCGAAGGATCGTGCTCGGGGACGATCGACGCGCTTGGAACGACGCGATGATCGCGTGCCGCGAAGAAGTCGAGAAAGCCGCGTCGAATGTCGTTACCGCGAATCGTCGTCTCCGAGGACCTCGATCACCGCCTCCGGGGGGTGCCCGCGTCCGATCAAGTACCGATACGCACGCGCCCGTGCGGACGCGTCCTTCAATCGATCACGTGAATCATGGCCGAATTTGCGGCAAAGGGCGAGTCGAGCGAATTCGGCGTCGCGGCGGCCTTCCATAACGGTCGCGAGCGCGTCCTCGATGACGCTAGCGGCGACCCCCCGACGAGTCAATTCGTACGCGACGCGCAGCCGGCCGTGGCCGCGGCGCAACAGCAGGTCCTCGGCGCGGCGGTGTGCGAGCGCGGCGTCGTCGAGATAGCCGCGCTCGCGGAGCGCCGCAATCGTTGCGTCGATCGCCTCGCGGGCGAACCGGCGACGACCGAGCTGCGTCGCGATCTCGGCGATCGAGCGCGGCGCCCGCGCGAGGAGGCGAACGGCGACGTCGAGCGGTCGCGGCGGTCCCGCGCTCACGGCGGCCGCCCGCGCCCGCGGCGAATCAGAACCGATCGATCTTGAACCCCGCCTCCTGACCATTCTCAGCGGGCTGCGCCGCTTTATCGAACGTGTCCCAACGGCCGTCACTCGTGGAATCGATGCCGCGCACCTTGAGCGCGAAGTCGTCGGGGTTCGTCGCCTGCGCGATCGCCTCCTCGTACGTGATGAGACCTTGGCGGTACAGCGCCATGAGCGACTGGTCGAACGTCTGCATCCCGTACGTCGCATGGCCGCGGGCGATCGCATCGTGGAGCTCGTGGGTCTTCTCTTTGATGGCGATGCACTCGCGCGTGAGGGCCGTCGACAGCAGGACCTCCACCGCGGGTACCATGCCCTGCCCGTCCGCCCGCTTCACGAGACGCTGGCTGATGATGCCGCGGACGACCGACGCGAGAATGAGGCGCATCTGGTCGCGCTGGTGCTCGGGGAACGCCGAAATCGCACGCGTGATCGTCTCGCGTGCGTCCAGCGTGTGCAGCGTGCTCATGACGAGGTGTCCGGTCTCGGCGGCGAGGATCGCGGTCTCGATGGTTTCGAGGTCGCGCATTTCGCCGACGAGGATGATGTCGGGGTCCTGGCGGAGCGCGCCGCGCAACGACTCCGCGAAGCTGCGCGCGTCGTAGCCGATCTCGCGCTGGTTGATGATGCACTTCTCGTCACGATGCGTGTACTCGATCGGGTCCTCGATCGTGATGATGTGTCGATCGCGTTGTTGGTTGACGTGATGGATCATCGCGGCGAGCGTCGTGCTCTTCCCGCTGCCGGTGGTGCCGGTGACGAGGACGAGCCCGCGGTGCTCGAGCGCGATCCGCTCGACGACCGGTGGCAGGTTGAGGTCGAGGATCGTGCGCACGAGGGGCGGAATCACACGCAGCGCGATGCTGACGTCGCCCCGTTGCCGAAAGATGTTGACGCGGAACCGGCCGAGGTTCGGGCACGAATACGCGAGGTCGGCCTGCAGCCGGTCCTGGAACTGTTGGCGATGATGATCGTCGAGCAACCCGGCGAGGAACGTCTCCATCGCCGCGGCCTGGAGAACCGGCCCGTCCTGCATCGGCATGAGCGAGCCGTGGATGCGGAACATCGGCGGGCGGCCGACCTTCAGGTGCACGTCGGACGCTTGCCGCCTCAAGCTCTGCGCGAGGATTGCATCGAGTTCCATGACCTGTCCCACCCCGCGTCCCGTGGAGGCAACCTCGATTTTCCGTCGATTGATCCGCGACTTACGTCGCGGGGCTGGTCACCGGCGTGCCGAGGCCACACTTCTCCCGAATACGCTGCTCGATAACATCGGCTGTTTCGGGATTTTCCTTTAGGAACTCTTTGGTGTTTTCCCGCCCCTGGCCGATCCGCTCACCGTCAAAAGAATACCACGCTCCGCTCTTCTCGATGATGCCGAGCTCACTGCCGAGGTCGACGAGCTCACCCTCTTTGGAGATCCCCGTGCCGTACAGGATGTCGAACTCGGCCTCCTTGAAGGGCGGCGCAACCTTGTTCTTTACCACCTTCACCTTCGTGCGGCTGCCGACGATCTGATCCGAGAGCTTGATCGCGCCGAGGCGGCGGATGTCGAGGCGGATGGACGAATAGAACTTGAGCGCGTTACCGCCGGTGGTCGTCTCCGGGTTGCCGAACAAGATGCCGATCTTCATCCGGATCTGGTTGATGAAGATGACGATCGTGTTCGACTTGGCGATGACGCCGGTCAACTTGCGCAGCGCCTGCGACATGAGCCGCGCCTGCAGACCCATCTGCGGATCGCCCATGTCGCCCTCGATCTCGGCGCGCGGCACGAGCGCCGCGACGGAGTCGATGACGAGCGCGTCGATCGCGCCGCTCTTCACCAGCGTCTCGACGATCTCCAGCGCCTGCTCGCCGCAATCGGGCTGCGAGATGAGGAGCTCTTCCGTACTCACGCCGAGCTTGCGGCCGTAAGTGACGTCGAGCGCGTGCTCGGCATCGATGAAGGCGCAGATGCCGCCGTGGCGCTGCGCTTGCGCGATCACCTGTAGCGCGAGCGTCGTCTTGCCCGACGACTCGGGACCGTAGATCTCGACGACCCGGCCGCGCGGCAGGCCGCCGACGCCGAGCGCGAGATCGAGGCCGAGCGAGCCCGTCGAAACGGTGGCGACGTCGCGAATGAGCGCGTCGGCGCCGAGCTTCATGATGGCGCCCTTGCCGAACTGCTTTTCGATCTGACTGACCGCGAGATCGATCGCCCGATCACGATTGCCTTTGTCCATCATTGCCATGTCCCCTCCCTTTCCCCTTTCTGTGTGCTGCGATCGGCGGTCACCCTACCCATCGCCTCGCCGTTCATCCACGAAAAACGGCGCCTACGAGTACGCGGTGGCGCCGTCGACCCGATGGCGAAGATAAAACGAAACCGGGCCGCCGTCAATCGCCCCCGCAGTGCGACCGCTACTCGTATCCCAAGGCGAATCGCGCGAGCGGCGTGTGGCGCGCGCCCTTGGGTCCGGTGTCGCTGCGAAAAAGAATCAACGCCGCGCCCGGCGCGGCGCCGAACGCGCGCTCGGCGTCGCCGATCGCGACGTCGCGCGGACCAGTCCCCGCCCGTGACCCGGAATCGCGGCGGGCCGCGCTACTGCGACGCACGCGTCCGAGCGTCACGTGCGGGTGGTACCGGCGATGCTCGCGCGCGACCCCCGCCACCGTCGCCGCAGCCTCGTCCACGATCGCAGCGAGCGGCACCAGCTCCGGCGCGGCGGCGCCGACCCATAGCACCTGTGGCCGCGCGACGCTCGGGAAGGCGCCGACACCCGCGTACGCGACGGTGAACGGCGGCTGCGCCGCCGCGATCACCGCGAGCCGCTCGGCCAACGAGACGAGGTGCTCCGCGGCGACCCCGCCCAGGAACTTGAGCGTCACGTGTAGGTTCTCCGGAGGCGTCCACGCGACGTGCTCGACGCGTGCGCGGAGCGTCGTCAGATACGCCGCGATCGCGGCGCGCGCCGGCTCCTCGACGTCGATCGCGACGAAGCTCCGGACGGGCCGCGCGCCGGCGGGCGAGGACGGCACCTAGTCTACCCGGGCGCGACGCTTTCGCGGCCCGGCGACGCCGCGGCCGGAGTCCGGCGCCCAATCTCGAGGAGCGGCAACCCGAGCACGTGACGGCGCATCCAGTCGAGGGCGATCTGCGACGTGAGCAGCTTCACCCAATCACGGGTGCCCCAGAGCTGATACCGGCGCGCCACGCTGCCGCTCGATGCTGCGAGGCCGAGGTAGACGGTGCCGACCGGTTTCTCGGGCGTGCCGCCGTCCGGTCCGGCGACGCCGGTCGTCGCGACGGCGAGGTCGACCCCGAGCGCGCGGCGGGCGCCTTCCGCCATCGCCGTCGCGACCTCCTCGCTGACGGCGCCATGGCGCTCGAGGAGCGCGCGTGGCACGCCGAGGGTCTGCTCCTTCACGTCGTTCGCGTACGCCGCGATCCCGCCGCGGAAGTATGCCGAGCTGCCGGGAACGTTCGTCAGGCGGTGACCGACGAGACCGCCCGTGCACGACTCGGCGACGGCGACCGTCAGGCCGCGGTCGCGCAGCAAGCGGCCGACCTCCGCCTCCATCGACGTGTCGCCCTCGCCGTAGATGTAGGGCCCGAGCCGCGCGTAGACCTCGCGCGCGAACGCATCGAGCCGCGCCTCGACGTCGCGCCCGCGGACGGTCACCCGCACCGACACCTCGGGGAAGTTGGCGCGAAACGACCAGCGTCCCTCGCCCGGGATCGTGGCGATCGCTTCATCCAGGCCGGACTCGCTCATGCCGAACGTCTGGAACGTCCGGTACGCGATCGGCTCGTCGCCGGTGAGCGTTGCGACCCAAGGCAGCACGCTGTCGACGAGCATCGGCTTCATCTCGCGCGGGACGCCGGGGAGGACGACGATGTGGCGCGGATCGCCGTCGGTGCCGACCTGGAGCCGATAGCCGGGCGCCGTCCCGAGCGGGTTCGGCACGATGACGGCGCCCTGTGGGAACGCCGCCTGCTTCAAGTTGTTCTCGGGCATCGGCCGATTGAAGAGCTTGAACAGCTGGCGGATACGCTCGGCGACCTCGGGATCCGTGACGAGCGGCCGATCGAAGAGCGCCGCGATGGTCTCGGTCGTGAGGTCGTCGGCGGTCGGGCCGAGGCCGCCCGTCGCGATCACGAGGTGCGCCAGGCGCAGCGCCTCCGTCCACGCCCAGCGTAGCCGCTCCGTCCGGTCGCCGACGGTGAGGATCGCCACCACGTCGACGCCGAGCGCGAGAAGGCGATCGGCGATGAAGCCGGCGTTGGTGTCGGTCGTGCGTCCGGTGGTGAGCTCGTCACCGGTGCTGATGATCGCGGCGTCGATCACATCAGCACGCGCACGAGCAGGTTGGCGTACAGGCCGGCGACGAGATCGTCGCCGACGACGCCGACGCCGTTGCGTAGGTGGCGATCGAGGTAGCGCGCCGGAAACGGCTTCCACACGTCGAAGGCGCGAAAGAGGAGGAACGCGAGCCCCAGCGATAGGGCCGTCGGCACGATCCACGCGCCGGCGACGAGCATGCCGCAGACCTCGTCGAGGACGATCGCGCCGTTGTCCGGGTCGGCGTACTCGGCGCCGGCGCGCTGGCAGATCACCATCGCGAGCGCGGCGAAGAGCACGAGCCCGGCGGCGAGCACCAGCGGTGCCGGACGCACACGCGCGAGCCCGTAGAGCAGCGGGATCGCCAGCAACGAGCCGAACGTCCCGGGAGCGATCGGCAGATAGCCGACGTAGGCGCCGGTCGCGAGAAATGTGATGACGTGTCGCACGTCGGGCGGCGCCTCGTTCGGCGACGGATCTTAGTGAAGCCGTCCCGCCAAGACCAACCGTGACGACGCGCCGGCTTGGTCTCTGCTAGTGGAAAATGCTAACAAGCGCCCGCCGCAGGAGCGCCTGCGGAGGCG
>VBKW01000316.1 GCA_005879405.1 Deltaproteobacteria bacterium
AGCTCGTCGCGCCGACCGACATGCCGGGCGCGAGCATGGGGCTCTCCGGCGATCTTCCGAATCACTCGGCGTACAGCCTCACCCAGAGTGGGACGTCGTCCTCGACGCCGCACGCCGTCGGCGTGGCGGCGCTCGTGTTCTCGCGCGCCCGCGATCTGATCGACGCCAACATGCTGCCGGTCGGTGGGTTCGTGCTCAGAGACATCTCGGCCGAAGAGGTGCGGCAGATCCTCGACCGCAGCGCCGAAGACGTCACCGCGACCGATGGGACGAGCTACACCGTCACCAGCGGCTGGGATCAGTGGACCGGCTACGGACGGCTGAACGCGAAAGCCGCCGTCGACATGGTCTCGCCGACGACGATTCCGCCGGAGGCCGACATGACCGCGCCCGACTGGTACGCGCTCGTCGACGGCACGGTCACGATCCCCTTCTACGCGAACGCGCGCTGGGCCTCGACCTTCGCCTACACGCTCGAGTTCGGCGCCGGCCTCGAGCCGACGAGCTTCACGCCGGTCGCGTCGGCGAGTAGCGTCGCCGCCGATCCGGCGCTGTCCTCGGCGGACCTCGCGAGCAACTTCTCCGCGAGCTGGGACACGACGGCACTCGCGAACGGGATCTACACGCTCCGACTCCGCGTCAAGGACAATCTCGGCAACGTGGGTGAAGATCGGCGCGCCGTGTGGGTGCGGCATCCCGACCCGCAAGACCAGCCGGGTTTCCCGCGCCAGTTCGACGGCTCGCAAGGGCTCTCGGTGGCGCTCGTCGATCTCGACGACGACAACACGCTCGAGATCATCTTTGGCGATGGCAACGGCGAGGTGCATGCGCTGCGCTCCGACGGCTCGGAGCTGACGGGCTTCCCGGTGCACACGGATCTGCCGAGCCATCTGCCGGTCACGACCTCGCCTGCGTTCGTGCAACATCTCTTGCCGGTCTCGTATTCACCGATCATCGGCGGAGTCGCGGTCGCCGACCTCGACGGTGACGGGCAGCAGGAGATCGTCGTCGGGGCCGAGGACGGGAAGATCTACTGCTGGCACGCGGACGCGACCCCGTGCGCCGGCTTCCCCGCCGCGACCGATCCTGGGACGGCGCGCGACCCCTACGGCACGCACCAGGAGATCGCGATCAACCATCCGGCGGGCATCGGCGCCGTCCCGGCGCTCGGCGATCTCGATGGCGACGGGAAGCTCGAGATCGTGGTCGGGACGATCGATCAGAAGCTCTACGTCTGGCACGCCGATGGGAGCCGCATGGCGCCGTTCCCGATCGTGCTCTTCGACCCGTCATCGGCGGCGGGCGTGGACGCCTTCGCCCCGCGCGCGATCATCGCGAGCGCGGCGATCGCGGACGTCGACCACGACGGGGCGAACGAGATCGTGATCAGCACCGATGAGACCTACTCCTCGCCGTCGCCGGCGCCGGGGGTGGGCGGCTCGGGGCGCGCGTACGTCATCAAGGCGAACGGCACGATCGCCCCGGGCTGGCCGGTCAAGCCGACGTCGATCAATCCGAATGCGGTCCCGCTCGTCGCCCAGGGTGTCGTGACCTCGCCGGTCGTCGCCGACGTCAACGGCAGCACGCAGATCGCCCTCGGGGTCTTCCTCGGCGACGCGACGATCTACAACGCCGACGGCTCGACGGCGCAGACGCTCCAGGGCACCTTCGGCGCGACGGGTGCCGGCAGCGATCAGGACGAGACGACGCCCGAAGGCGGCTTCCCGCGCGCGTCGGATTCCCCGGGCCATTTCTACGTCGCGCAGGGTGCGTTCGCGGACATTCACGGGCTCGGGCAACTCGACTACGTCGCCGGCGAGGTCGGTAACGGCATCGTCGCCTCCGCCGCCGGCTCGGGACCGCCCGCCCTCTTCGACCACCTGCTCTCGGCGTGGAATGCGACGACGGGCGCGGTGGAACCCGCGTTCCCGCGCGTGATCGAGGACTGGCAGTTCTTCAACGGGCCGGCGGTCGCGGAGATCAGCGGCGACACGCTGCCGGAGATCATCGACTCGAGCGGCGGCTATTTCGTCCACGCCTTCAACGCCGCCGGCGTGGAGCCCGCCGGATGGCCGAAGCTCACCGGACATTGGCAGACCACCACGCCGTCGATCGGCGATCTCGACGACGACGGCAGCGTCGAGCTGGTGCAGACGACCCGTCTCGGCACGCTCTTCGTCTGGAAGACCTCCGGAGCGACCTGCCAGGCCGACCAGTGGCGCAAGTTCCGCCACGACGAGTGGAACACCGGCACGTACGGCGCCGATACCCGGCGGCCGGCGCGCATCGACGATCTCACGCTCACGAGCGCCGACAGCAGCGCGACACTCGCATGGACGGCGGTCGGCGATGACGGCCGGTGCGGGACCGCGACGAGCTACGACCTTCGCGCGGCGACGACGCCGATCACACGCGCCAATTTCGCGAGCGCGACCGCGCTCCCGATCGCACCGCCGGCAGCCCCCGGCAGCGCGGAGTCGCGGACGGTCACGCCGCCGTCGGGCGCGCTCTTCTTCGCGCTGCGCACACTCGATGAAGTCGGCAACGCCGGGCCTCTCGCGAGCGTCGGCGCCTTCGAGCTTCGAAAGCTCGCGATGACGCATGCGGGCGTGGGCGACAAGCTGGTCCTCAACGGACGCTCGCCCGTCCTACTCTCCCAACTCGGGCTTCCCGGGCAGAGCATTACGCTCGCCCTCGCCGACGCCGGCGGCGAGTTCTACCGCGCGACTGTGCCCGCAAGCGCGCTCGTCGCGAATCGCAGCGGCACCAAGCTCCACTTCCACGACAGCACGGGCACCGTCGCCGGTGGAATTACGACCCTCACGATCGGTGGCACGCTCCGCACCACGCTCTCGATCAGGGCGCGCAACCTGAATCTCGGCGGTGCGGCGGCAGGCCTGTTCACCGCACAGGTCAGGATCGGCGACCTGACGCTCGAAGCTGCGGGCGCGCTGCGTCCGTCGGGCACGAGGCTCGTGTATCCCTGACTAGGTCGCGCGACCACGGCACTCGCGTCCCGCGGATCAGGCGGCGGCGCGCTTCACCGGCGGCTCCGGCTGGCTCGTCATGCGCGTGAACTCTTCGTCGGGGAGCGACAGGAGCAGCGCATATTCGTCCTGCGGATGCGTCATGTGCGGCTTGCGGGCGTCGTAGGGCG
>VBKW01000044.1 GCA_005879405.1 Deltaproteobacteria bacterium
CGAATCTCGCGCAGTAGCTGAATGCCGTCGCCGTCCGGGAGGCGGAAGTCGAGCACGAACAGGTCGTACGGCTGCGACGTGATCCGCCGCCGCGCTTCCGCGACGGTCGAGACGACGTCGAGCTGCCAGCCCTCGAGTACGGGCAGGAGCTCGTCGCTGATGAGCTCCACGTGCGAGCTATTGTCCTCGACGAGAAGCGCCGCCCGTTTCGTCACGATGTGACCCTCATGTGCCGCAAAACCGTCGCCGACCCCCGCCGGTGTTCGATCGGCGCCATTGTACGGAAGTCGGGACCTTCCTACTACCGCAATTCGACCCGATCGCCGACGCGCACCACCCCTGCCGCGGCGACCGTCGCATACACGCCGACGTTGCCGCCGGCACGCTGTGCAACCGTGCGCAGAATCTTGGGATCGCGCGGCAAGTCTTCCTGCGGCAACGTCGTCATCACGCAGCGGATCGTTCCCATGAGCACGGATGCGCGCACGTCGCCGCCGAGCGCGACTGTCCGGCCGCTCCATCCCTCTTCGATCAGCCCCGGGGCGCCGCCGGTCGCGATGAGCACGTTCGGCCGGAAGCGCCGCACGTCGAATCGCCCTTCGGGATACGCCGCGCTCAGCATGGCCAAGGTCGCGTCCGTCAGGAGATGCAACGGCGCGGCGTCGAAGAACGTGCCCGGCGGACAGGGATAGTCGCCGGCATCCACCGCCGACTGGTCGACACCGGCCTCGATGTCGTCCACGGTCTGAATCGCGATCTCGAATTCCGCGGCATGCTCCGGCGTCGCGCGCACGAGCTCGACGTCGCGACCGAGCCACGCGGAGAGCGCGCCGGCGGCGGCGTCGGTCGCGAGCCGTTTGCCGTCCGGCAAGGTGATCGTCGGCGGCGCGCTCGGACCGTCGGGATAGCTCGCAGCGCACTCGAAGAGACGCGCCCAGCGCTTGCCGCTCAGCACGCGGCCGGTCGCGCGATCGCGGAGGGCGTACGCACGATCGCCGACGAGCCCGTTCGTGGTCACGTCGGCGCGTTGCACTTGCTCGCCGCGCAGCGACTTCACCGGGTAGCGCCAGATCGCTTCGATCGTCCCGAGCACGTCGGCCATGCAGCTCCATTAGTCCGTGCAGGCCGTCGCCACAAGTGCGAAGTGACGTGTGCACGCCCGCCGCGAGCGCGATCGATGCGTCGCGCGGCGCGGATCAGCGGCTCAGCCGCCGCGGCCGATGCGCCGCAGCTGCCCGGGCGTCACGAAGAACTCGAGCGTGCCCGCCGTGCGCGGCGGCAGCGACGCGACGCTGATCGCCGCGAGCCCCGCTTTCTTGAACGGCAACTGCACCAACCCCGGCGTGCCGACGAGCAAGACCGAGGCGAGCTCGCCCAAGTCGGGTTGGTGGCCGACCAACACGATGCCTTCGGCGCGCGTGTGGGAGCCGAGCACGGTGAACAGCGCGTCGCGATCGCCGGCCGGCGCGAGCGCCGCCGTCGTGAAAACGGCGCTCTCGTCGATGCCGTGCTCGACGGCGACGATCTCCGCCGTCTCGCCACGCAGCTTGCGCTTGCCCTCGCCCGTGAGCCGCCGCTCCGCGTCGGCCTCGCCGGGCGCCGCGTCCTCGGCGATCCCGTGACGAAGCAGCATCAGCATGTGGCCCGCGTCCGCCATCGGCTCACTTCCTATTTGACGATGATTCGCCGGCGCAAGTACAGTCGCCCATGCTCGACGACGCTCTGCTCTTCGCCTCCGCGACCCGCCTCCTCGGCCTCCTCCGTGCACGGGAGATCTCGGCCGCGGAGCTGGTGAATCTGCACCTCGCCCACATCGACCGCGTCAACCCGCGGTTGAACGCGATCGTCACGCTCACCGCCGAGCGCGCCCGCGCCGAGGCGGCGGCCGCCGACCGGCGGCTGCAATCCGGCGACGGCCGCCCGCTCGAGGGCTTGCCGGTCACGATCAAGGACGCGTTCGCGACCGCCGGCGTACGCTCGACCGACGGCTGCAAGCTCTTCGAGAGCTTCGTGCCGGCGACCGACGCGATCCCGGTCGAGCGCTGGAAGCGCGCCGGCGCGATCATGCTCGGCAAGACGAACGTCCCCGAGCTGTCCTACGATTTCGACTGCGAGAACCCCGTCTTCGGCCGCTCGAGCAATCCGTGGGATCTCGCGCGCACGCCCGGCGGCTCGAGCGGCGGCGAGGCGGCGGCGATCGCGAGCGGCTGCTCGCCGCTCGGCCTCGGCAGCGATCTCGCCGGCTCGATCCGCATGCCGTCGCACTTCTGCGGCACCGCGGGGCTGAAGCCGACGACGCAGGCGGTCGCGCGGACCGGCCATTTGCCGCTCGGCATCCCGCCACTGCCGCTCGCGCTCATGGCGACCGTCGGACCGATGGCGCGATACGTGGAGGATCTCGCTCTCGCCTTCAATCTGCTACGCGGCCCGCATCCGAGCGACCCCGACATTCTGCCGAGCGTCGCCGCCGAGCCCGAGCGCGTCGACGTACGCCGGCTGCGCTGCGCGTTCTACACCGGCGGCGGCCCGACGCCGGTCGCGTCGCCGATCGCCGAGACCGTGCGGCATGCGGCGCGCGCGCTCGCCGACGCGGGTCTCGAGGTCGAAGAGCGCGTTCCCCCCGGCCTCGCCGACGCGCATCGGGTCTTCATCAATTTGCTCACCGCGGACGGCGGCAGTGGCTTCCGCGCGCTTGCGGGCGACCGCTTCGGCGACTTCCGTCCCGCGCTCCGCCGTTTCCTCGAAGAAGACACGCGGGAGCTGCCGACGTCGGCGTTCCTCCTCGCCGGCATGGAGCGCGACCTGATCCGCTCTCAGATCGCCGAGCTGATGACGGAGTTCCCGGTGATCCTCGGTCCGGTGCTGCCGATCCCGGCGTTTCGCCACGACCACGACGGCCATGACATCGAGGGCGTTCACGTCACCCACCTCGATCCGCTCTGGGGCACCGACTGGGTGAACCTGACCGGCCTTCCCGCCGTCGCCGTGCCGGCGGGCGCGACGCCGGAAGGCTTACCGATCGACGTGCAGATCGTCGGACGGCCGTTCGCCGAGGGCGAGATCCTCGCCGTCGCGGCGGTGATCGAGCGCGCGCTCGGCGGGTATCGGCGGCCGCCGCTCGTCGCCTGAGATCGTGGGTCGCGCGCCGGAGGAAGTCGCGTATCTGCGCGCGGTGCTCGCCGCGAGCACCGTCGCCGCCGACGCGCTCCTCGCGATGGAGCGCGTCGCCGAGCTGCTCGCGCCCGAGCGCTCCGCCGCGCTCGCTGCCGAGATCGAGACCCGCTGCGGCGAGCCGCTCGGCGCCGCGCGCGCGGCGCTCGCCGCCGCGCCGGCGCCCGCCGATCTCGCCCGCTTCGACGAGATCTTCGCCGCCGCGTTTCGGCATGCAGACGAATGCGTCGGCTTCTTCACGAGCTTCCCGCGTGCGCCGGCAGCGGAGCGCATTCCGCGCATTCTGACCGCGCTCCATCACCATGCCCAGGCCCAGGAGCACTTCTACGGCATTCGCGCGCTCCTGCCGCCGTTTCGTGAGTATTGGGGCGTCGATCCGCCGCTGCGTGCTGGAGGCGATGCGCAACACGAAGCGCCGGAAGCGCCCAGCGACGCAGCACCGCAGGGACCGTTGTTCCGCGTCGGCGCGGGAGGGCGTCACGGCGGGTTCTCCGCCTATGTCCCCGAGCAGCACGACGCGGCCCGCGCCTGGCCGCTGATCGTCGCGCTCCACGGCGGCTCCGGAAACGGTCGCGACTTTCTCTGGACGTGGGTGCGCGATGCGAAGACCCGCGGCTATCTCGTCGTCGCTCCGACCGCAGTCGGCGCGACGTGGGCCGAGGAGGACGGCGCGGGACTGCTGCAGATCCTCGACTGGCTCGGCGCGCGCTTCCACGTCGCGACGGATCGCGTGCTGCTGACCGGGCTCTCCGACGGCGCCACGTTCACCCTCGTGTACGGTCTCCAGTACCGGGAACGGTTTCGCGCGCTGGCGCCGCTCTGTGGCGTGTTCCACCCCGTCAACGCCGCAAACGGCAATCTCGAGCGCGCGCGCGGCGTGCCGATCTATCTCGTCCACGGCGCGCGCGACTTCCTCTTCCCCGTCACGTACGCGCACTTCACGCGCGACCTCCTCGTCGAAGCCGGCGCCGACCTCCGCTATCGCGAGCTGCCCGAGCTGTCCCACACGTATCCGCGCAGCGAGAACGCCGCGATCCTCGCCTGGTTCGAGGACTGCTGCGCCGTCGCGCGCGCGTGAGCCGCGACCTCGCGCGCGCCCGGCCGACGGGGGCGCGGATCGCGGCGCTCGCGCTCGTCGTCGCCGCCGTCGTCTCCGCGACGGCGCGGACGGGCGCGCAAGGCTGGCTCGGCATGACGCTCGCGGACGATCATGTGGCCGACGGCCCCGCGGTCCGCATCGAGAGCGTCCTGCCGGAGAGCCCCGCAGCCGCCGCGGGCATGGCAAGCGGCGACATCGTCACGGCGGTCGGCGCCCGGCGGGTGCGTGCGCCGGGCGAGCTCAGCGCCGCCGTCCGCCGCACCGCGCCGGGCGCGCGACTGACCTTGCATATCGAGCGCGCCGGCGTCGCGCACGACGTCATCGTGCAGGTCGCCGCGCGGCCGCCGGATCTCTACCGTCTCCTCGAAGCCGACCGCGATCCATGGCAGGAGCCGACGCGCGTGCTCGCGCTCCTCGACGTCGCGCCCGGTCGCGCGATCGCCGACATCGGCGCGGGCGGCGGCTACTTCACCGAGCGGCTCGTTGCCGCGGTCGGTCCCACGGGACGGGTGCTCGCCATCGACATCGATCCGGACGCGCTCACCCAGCTCACGACGCGCTTCGCGCACGCGCCGAACGTCGAGGTACGGCGCGGCCTCGCCAACGATCCGCGTCTCGATGCCGACACGCTCGACGGCGTGCTGCTCGTCGACGCGTTCCACGAGCTCACCGACCCGGCGGCGACGCTCGCGGCCGTGCGACGCGCTCTCCACCCCGGCGGGCGGCTCGTCATCGTCGATCGCGCCGCGGCGGCGTTCGTCCCCGGCACGCACGCGATCCCGGAGGCGCGCGTCGTGGGCGAGACGGAGGCGGCGGGATTTCACCTCCGCGAGCGCGCCGATCTGCAGCGGCAGTTCGCGCTCGTGTTCGAATGACGGTGCACGCAACACTGGGCGGCGCCCGCGCCAGGGGCCGCCGCACCGTGGTTGGCGCGCAATTCGGCCGGCGCCGCCGCGTCCGCGCTGGTGAGAACGGCCGCACTTTGATGTACAGTCGCGCTCAGATCGCATCCGAAGGAGGCACGACATGAGGCTCGAGGGCGCAGTAGCGATCGTGACCGGCGGCGCGTCCGGCCTCGGCGAGGCGACGGTGCGCACGTTCGTCGAGGGCGGCGCGCGCGCGGCGATCCTCGACCGGCCGCAGTCGAACGGCGAGAAGCTCGCGCAGGAGCTCGGCGGCGCGCACGCCATCTTCACCCCCGCCGACGTGACGAGCGGCGACGAGGTCGCGGCCGCGGTCGCGCAGGCGAAGGACGCCTTCGGCGCGATCCACCTCGCGGTCAACTGCGCCGGCGTCGGCGTCGCGATGAAGACCGTCACCAAGCAAGGGCCGATGCCGCTCGAGCTCTTCACCAAGGTGATTCAGATCAACCTGATCGGCACCTTCAACGTCATCCGTCTCGCCTGCACCGAGATGGCGAAGAACGAGCCCAACGAGGAAGGCGAGCGCGGCGTCGTCATCAATACCGCGTCGATCGCGGCGTTCGACGGCCAGATCGGGCAGGCGGCATACTCGGCGTCGAAAGGCGGCGTCGTCGGCATGACGTTGCCGATCGCGCGCGACTTCGCGTCCGTCGGCATTCGCGTCATGACGATCGCGCCCGGAACCTTCGATACGCCGATGCTCGCGCTGCTTCCGAAGGAGCACCGCGACGCGCTCGGCGCCGCGATCCCGTTCCCATCGCGGCTAGGCCAGCCGTCGGAGTTCGCGGCCCTCGCCCGTCACATCGTCGAGAACCCGATGCTGAACGGCGAGACGATCCGCCTCGACGGCGCGCTCCGCATGGCGCCGCGCTGAGCGTCGGCGCGCGTCGCGCGCGTTGACTGTGGGCGGCTCCGTGGAAAGCTGATCGCGGGGAGGACGCGACCATGGCGAAGGGCGACTTCATCAGCGACGTGCAGGAGATTCGCCGGCGCGCGCGCCAGCACATCGAGCGCGGCGCCGTGACCGAGAGCTACAAGGCCGACCGCGAGACCGTCGTGACGCTTCTGAACGAGGCGCTCGCGACCGAGATCGTGTGCAACCTCCGCTACCGGCGCCACTACTTCATGGCGATGGGCATCCACGCGCAACCGGTCGCGGCGGAGTTCAAGCAGCACGCCGACGAGGAGCAGCAGCACGCCGATCAGATCGCCGAGCGCATCACCCAGCTCGGCGGCGAGCCCAACTTCAATCCCGACGGCCTCGCGACCCGCAGCCACGCGGAGTACATCGAGGGCGAGTCGCTGGTCGACATGATCCGCGAGAACCTCGTCGCCGAGCGCATCGCGATCGAGTCCTACGGCGAGATGGTGCGCTACTTCGGCAACGACGACCCGACGACGCGCCGCATCGTGGAAGGCATCCTCGCCGTCGAGGAGGAGCACGCCGACGACATGGCGGAGCTCTTGAGGACGCTCGACCCGACGAAGCCGATGTGAGTCGCACGGCGCCGGTGCGCAGGCGCCCCGGCGCCGCGTCCTGCCGTTACGCCGCTGCCGTCACTGCGCCAATGCGGTCGTTCGTATCTATCGTGCGGCCCGCCGCGAGCTCTCCGACGCCGATGGCCGCAGACGCACCGGCACGCCGTTCAAGATCGACTGGCCGATGATCGGCTCGAGGGCCGCGTCGTCGACCCAATCGTTGTACGAGACGCCCTGATGATCGCCGGCGACTTTCTGCCAACGCGCGCTCTCCGCGTGGCCCCAGCCGTGCGGCAGGCACACGACGCCGGGACGCATGTCGTCGGTGACGGCGACACGCACCTCGCCGCGATGCACGCGGCTTTCGAGGATCGACATCTCCCCGTCGCGCACGCCGTAGCGCGCGGCGTCGTCGGGATGGACGTAGAGGACGCAGCGCTCGCGGCCGGAGACCAGTGTCGGGACGTTGTGCATCCACGAATTGTTGCTGCGCAGCTCGCGACGACCGATCAGCAGTAGCCCGTTCTCTCGTGTTTTCGCCTCGAGATCGGTCTCGAGCGCGCGCATCGCCTCCAGCATGCACGGCGACGTGAGATGGATGCGTTTGTCCTTGTGGAAGAGACGCTGCTCGATCCCCGGCTGGAGCGGACCGAGATCGATGCCGTGCGGCGCGGCTTTCAGCTTCGCGAGGTTCAGACCGTCCGACCACGGCAGGTAGCGGTCGCCGTGCGGGCCAAGTCGAAGGAGCAGGCTCAGAAACCCGGTCGGCGTCCAGCGCACGCCGAGCGGCCGCAGCCAGCGGAGCGGCCGGTCGAGCCATGGGTCGCCGAGCGCGCCGCCGCCGAGGCGCTCGGCGAGCTCGAGCAGGATCTCCCAGTCGGCGCGCTCGTCGGGCGACTTCTCGACGACCGGCGGCGACCAGCGGGCGATGTTCCGCACGCCGAGCGACGAGAACAGCAGATCGATGTGGTCCTCCGCGAGATTCCAACACGGCGGCAGGATGAGGTCGGCGTGGCGCGTCGTCTCGTTGATGTAGATGTCGATCGACACCATGAAGTCGAGCGTGTCGAACGCGGCGGCGATGCGCCTGCCGTTCGGTACCGATAGCACCGGATTGCCGGCGAACGTCACCATCGCGCGGATCTGCCCCGGACCCGGCGTCTCGATCTCCTCGGCGAGCGCGACCGACGGCAGATCGCCGAGCGTCTCCGGCAGACCGCGCACGCGGCTCTTCCACCGCGCGCGCCCGTCCTGACCCGTGGCGCGCGCGATCTTCGTCACGTCGAAGGCGGGCGTCGTGAACATCGGTCCGCCCTCCCGTCCGAGGCGTCCGGTCACGATGTTCAGGAGGTCGGTCGCGAAGGTCGCGAGCGTACAATGCACGCCGACGCACACGCCGACGCGCGAGTAGCAGACCGGCGCGCGCGCCGCCGCGAACTCGAGCGCCAGGCGCTCGATCGTCTCGGCGGGCACGCCCGCGAACGCCGCGATGCGCGCCGGCGTGAACGCGGCGAGCCGGCGCTCGATCTCGGGCCAACCGCTGGTCGTGCGCTCCACGAACGCGCGATCGATGCGACCGTGTTCGACGAGCGCGCGGACCATCCCGAGGAGGAACGCGGCGTCGCCGCCCGGCCGGATCGCGACGTGCTCGTCGGCCTCCTTCGCAGTCTCGGTACGCCGCGGGTCGACGACGACGACCTTGCCGCCGCGGTCACGGATCGCACGCAAGCGCCGCTTCATGTCCGGCGCCGTCATGACGCTGCCGTTCGAGATGAGCGGATTGCCGCCGAGGCAGAGAAAGTAGTCGGCGCGATCGACGTCGGGCACCGGAATCGAGAGCGCCGAGCCGTAGAGCTCGTACGACGTCACGACGCGCGGGTTCGCATCCTGCGAGCCGGCGCTGTAGCGATTGCGCGTGCCGAGCGCCTTCGTGAACGAGCCCAGCATCATGAGGGCGCCGTGGTTGTTTCCCGTCGGGTTGCCCCAATAGAAGCCGATCGCGTCGGTGCCGTGCGCGGCGCGGGTCTCGCCCAGGCGGCGCGCGACGAGCTCGAACGCATCGTCCCAGGAGATCTCCTCGAACGCGCCGCTCGCGGTGCGGCGTACCGGCCGGCGCAGACGATCCGGGTCGTGGTGGATGCCGGCGATCGCGATCCCCTTCGGGCAGACGTAGCCCTGCGAGAAGACGTCGTCCTCGTCGGGACGCACGGAGAGGATCTGGTTGTCCTCGACCTCGAACTTGAGGCCGCACGTCGCCTCGCAGAGTGAGCAAGTGTGAAAGACCGTGTGCGCCATCGGAGCCTCCGTGTTCTTTCGCGTCCGGACCTTCCGCGCCCGAGATGTCGTCGACTCTACGCCTCGGCCGATATCACACCAGCAGCGCCGTTGTCGTCGATCGCACGCCCGTCGATCGTCCCGCTGCTGCTGCGAAGCGCCGCCACGGTGTCGAGCACCGTCGCCAACGGCAGATCGATCTGCGCGCAGAGCGCCGCCAGGTCGAAGAAGAAGCGCTCGCCACGCAGCAGCCCGTCCGCGCAGGTGAAGATCGCGACGCACGGCACGACGGCCGTCTTGCCGGTGGGCGCGTGACCGAGGAACGGTCCTGCGAACGTCATCCGCGCCTCTCCCCAACACGCGACGTGCGCACCTTCGGCGGCGATGCCGTGGAGGGTGACGCCGTAGTCGGGGAACGCGGTGAAGAAGAGGGCCAGCTGCTGCGCCGCTTCCTCGCGATCGGCGGTCGCAAGACCGAGGCACACCGTCTCGAGGCAAAAGTCGGGACTGCAGAGCGTGAGCGTCGCGCCGAGGTCCTGGCTCGACTTCGCGCTGGCGTAGCTGCGGACGATCGTGCGCTGCACGGCGAGGTCGAGGTCGCGCCGGTCGAGCGGCGCGAGATCGAGGTGGAACGGTGACCCTACGGGCCGAAGCCGCGAACCGTATTCGTCCAGGTACGCGACGACTCGACCGCTGATGCCGGGCGCGAGTCGCTCTTCGAGGGCGACGATCCGTCCGTCCTCGTATCGCACCAGGTGTTCGCCTTCGAGCCGCAGCTCGGGGAGCCCGGCGCGCCGGAACGTCAACGCAAAGCGCATCCAGATGCCGTCGGCGCGCGCGCACGGGCCGTCGATGACCTCGGGGATGCGCACGTCGAAACGACGATCGAGCGCGAGCGCGCTCTGGCGCAGCCCCTCGACGACGGCCGCGCGCCCGCGATCGCAGAGCGCGAGCGGTCCACCGTCCTCGACGACGTGGCACGCGTCCTCGGCGAAGAACGCCTCCAGTCCCGTCCAGCTGTCGGCGATGTACGCCATTTCGAACGCACGCGCGTAGTCGAAGAATCGCTCGAGATCGGTCATGCGCCGTCCCTCCAGGGCCCGTCATGCCAGCGGCGCCGATCCCATGGAAACTCCACATTACGCGGAATTGATGGTACCAGTTGACCCCGTGCTCCTCGTCGAGCTGGACGGCCGCGGGTCGCTGCAGCAGCAGACCTACCGCGCGCTTCGCGCCGCGATTCTCGGCGGGCGGCTCCGGCCCGGCGACCGCCTCGCGTCGACGCGCGACCTCGCGCGCGAGCTCGGGGTGGCGCGCAACACCGTGCTGCAGGCGTACGATCGGCTGATTGCCGAGGGCTACGCGGCGACGCGTCCAGCCTCGGGCACGTTCGTCGCGACGACGCTGCCGCCGCCGCCGCGCGCGGCGGCGCGCCGCGGCCGCCCGGCCGCGATCGAGACCGCGCCCCGCCTCTCGACGTTCGGGCAGCGCACCGTCGAGACGATCCCAGCGCGGTACGCGACGTGGAGTCTGCGGCGTGAAGCGGTCTCCTACGACTTCCGCTACGGCGAGCCCGCCTACGGCGACTTGCCGCTCGCGACGTGGGCGCGCCTCCTCGGACGGCGCGCGCGCCGCCTGTCCGTGCGCCGTCTCGCGTATCAGCCGCCCGGCGGCGCTCCCGAGCTGCGCGCGGCGCTCGCCGGCTACCTCGCGCGCGCACGCGGCGTCGTCTGCACACCCGAGCAGATCCTGATCGTCCGCGGCTCGCAGCAGGCGATCGATCTCACGACGCGGCTGCTCGTCGACCCCGGCGATCCGGTCGTGCTCGAGGAGCCGCACTACACCGGTTTCTCCTTCTGTCTGCGCGCCGCCGGCGCCGACGTCGCGTACGTGCCCGTCGATGAGCACGGGCTCCGCGTCGAGGAGCTGGATCGCGTGCACGCCGCGCGGCTCGCGTTCGTCACGCCATCGCACCAGTATCCGGCCGGCGGCGTGCTGTCGTTGCCACGGCGCCTCGCGCTGCTCGGCTGGGCGCACGCGCGCTCGGCCTACGTCTTCGAGGACGATTACGACGGCGAGTTCCGCTTCGAAGGCCATCCGCTCGAATGCCTGCAAGCGCTCGATCGCGACGGCCGCGTTCTCTATGCCGGGACCGCGTCGAAGATCTTCTTCCCGGCGCTGCGGATCGGGTGGCTTGTCGCGCCGCCGGCGCTCCTCGGCGCGTTCCAGTCGGCGCACGCGCTCGCCGACACCGGCACGCCGACACTCGAGCAGCTGGCGTTCGCCGACTTCATCGCCGGCGGCCATCTCGAGCGCCACGTGCGACGGATTCGCGTGCGGCACGCGGCGCGCCGTCGCGCGCTCCTCGACGCCGTCGCCGACGAGCTCGGCGAGCGGGCGCGCGTGTCGGGCGCGAGCGCCGGCCTGCACGTGCTGCTGCGTCTCGACGGCCTGTCACGCCGCGACGTCCCGCGCCTGCGCGCCGCCTGCCGCGAGCGCGGCGTCGGCGTCTATCCCGCGTCGCCCTTCTATGCGCGCCCGCCGGCGCACGCCGAGCTCCTCCTCGGCTACGGCGGCCTCGGGGAGCGCGCGATCCGCGAAGGCATTCGCCGACTCGCGCAGGCGATCGAGAGCCTCCGCTAGCTAGCGCGTCACCCGGGCGGCGGCCGCAAAGAGCCGGGCGCGCCTTCTGTCTGCGGCAAATCGTCGGTGATCATGAACCACGGCGCTTTCGATTCGACGAAGATGTTGGCGCGCGGCGTGATCCCGGGGTCGTCGTCGAGGCTGCCCATCGGCACGACGACCATGCCGCGACGCTCGTCGCGCCACGGCATGGTCGACCCGCAATGACGGCAAAACACGTGCGTGAATCGCTCGGCATCGGCCGGCTTGTACGACTGCAGTTGGTCCTCGCCTTGGAGAAAGCGGACGCCATCGCCGGCCACGAAGAGATTCGACGCGAATGCGGAACCGCGGGTCTTCCGGCAGCGCGAGCAATGGCAATTGTGCGCCCACACGGGATCTTGCGTGACTTCGTAGCGCACCGCGCCGCAGAGACAGCTACCCGTCATCGACATCACCCTCCTCTGCCGTCGCGATCATGGAACGGGTTCGCACTGGTATGCGTCGTTGCTCGTCGCTGGAAACGGGAAGCCGCACGGGATGGGTCCGGTCGGCCTCGGCGCCGCTCGGGCTCACAACCTCAACTGATCCGCGAACCGCCCGCGGTACACCGCCTCGCCTTCCGCGCGCTGCAACACGATCTGGCAGAGGCGTATCCCGGTGTGGATCGCGAGCGGGCGGCCGGCGACGTTCGACATCTCGAGCACCTGGCGGTTGTCGATGCCGGGCGCCACGACGCCGGCCGTCACGTGGATCATGAGGCCGAGGCGGGCGAAGCGGCTGCGGCCTTCGAGCCAGCCGCCGATGTCCGGCGGCAGCTTGATGCGCTCGCGGGTGATGCCGTGGATCGTTTGGCCGGGCGCGAGGACGTAGCGGCCGTCGAGCCGCCGCACCTCGGTGACGGCGCGGTAGTCGGCGTCCTCGTCGAGCTCGATGACGGGCGGGCCGCCTTCCATGACGCGGATCTCGTCGCCGAGATGGAGGTCGATCGACGCCGGGCCGACCTGATCTTCGGAGAACGGATCGATCTCGATCCGACCGGCGGCGATCTCGCGCAAGATGACGTCGTGGGTGAGGATCACGACGGCACGCTCGCACACAGCGCGGCGACGCGCTCCTTGGCGCCGCTCAGAATCGACGTGCCGTCGCCGACGAGCAGCACGTCGAAGTCGAGGGCGAGGAGCTCGCGGACGCTCGCACGCAGGCGCGGCGGGTCGTCCATCACCTTCTCGCGCAAGAAGCCGCAGGCCCCGGGCGGGTTGCCGATGATCGCGTCACCGACGATCAGGATGCGCCGCTCCGGCCAGTGAAACGCGACCTCGCCCGGCGACTTGCCGGGGACGCCGAGGACGACGAGCGGACCGACGCGCTCGCCCGGCGCGAGATCGCCGTCGATCGCTGCGCCTTGGGACCGGGCGTACGCGGCGTCGGCGCGGTGGATGACGACGCGGGCGCCCGTCCGGCCGCGGACGGCGTCGGCGGCACGCACGTGGTTGCGGTTCGTGAGCGCGATCGTGGCGACCCCTTCGCGCGCCAGCGTCTCGAGGCCGTCGTCGCCGGGCGCAACGGGATCGATGCAGACGTTCCCGTGCGGGTCGCGGACGAGGTAGCCGTTGAAGTCGTAGCCGTGCGGCTCCGAGAACCACGGCCAGGTGAGAATCCCGCTCACGATCTCGCGCAGCTGACCCATTGCGCCCTCCCCGCTCGGCGTGCCCGCCGAGATTGGGATTCTATGGAACGGCGAATTGTCGCGATAGGCGGGCGGCCCGAACTGCTGCGAGAGGAGGCAGCGCGCCTCGAATTGCCGCAAAAAGAGGCAGCGAGGCCGTCCGCGGACATTCGTCGAACGGCCTTTTTGCCGAACGAAACCTTGACAAACATGCCCCAGACCAATAATCCATTCGGCTCCGGGGGGATTCGACAGAATGAAAACAGGCGACGCTCAGCACGATCTCGACGCCATCGACCGTCACATCCTGAGCCTCTTGCAGGACAACTGTCGATTGCCGCTCGCGAAGATCGGCGAGCACGTGGGGCTCTCCGCGCCCGCGGTGACGGAACGCGTGAAGAAACTCGAGGACTCGGGCGTCGTCACCGGCTACCACGCGATCCTGAACGCGCGGCTCGTCGGCATGGACATCACCGCGTTCATCGGCGTGTCGATCGGGCATCCGAAGGCGATCGCGAATTTCGAGCGCGCGGTCGAGGCGCTCGACGGCGTGCTCGAGTGCCATCACGTGACCGGCGAGCACACGCTGCTCCTCAAGGCGAAGACGCAGAACACGTCGTCGCTCGAGGAGCTGATTCGTTGCGTACGCTCGATCGACGGTGTCGTGCAGACGGAGACGATGGTCGTACTGTCGACGCATACCGAGCGCCAGCAGCTCTCGCTCGACGACTCGAACGGTGCCGGCAAGCGGGCGCGGCGGAACGGCGCGGAGAAGATCGCGCGGCACCCGGACAAGAGCGTGCAACATCTGAAGGGCATATAGGCGGAGGACCTCCTCATGGACGAGCGACGACGACCCCCCCGGCGCCAAGGCCTCTACGACCCGATGCACGAGCACGACGCGTGCGGCGTCGGCTTCGTCGCCAACATCAAAGGCGTCGCCTCGCACACGATCGTCGAGCAGGGGCTGCAGATCCTGCAAAACCTCACGCATCGCGGCGCCTGCGGCTGCGATCCGCTGACCGGCGACGGTGCCGGGATGCTGGTGCAGGTGCCGGACGCGTTCCTGCGCAAGGTCTGCGAGCCGCTCGACATCACGCTGCCGCCGCGCGGCGAGTACGGCGTCGGGATGGTGTTCCTCCCGCGCGAGGTGAACGAGCGCAACGAGTGCCTCGAGCTCTTCGAGCGCGTCGTCCGCGACGAGGAGCAACGCCTCCTCGGCTGGCGCCGCGTCCCCGTCGATACGGCCAAGTGCGGCGACCTCTCGCGGAGCGTGATGCCGGAGATCCGCCAACTCTTCATCGGGCGTGGCCGTCACACCCGCGACGCCGCCGCCCTCGAGCGCAAGCTCTACGTGATCCGCAAGCGCGTCGAGCGT
>VBKW01000312.1 GCA_005879405.1 Deltaproteobacteria bacterium
CAATCGCGGGTGTCGTCATACAATCACGGTCATCAGCCGCGACCACGTCGTGAGGCCGGCCGGAAAGCCGGACCGAATCCCGGCTTACCCCACGGCGGCCGCGAGATCTTCCGCCGACCGTTGCCAGCGCACGTGACGCTTCGTCTCAGGCCTGACCTGCCCTCGTTGCGCACCACACGTATCGTGCGTGAGATCGAACGAAGCTTCTCGGCGGGCTGCGCTCGTCCCGGCTTTCGCCTGGTGCACTATTCCCTGCAGGGGAACCACGCTCACCTGATCGTTGAATGTCGCGACCGTGAAGCGCTCGGTCGCGGAATGATGGCGATCGGTGCGCGCCTCGCGCGTGCCGTCAATCGGATCGCTGGACGGACGGGTCGCGTGCTCGCCGATCGGTATCATCTTCGGCTGCTTCCGACGCCGAAGGAGGTCCGAAATGCCCTCCGCTACGTCCTTCTGAATGCGCGCCGCCACGCGGCCGCGGCACGAGCGGCGCTCACCGCGCCGGTGCGCCTGGATCCCGCGTCATCCGCGCGCTGGTTCGACGGCTGGAAACGCCTACCGCGTGGAGCGCCGTTCGACGCTCTCGCGCCACCGCTCACGCGACCAGCGGTAGCACGAGCACGGACGTGGCTGTTGAAGATCGGATGGCGCCGCCATGGCCTGCTGGACCCGGCGGACGTGCCGGGCTGATCTCTTCGAGCGCGCGGATGAGCGTCGGGCGCACCGCCCGGACCGTCAACAATCCCGAGGCCTCGTCCCTACCGCACTAACACGCCGACGCCGTCACCACCCCGGGCGGGACCGTTGGCGACGAGGACACCCTCCGGATGGACCGCGGATGCCGGCGCGATGCCGAGCACGCGTCGCACCTCCTCGAGCGGCTGCGGCAGCAAATCCTCGTAGCGCGCGAGCGGCAGCCATGTCGCGTCACGGCTGCGCCGCCAGGCGCGGTACAGGTAGCGGTACCACGCGCGCCGGCCGCCGGGGTGCGGCGACGGCTGCAACGCGATGCCGAAGAGGATCAGCGCGATACCGCGCAGCGGCAGCTGTCCGAAACTGAACGCGAGGTTCGCCGACTCGCCCGCCTCGTCACGGCCGTACCCGGTGAGCACGTGCCAGAGGTCGTGGATGTCGCGGACGCGATCGGTGAACCACTGGCGGTCGGGGTCGAGCGTCTCGATCTGCTGCGCGGCGAGCGATACACTCTCTGCCTCGACGAGGCCGACCGCGGTGAGCTCGCCCGCGACCATGAAGTCCGCGTAGGCGCGTCCAAACGTACCGGCGGGCAGCGCCCGCAGCCGCGGTATATCGGAGAGCGTCTCCAGCAGCGACGCGCGCCCGACGAGGAGCGCGCGCCCCGCGCGCTCGCTCGCGAAGCGTTGGAACAGACGCTCCCAGTCGGCGCCGGAGAGCGCCGCGATCACCTCGAACGCCAGTTCCGTCCGGTCGGGATCGGCGATGAGCGCGCGCATCGCGTGCCAGGCGCGCCGCCATTCGACCTTCGGCAGCACCGGCGGCGGTGCGATCGTGAGCGGGGGAACGTCGTCCACTGCGAGTCCCATCGTCGAGCTCGTCGATGTCATTGGTCACCTCCCGGGCGAGCCAACGTCGCCTCGTGACCCGGATACTACTCGACGCGCACGGTGAAAGTCCCGATTGGAGCTTGATGATTTCATGTGGAAAGTCTGACGATCCGCGGCGTCAGCGCCGCGCGCGGAGCTGTGGGCGCAAGGCCGTCGCCCGCTCGCCGAGGCTCACGAGGCCGATCTCGTCGGCGGCGGCGATGCACTCGTCGAGCAAGCGCGTCGCCTTCCTCCGGCTCGCCTCGCCTGGACGTGCGAGGAGTGCCCGCGCGTAGGCGAACAGCGTGCGCGCGACGTAGGGACGGGCACCCATGCGCGCGTTCATCGCCAGCGCCCGCTCGAAGTGTGCCGCAGCGTCGCCGGCGCGGCCGAGCTCCGCCGCCAAGAGGCCGAGATGATGCGACGCCGAGCCCGCGTACGCGCGCAAGAGATCGTGGACGACGTTGCGCTCGGCGAACGGCGTGAGCAGCTCGTACAGGATGGCGGCGCGGCGCCGATCGTGCAGCGCGCACGCGACCTCGGCGAGCTGCGCCGTCGCGACCAGCCAGTGCTCGTCACGCGGCAGATCGCGGAAGTCCTCCGCCGCCAGCGCCTCGAACTGGCGCTGCGCTTCGGCCTCATCGCCGTGCTCGGCGTGGTAGAATGCTTCGCCGGCGCGCAGCGACACCGCGGCGGGCGGGTAGTACTCGAGGAGGAAGTGCATCGCCGGCTCGAGGCTCTCGTCCAATCCGGTGCGCTCGCCTACGAGCCATAGCCGCTGCCCTTCCGCGATCGCGACCGCGGCCGGGTGCTGGATCCTGGTGCCGAGCGCGAGCGCCTCGCGGCGCAGGCGCTCGGCCTCGTCGAAGCGGCCGTCGCACAGCGCGCGACTTCCCCGCCACCAGGTCGTGAACCAGCGGTACATCGGCTGGCGCATCTCCTCCGCGAGGCGCTCGGCGAGCGCGACCTCGCGATCGGCCGCAGCGACGTCGCCGAGCGCGAGCTGGGCGCCGAAGCGGAACTCGTGGCCGGCGAATGCCGTCGGGCGGTCGCCGATGCGCTCGGCGAGCGCGAGCATGTCGCTCGCGACCGCGAGCCGCTCCGCGACGTGGTCCGGTCCGAGCATCGCCCACGTGCGCGCGGTGAGCGCGGTCACGAGCGTGGTCGGATCGCCGCTGCGCTCCGCAAGCGCGACCGCCTCGGCCGCGAGCTCCATGCGCGTCGCGATCGACTCCGAGTACGGCGCGGTGCCGACGAGGCGCGCGAGTACGCGCGCGCGTAGCGTCGCGTCCGCGGGATCGAGAGTCGCGAGCGCCTCGTCGAGCAGCGCCCGCAGTCGCTCGTCGCGCGGCATCCCCATCTCGCCCCGGCCCCCGACGCCGAGAACGGCGCGCGCGAGCAGGTCGGGCCGTCGGATGCGGCGCCCGATCGCCGCCGCTTGCTCGCACGTCGCGCGCGAGCGCTCGCGTTCGCCCGACGCCAGCTCGGCATCGCCGAGCGCGATCAAGACCTCGCAGCGCGTCGCATCGTCGGCGGGGACGGCCGCGTCGAGCGCGTGCAGCGTCCGTGCATAGTGGCCGGCCGCTTCCTCGTAGGCGAGGAGCCGGGTCGCGCGCTCCGCCGCCGCGATGCCGTAGCGTACGGCGCGGCCGGCGTCGCCTGCGGGCGCGCTCTGCGCAAAGTGGTGCGCGAGCGCCGCGAGATGCGGATCGAGATCGGCGCCACACGTCTCCTCGATGACCTCGCCGACGCGCCGGTGCAGGCGGACGCGCAGCGGCGCCGGCAGATCGTCGTACAGCGTCTCGCGCACGAGGGCGTGGGTGAAGGCATAGCGGCCGACGCCGTCGGGCGCGGCGGCGAGGATCCCGGCTTGCGCGGCCTCGTCGAGCAGCTCGAGGACGCGATCGGCGGGTGTCTCGGCGACGCGCGCGAGGATGTGGACGCCGAACTCGCGCCCGATCACCGACGCCGCGCGTAGCAGCTCGACACACGCCTCGGAGAGACCGCTGACGCGGCGGCCGATCGCGTCGCGCACGCCCTGCGGCAGCGCCCCGCGCAGCGCTGCCGCGTCGTCGCGCGCGAGTCCGCCGCTCGTGACCAGCAGCTGGACGATCTCGCCGAGGAAGAAAGGGTTGCCGTCGGTCATGCGATGCACGGTCGCGGCGAGGCGTGGCGCGACGGGATTGCCGGCGGTTGCCGCGATGAAGCGCGCCACCTCGTCCTCGGTGAGGCCGCGGAGCGGCAGCCGCTCGCAGTGCGGCTCGCGCGCGAGTTCGCCGAGCACGTCCGCGAGCGGATCATGCCGGCGTACCTCGACGTCGCGATACGTGCCGACGACGAGCAGCCGCGAGTGGCGGATGGCGCGCACCAGAAACTGCAGCAGCAGGAGCGACGGCTTGTCGGCGCAGTGGAGATCGTCGAGCAGCAGCATCAGCGGCGCGGAGCGCGCCGCGCGCTGAAAGTACGCCGTCACGGCGTCGAACGACCGAAACCGCGCCTGCTCCGGCGGCAGCATGGGCGGCGCCTCGAGCCGCGGAAATCGCGGCCGCAGCTCGGGCGCGAGCGCGAGGACGTCGGCGGCCGCGGGCCCGAGGTCGCGGACGAAGCGCGAGGGCTCCTCCTCGCCGACGGACGCACGCAGGATCTGCACCCACGGCCAGAATGCCGGCGCACCCTCCCCTTCATGACAGCGGCCACTGAAGACGCGCGCGCCACGCTGGCGCGCGTCGGACGCCACCTCCTCCGCGGTCCGCGTCTTGCCGATTCCCGGCTCGCCGACGAGGAGGACGAGCGTACCGACGCCGTGCTCGGCGTCGGCGAGACGCGCGCGCAGCCGCGCCATCGCAGCGTCGCGACCGACGAACGGCGCGGGGTGGCGCGCCGACGACTCGTCGGCGGGTACCGACACCCCGACACGGTGCGACCCGCGCGCAGCATCGGTCGTCGCGTCGCCCGGCTCCGCCGCCGTCGCATCGCGCCCGTCGACGGGGGCGACGAAGCGATAGCCGCGGCTGTGGACCGTCTGGATGACGTGCTGGCGGGCGGCGTCATCGTCGAGCGCCTTCCGCGCCGCGGTGATGCATCGTGGGAGCACCGACTCGCTCACGAACTCCCCGGGCCAGAGATGCTCGAGCAGCTCGTCCTTGGTGACGACGCGGTCGCAACGCTCGACGAGGTAGCGCAAGACGTCGAAGACCTTCGGCTCGAGCTTCACGAGCCGCGTACCTCGCCGCAGCTGGAAGAGATCAGGGTCGAGCTCGAAGTCGCCGATGCGGTAGATCATCGCGCCGCTGTCGCCAGCGGCGCGAGTCTAGACTAGCCACGCGCGCGCCGTCGATCCGACGCGCGCGGCCTCGCGGCTCCGCGGTTCGCGGCTCCGCGGGCCGGCGGCTCGGCGGTCTCGCGGCCCTACGAAAGGCCGGCGGAACCCGGCGCGTCCGCGCGGGTGACGACGTCGTCGCGTTGCAGCTGCTCGATGACCCGCGTCACCGCTTGCGGCCCGAGGTCAGACAGCGTCTGGACGAGATACGGAATGCTGACACCGTCACGGGAGTCACTCAGCTCACGAACCACGTGCCACAAGATCTGGTCTTCCAAGCTCTCGAATTGTAAGCGCATCAGAGCGTCCTCCCCTCGACCGCGGCACGCTGCGAGCCGCGCTCGCCATTTTCACTAGAGCAACGGCCGTGCCCACCGCGTGACGGCGCGGAGAACCGGCGACTCAGGCGAATGATCTGGTGGCGCGGGCCTCGTCGTTCGAGCGAAGGTGCACCTTTTGCTTCGGGCTGCTGCAGTTCTTACAAGCCGCGCGCGGCGACATCACCACCCGCCTGGGCGCGATCTCCTCCGCTTTCGGGTCGATTCCGTGGAAACCGCTCGATTTGGCGGCGGGCGACACTCCTCTGGCGCAGAGTGCACGCGTCTTGCACGGCGAGCACGGAGGCGTTGCGGATCATCGCGCCAAGTGGAGGTCGATCATGCAAACGAACAACAACGAGGCAGCGGAAGTCGGACTCGGTTCCGGGAGGGACTCGCTGCCCGATACATTCGTTCCCGAAGCGTTGCTGCCGGAGCAGTACTTCGACCGCTGGGCGGCGCGGGCGTCCGATTCGCCCGAGAAGCGGCTGATGTTCGCCGTCCTGCTCGACGCGGTGATCCAGCTTCAAGGCCGCAATCAGAAGGACGCCGCCGAGGCGGAAGAGTGGATCCGCGCCGAGCATGGCGACGAGTCGCCGTTCTCGTTCCGCAACATCTGCGAAGCGCTCGGCATCGAGACGGGGTATCTCGCGCGCGGTCTGCTGTCGTGGCGCGAACGGCACGCCTCGACGCCGTATCGCGCTCCGCTGCGCCAGCTGCGCACTTCGCACACGCACGTCACACCGTTGCGACGCCGTCGCCGTCGCCGAGGACTTGCGCTCGCGAGCTGATGTACTGGGATGTACTGGGACGATTTGCGTCGCCATACTTCGTTGCTCAGTCGCTCCGCTGCTCGGCGTAGCGCTGCTACGCCTGCGCTGCTCGCTTCCTTCGCGCCTCGTCTGGCTCGCAACTCGCCCCAGTACCGGCCACGGTCGTTTGGGTCACAAATCGACCCAGGTGCCAGTCGCGGCTCGACTGGCTCTCAACGCGACCAGCTCGTGACCTCGCGCGTAGCTCCGCGTCGCATTCCGACGTCCGTGGTGACGGGATTTCGGCTGCGGTGACGGGATGCCGGGTGACGGGCTGGCGCTTGTAACGCCGGTCGGTCGTCGCTAAGAGGCGGCACCTATGTCGCTCGTCGAGGTTGCTGCTGCGCTCATTCGTGACGAACGCGGCCGCTACTTGATCGCGCAGCGTGCCGCCGGGGCGCCGCACGCCGGACTGTGGGAGTTCCCCGGCGGCAAACGGCACGCCGGTGAGTCGCTCGAGGAGTGCCTCCGGCGGGAGCTCACCGAGGAGCTCGGCGCGCGCTTCCAGGTCGGCGAGCGTGTCGATGTCGTCGTCTGGCCGGAGACCGATCCGACGATCGCGCTCTCGTTCTACCGCTGCCTCCACGAGGACGGCGCAATCGAGGCCCGCGCCGCACAGACAGTGGCCTGGGTCGAGCCGGCGCGCTTGGGAGACTACGACTTCCCGCCCGCGGATCGCGCCTTGATCGATCGCCTCCGTACCGCCGGGTGAGCGCCGCCAGAACCGCGGCACCGCGCGCGCACGGCAACATCGGGGAGAGCGCCGCGCAATTGCCGTCGTGGCGCGCCTTGGCAAAGTTTTCACACCTGCTCGTTCGGGAGGCCGTTCGGGAGGCATCGAGAGGCCGTACCGCGATGGTCGCGAGGCCTTTTCAGGCGGGTCGCGTGGTGGCATGGCGGTTGCTGCGGAAGATCCTTTCGATGATGGGCCCCCATCGCACGTGGCATGAAACCTCGCCAGCGACCTGGCCCGACGATCGCGGACGCGGGAGCGGCACTCGCGCCGCGCTGACGGCCCTCGTCGTGCTCGGCTCCGCGGCGCTCGTCGCGCCGCTCGGCTGCGCACCCGAGACGACGGCCCATCCGCGCGTCGTCTATGAAACTGCGACGCATCGTCCGCTCACGCCCCCGCTGACGCACACGACCGCTCCGGCCGCGAACGCGCCGATCGCCGACACCGGTCCGATTCGTCGCATCACCGCCGTGAGCGTGCGCATCCCGACCAGTTGGCAGACGCCGCCGCTCGTCGGCCGCCTGCAGCATCACCGCATCGTGCCCGGCGAGAACCTCCTCGAGATCGCGCGCGCCGCCGGGCTCGGCTTCCGCGAGGTGCGCGACGCGAATCCGACCATCGACGAATGGGAGCCGCACGCCGGCGTCGACATCCTCCTGCCGTCGCGCGCGATCCTGCCGCGCACGTCGTATCGCGGTCTCATCATCAACATCCCCGAGATGCGACTCTACTACTTTCCCGCCGACGCGATGCCGGGCGAGCGCGTGCCCGTGCTGACGTGGCCAATCGGCATCGGCGCCGAGGAGGCGCCGAGCCCTGTCGGCCCCTTCACGGTGAAGTCGAAGGACGAGAACCCGACCTGGGTGGTTCCGGCGTCGATTCAGCGCACGATGGACCATCCGCGCGCGGTCGTCCCGCCTGGTCCGGACAATCCGCTCGGCGATTACCGCATTCGTCTCTCGATCGACGTCTACGCGATCCACGGCACGAACGATCCGTGGACCGTCGGTCGCTTGACGACGCACGGCTGCATCCGGCTCTATCCCGAGGACATCGAGACGCTCTACCCGCTCGTCGAGACCGGGACACCAGGGGAGATCGTCTATCAGCCGGTCAAGTTCGGAGAGTCGGACGGACACGTCTACGTCGAGGTGCACCAGGACGTGTATCAGACGTACCCGTCGCTCGAGTCGCACGCGTTCCAGGTGCTGGACGCGAGCGGCCTCACGTCGCACGTCGACGCCGCGCTCCTGCGCACCGCCGTGCGCGCGAAGACCGGCGTCCCGACCGACGTCACCCGCGGCGCACCGCCGCGCGGCGTGCACGTGGTGCACGCCGTCGGCCACGAGGGCGACGTCTAGAGGAGTCACGGCATGGCGGCGACATCGTCCGAGTCCGGAACGAGGGAGAGGCCGCCGACGACGAGCTCTCCCGTGGCGGCGCCGCCGGCGAAGCCTCCCCGCGCTGCGGCGTCGTGCGAGCCGCCGGCACGCCACATTTGGCGGCAGTTGGCGCGCGCGTGCCGCCATCCGGTGCGCTTCGTCATGGCGCTCGTCTGGCGCGTCAGCGAGGACGACATCACGACGCCCGCCGCCGCCATGGCGTACTACTTCTTCTTTTCGATGTTCCCGATGGTGCTCTTCGTGCTCGCGCTCGCGAGCATGTTCCCCGCGCGTGGCCTCGACGCGTGGCTGCTCGAGCTCGCGAAAGAGTCGCTGCCCGCCGAGGCGTACACGCTGCTCTCGGGGATCATCGAGAGCTTGCTGCGCAGGCCGCGCGGCGGGCTCCTCTCCGTCGGCGCCGTCCTGACGCTGTGGACGGCGTCGTCGGCGTTCGGGTCCGTCATCGTCGGCTTGAATCGCGCGTATCGCGCGACCGAGTACCGCCCGTGGTGGCAACTGCGCTTGGAGGCGATCGGCCTCACGTTCGGCCTCTCGCTGCTCATGATCGTCGCGTTCATTCTCGGGCCGTTCGGCGGGTCGCTCGTCATGCTCGTGACGAGCGTCTTCGGCCCCTTCGCCGGCACCGTCGCCGTCATCGTGCGCTGGGTGGGCACCGTCACCGCCGTCATGGTGGTCGTCGCCGCGATTTACTACGTGTGTCCGGCGGTGCGGCGCGAGTGGCAGTGTTCTCGTACTACGTCGAGCACTTCGGGAGCTACGACGTGACCTACGGCTCGGTCGGCGGCGTGATCATCCTGCTCTTCTGGATGTACCTGCTCGCGCTCTTTCTCCTGCTCGGCGGCGAGCTGAACGCGTTTCTCGAGGAGCTGGCGCAAGGCCGGCCGCAAGAGGTCGTGCAGCGCGAGGCGATCGAGGCCGACGCGCAACGGACGACGGATGCGGCCGCGCGCCCGAGCGGCGACGCGTCGTCGACGCGGGCGCACGACGCTGCGCGCAGCACGCGGCGCGCGTCGTAGTCGCACAGCGGCATCGGCGCGGCCTTCCGGCTCGCAGGGCGCGTTGGTACGATCGCGCTGCCTACGAAAGGAGCGAGCGATGACGTTTCACGGCGTCGATGCGGCGAAGCAGTTCAAACACATGCGCGAGGTCGTGCCCGAGCAGTACCGAGCCTTTCTCGACTTCGACGGCAAGGTATTCGCGGACGGCGCGCTGCCGGTGAAGACGAAGGAGCTGATCGCCCTCGGCATCGCACAGATCACGCAATGTCCCTGGTGTATCGACGCGCACGCGAAACGCGCCGTGAAGGCGGGCGCCAGTGACAGCGAGGTCGGCGAGGTGACGTTCGTCGCGATGGCGATGGCCGCCGGCGCGGCGTGGAGCCACGGCGGGCTCGCATTCCAGTGCGTCGACGAGCACCGCGCCAGAGCGTGAACGCGATGCCGGCGGCTCCGTTCCGTCCCGGAGCGTGAGCGCGATTCCGGCGCTCCGTTCAGTGCGGGACGTACTGCAAATCTCGGAGACGCGGAAACTCTCCCTCGATCTGGGGACGCTCGAGTCCGGCTGCGATGCGTTCGGCGAGGGGTACGACGAGGAACTTGTCGCGGTACTCCGGGTGGGCGTCGAGATAGGCGCGCGCCTCACGATAGAGGGCGACGGCGTCGGCGCGGCGGCGCTCTCGATCGGCGATCAACGCCCGCGCGACGAGCGCGTGCGCGCGCACCTCGAACGGTGCTCCTTCCCGTGCCGCGTCGACGAGAAGCGCATCCGCTTCTCGCAGATTCCCCGTCGTCCAGCGCACCCGCGCGCGCGCCCATGCGAGGCGGTGCGGCTCGAGCAGGGACTCGCCCGCATCCGCGAGGCGATCCCAGACGGCACCCGCGTCGGCGATCCGACCTTCGTCGAAGAGGCGCACGGCGCGGCGGACTTCGTCGACGATCTGCCGCTCGTGCTCCATGCTCGGCGTGCCGAGCCGCGGATCGGCCGGAAGTGATCGCGGCGTCGCCGCCGCGGCGCCGGCCGTGAACGGCACCATCTCGCCGAACGGCGCCAGCGGTTGCATCGTCGTCGAGTGCCAGAGCGTCCGCGACGCCGGCTGGACGATCGCCGCGTTCAGCACGTGCACGTTCGCGACGACCGGCTCGTTCACGTAGGCGCTGTTCGAACGATCGCGCAGGATGTCGGCGGCGACGAGCGGCGTGATGGTGCCGAGTCGGCGCTCCACGGCGGCCTCGATGGCGGCGCGCCGGCGGAACGAGTCCGCCGACCGGTAGCGGTCGAGCGGGATCATGGGTTGTGTGCGCGCGTGGTTCGCCTGGCCGAACCAGTCGCCGTCGGGACGGAAGACGGCGCAGTCGTGAACCGTGCACTCGAGGAGCGCGATGTCACCGCCCGCGTCCGCCATCACCATGAAGGTCGGCATCCCGAGTCTGCGCGCATGTGTGAAGACGTGGATACCTTCCTCGACCGAGTGCGCCACTTGCAGGGCCCGTCGATGCGGCCACTCGGGGAACCAGAGGCTCGCGGTAGTGTCGGTGACGAAGAAGTTGAAGGAGAGCGCGAACCCCGCCTCGTTCACGCCGACGACCGGCATACCGGCGAGTGGCCACCCGGCGGCGACGTATTCGAGGTCGCCGTTCGTCGGGTGGTAGTACGTGACGACCGGGCGCCGGAGGCCGTAGCCGTCCGACCAGTCGGCGTTGCGCCCGATGATCGCGCCGCCGTCGGCGGTCGCCGTGCGCGTTGCCGCGAAGACGGTCGATCCGCCGGTGAGCGTGAGCTCGGCGCGCAGAACATCGATACGCGGGACGCCGAGACCGTCCGCCATGCCCTTCATTTCGTCGTAGAACCCACTGGCCTCGTTGTGGAGCGCGACGCGCGCCCAGAGCGGCAGCCCGACCGCGTCGAGCAGCTTGAATCCCAGGCCGGCGCGGGCGCGGTACTCGCCGTATTGGCGGAGCTGGAGCTCGTAGACGGCGCGCGCTTCGGGGGCGAGCAGCGCCGCCTGCTGCCGTCCCATCTCGTAGTACGAGCCGCGAAGATGGAGCACGATGAGGTCGCCGCGATCCTCGCGCTGCGGTCGCTGGAGCTCCGGGTCGGCGGCTCGAGCGGTGACGTCGAGCGCGAGCACCGCCAACACGACCGCAACGAGCACCGCGCCCGATCGGGCGATGCAACGCTCGCCCGCGCATCGGCGCGCCGTCATCGGAGGGTGGCCTCTCGATTCAGTACGAAGACACGGGCGACGTCGCGCGCTCGAGCGCCGTTCGGTCCCAATGGCCGAGGTCGGCCGCCGCCTCGTACGTACTCTGAAGGAACGACAGCAGGACCTCATCGGGCCCACCGGCGGTGCGAACGGCGTCGTACGGCAGAACGAACTCGTGCAGATCGGGGTGGTAGTACGCTCCGGACGGCTCGATTTTCGCGTCGCGGAAGCCGTTCGGCTCGGGGTAGGCGTAGGCGTAGAAGACCGCCATCGGCAGCGCGGCGCCGCCCGGCCAGAAGCCGCAGCTGCTCACCTCGTGCGAGTACGCCTCGCGCGCGATCGCGTCCGGTAAGTTCGGCACGCCGCCGGGATGCGGCGGCGCGGGACGGCCGGAGAAGCGCGTCACCGCGAGATCGAAGCTGCCCCAGAAGAAGTGCACCGGGCTGGCCTTGCCGATGAAGCGCGCGCGAAACGCCTTCATGACGCAATCCGCTTGCACGAGCGCCCGCCAGAAGCGGTGCGCGTGCTCCGCGATGTAGGTCGCGTGCTCGCGATCGCGCGGAAACGGAATCGCCGGGTCGACCTCGTTCGGCTTGGTATGGATGCGAACGCCGAGGCCCATCTCCGCGAGCAGGCGCATCAGCTCGGCGTAGAAATCCGCCACCGACCGCGGCGCGAGCGGCATCGTCCGCCGCGCGCCGTCGCTCGCCTCGACGATCAGCTCGTGGTCGACGAAATCGAAGTCGACCGAAAACGTGCGCGCCCCGTGCGCAATCGGCGACGTCGTGAGCCCGCGCGGCGTCACGTACAGCGTCACCGACCACGAATGGTTCACCCACGGCGTCTGCACGAGGCGCACCTTGCCGACGATCTGCGTCCACATGTGCAGCGTCGCGTAGGTGTCGCGCCACTCCGCGAAGGGAAGAGGCGGCCAGGCGTCGCCCGCGCGTCGCGCAGCAGCGTTTTCGGCGACCACGATCGCGGACGCTTTCAGACTGGGCGCAGTCAGTCAACGTACGCGGAGGTTCAACGTCTCGACGTCGACGTCGCGGAGCGACGCGACGACGAGATCCGCGTCTCCGTATCGCGTCCGATCCATCGCCGGATCCGGGACCGCGATCACCTGCATCCCCGCCGCGCGCGCGGCCTCGACGCCGACCGGCGCGTCCTCGAAGACGACGCACGACGCCGGGTCGGCGCCGAGGTCCTGCGCCGCAAGCAGGAAGATGTCGGGCGCCGGCTTGCTGCGATGGAGACGCGGGTCGTCGCCGGCGATGATCACCCGGAATACGGCCGCGAACCACTGCGCGTGGCGTTGCCGCTTCAGATCGAAGAACGCGCGCGACGAGCTCGTCGCGAGCGCTTGCGGCACGCCGCGTACGAGGAGCTCACTCGTGAGCTCGCGCGCTCCCGGCATCGCTTCGGCGGTCGGCATGAGCGCCGCGAGGCCCGCCTCGCGCTCGCACAGATACTCTTCGGGCGCGATCGGCAGCTCCAGCGTCTCGACGAGATAGCGGGCGGCGTCGAGCGCCGTGCGGCCGATCATGTCGCCCTTCACCGACCAGTCGAACGTCTTGCCGTAGCGGCCGACGATCTCCTGCGTGACTTGCGTATAGAAGCGCTCGGTGTCGAGGAGGACACCGTCCATGTCGAAGATGACGTGGGTGACGGGACGGCGGAGCCGCGCGCGCGCTCTCACTCGTCCCGCTCGCGTCGGCGTCGCAGCGTTCGATCGACCATCACACCCGCGGCCGGCGCGGCACGGTGTGCTCCCAGTCGGCGAGGAGCGCGCGCAGGGCGGCGATGAACGCCAGCGGCTGGTCGAGAATGAGATGATGATACGCCTGCGGGATCTCGACGATCGGCGCGTTGCGGTCGAGGAGCTCGTACATGTACTCGCCGGTCTCGGGCGGCACGAGATCGCTGAACTCGGCGCGCAGCACGGCGACCCGGCAGCGCGCGTCCTTGAGATAGTCGCTCATCGGGATCATCGAGTCGCGGATGAAGACGCGCGGATCGAACTTCCACGTCCAGCCACCATCGACCTGCCGCAGCGAGTTGCGCGCGACGTAGCGGACGATGAACGGATTCAAGACCGGCTGCGGCGGCATGAGATGGAAGTGCTCGACCGCGGTCTCGACGTTCGTGTACGTCTTGGGGTTGCGGAACATACGCCCGCGCGCGCCCTCCTGGCTCTCCGGGTCGGGCGCGCGCACCGGCGAGTCGACGATCACGGCGCCGGCCAGGCGATCGCCGTAGAGCGACGCGGCGACGATGCTGACCATGCCGCCGAGGCTGTGGCCGACGAGGACAGGCGCCCCGACGATCCCGGCGTCGGCCGCGACCGCCATCACCTCGCGCGCCCACATCTCGCGCGGGTACTCGGTGCGCCGGCCGCTGTCGCCGTGGCCGCTCATGTCGAGGGCGACGACGTGATACTGCCGCGTCAGGAGCGGCGCGATGAAGCCCCACCACCGCGCATGCGCGGCGCCGCCGTGGACGAGCACGAGGCCGGGCTTGGCGCGCTCGCCCCAGCGCAGGTAATGAATCGAGCAGCCCTCGACTTCGACGTGGCAATCGTCGTACGGCGCGGCGAGCGCTTCGTCGAACCACTTGGGCGTGACACCATCATGCGACGCATCGTTCACGGCCACCATCTCCTCGGCGGTCGAGTCTATACAGCGCGCGACGGCGGAACCAGCCGATGAATCCGCGCACGATCTTCCACGCCGACATGGACGCGTTCTTCGCCGCCGTCGAGCAGCGCGACGACCCGCGCCTGCGCGGGCGCCCGGTGCTCGTCGGCGGCGGGGTCGTGCTCGCCGCCAGCTACGAGGCGCGCGCGTTCGGCGTGCGCTCGGCCATGGGCGGCGCCGTGGCGCGGCGGCTGTGCCCGTCGAGGCGCTCTCGCTCGACGAGGCGTTCCTCGACATGACCGGCAGCGCGCGCCTCCTCGGCGACCCGGTCGCGGTCGCGACGCGTCTCCGCGCCGACGTCCGGGCGGAGACCGGTCTCGCCGTGTCGGTCGGCATCGCGCCCGTGAAGATGGTCGCGAAGATCGCGAGCGACCTCGCAAAGCCGGACGGCCTTCTGCGGGTCGCCGACGACGGTGTGCGCGCGTTTCTCGCGCCGCTACCGGTCGGGCGCATCTTCGGCGTCGGTCCCGTCGCGCGCGCGCGGCTCGCGGCGCTCGGCGTCGAGACGATCGGCGATCTGCTGACGATCCCCGAGAGCCGCCTCGTCGAAGCCGTGGGCGCGTGGGGGCACGATCTCGTGCGCCTGGCGCGCGGCGAGGACGCGCGACCCGTCGAGCCCGACCGCGAGGCGAAGTCGTACGGCGAGGAGAACACGTTCGCGCGCGACATCGTCGCCCGCGAGCGGCTGGTCGAGGCGATTCGCGCCCACGCCGAGGCCGTGGCGCATCGTCTGCGACGCGATCGAGTGCGCGGCCGCCGTATCACGTTGAAGCTCAAGCTCGCGCGCCCCCTCGGCGGCGGCCGGTACCCGCTCGTGACGCGCGCGCTCACCCTCGCCGAGGCGACCGACGACGGCAGCGCCATCGCCGCCGCCGGCCGCGCCCTGCTCGCGCGCGCGGCGCCGGGTGAGGCGATCCGTCTCCTCGGCGTCGCCGTCAGCCGGCTCGAGCCCGCCGACAGCGGCGAGACCGGCCTTCTCGCGATCGACGCCGAGACCGCGCGGCGCGCGCGCCTGAACCGCGCCGTCGACGCGATCCACGCCCGCTTCGGCGACGCCGCGCTCCGTCGCGGCGCCGACGGCGAGCGTCGCGCCGGGCTCTCGCACGGCATCAAGCGCGGCGAGGAATGACGACCTTCCGCCTCGCGCGCGTCAGAGCACGTCGTGGCGGACGATCACCTCGATCCAGCCGTGCGGCCCGATGTACCATGCGGCGATCCAGCTCGTGAGCGAGATCACGAGCGAGCCGAAGACCGCCGGAAAGAAGCCATGCAGCACGAAGCCGTCGAGGAGCGCGGCGACGATCGCCAGCATCGCCGCGTTCACCACGAGGAGAAAAAGCCCGAGCGACAACACCGTGATCGGCAGCGTCAAGATGACGATCAGCGGCCGCACGACCGCGTTCACGATGCCGAGCAAGAGCGCCGCTAGGAACAGCGTACCGACGTCGCGAATCTCCACGCCGGGGACGATCGCCTGCGCGACCCAGAGCCCGAGGGCGGTGATCAGCAAGCGAACGAGAAATCCCGACATCGTGCGCCTCCTCCTCGCGCAATGAGCGTTCGGCGCTCAGGGTTGTAACAGCGTGCTGCGCCAACCGCCACGCTGCCGGACGTAGTGGATCCGATGGTGGAGGCGGAACTCGCCGCGCCGCCAGAACTCGATCTCGGACGGCAGCAGCCGATAGCCCGTCCAGCGCGGCGGCCGCGGGATCGCCGCGCCTCGGACCTGTCGCTCGAGACGCCGCCACGCTACGAGCAGGCGCCCGCGGCTCTCGAGCGGCGCGCTCTGCGTCGACACCGAGGCGGCGAGACGGCTGCCGATGGGCCGCGTCGCCCAGTACGCGTCGGCTTCGCGGGCCGTCACCTCCTCGATGCGCCCCTTGATGCACACCTGCTTCCCGATCTCGTGCCAGTAGAACGCGACCGCGGCCGTCGGGTTCTCGCGCAGGTCGCGCGCCTTCCGGCTGCGCCCGTCGGTGAAGAAGACGAAGCCGCGCGCGCTCACCTCCTTCAAGAGCACCATCCGCACCGCCGGCCGGCCGCTCGTGTCGGCGGTCGCGAGCGCCATCGCCTCGGGCAGGTCGATCCCGGCACGACGCGCCTCCGCGAACCAGCGCCGAAACATCGCGAGCGGCTCGTGCGCGGACCTCGTCGCCGCCGCAGCTTTCACCACGTCGCCCGACGCCCTATCATGCCGCGCTCGAAAAACCAGGAGGCTCAGGTGGGGTGACGATCGGTAACCGCCCGCGACTCTTCGGCTGGCGCGGTGCCCTCGCCGTCGCGATCGCGACGGCTGGTACTGCCGTTCTCGGCTACTTCAGCATCTTCAGCATCTTCATTCCGTGGGACGACGAGGGATACATGCTCGTGTCGCTCCGCGCGTACACGGCAGGTGGCGTGCTCTACCGGGACGTTTTCACCCAGTACGGACCGTTCTACTACGAGCTCGTCGGAAACGTTCTCCGCACCATCGGTCATCCGGTGACGATGGATGACGGTCGCCTCTTTACGCTGGT
>VBKW01000314.1 GCA_005879405.1 Deltaproteobacteria bacterium
CGTCGGGGCTCGACGTCGTCGACCTCGGGATGTGTCCGACGCCGCTCGTCTACTTCTCGCTCTTCTCACTCGACGTCGGTGGCGCGATCCAGGTGACCGGCAGCCACAACCCGCCCGACCAGAACGGCTTCAAGATCTGCGTCGGCAAGACGACGATCCACGGCGACGACATCCAGGAGCTGCGCCGCATCATCGAGGACGGCCGTGCACTGAGCGGCGCGACGCGCGGCGCCGAGGAGCGCTTCGCGATCATTCCCGCGTACCAGGACTACCTCATCACCCAGTTCGGGACGTTGCCGCGGCGGCTGAAGGTCGTCGTCGACGCCGGGAACGGCACCGCGGGACCCGTCGCGCCGCGCATCTTCGAGGCGATGGGATGCGAGACGCACGCGATCTTCAGCGATCCGGATGGGCGGTTCCCGAACCACCACCCCGATCCGACGCTGCCGGAGAACGTCGCCGACCTCATCGCGACGGTGCAAAAGGACGGCGCCGACATCGGCGTCGCGTTCGACGGTGACGCCGATCGCGTCGGCCTCGTCGACGGCAGCGGGCGGATCTATTGGGGCGACGAGATGCTCATCGTGTTCGCACGCGACATCCTCGCGCGGCAGCCCGGCGCGGTCGTCGTCTCCGAGGTGAAATGTTCGCAACGGCTGTATGACGATATCGCGAAGCACGGCGGGCGCGGGATCATGTGGAAGGCGGGGCACTCGCTGCTGAAGGCGAAGATGAGGGAGACCGGCGCCGCCCTCGGTGGCGAGATGAGCGGGCACATCTTCTTCGCCGACCGCTACTTCGGCTACGACGATGCGATCTACGCCGCCTGCCGCATGCTCGAGATCCTGGCGCACGCCGGCCGGCCGCTCGCCGAGCTCCTCGCGGACCTGCCGCCGGCCGTGAACACGCCCGAGATCCGCGTCGACTGCCCGGACGCGTTGAAGTTCGCGATTGCTGAGAAGGCCAAAGAACGTTTCCGCGCGGCGGGCTACGACATCATTGACGTCGACGGTGTGCGGGTAATCGAGGCGACGACGCCGGAAAAGCTCGCCGAGTATCGGGGCGTCGTGGAGCGCGTCCTCGAAGAGGCGACGCGCGAGGTCGAGGCGTCCGGCTGAAGCCTCCCCGGGCGGTCTCGCTGCGTAGAGGCCGAATTTACTTCCGAGTATACTCGGTGCAATACTCAGCGGAGAGGACCGATGGGCAAGCCCCTCATGTTACAAGAGGCGGACGCGGCACGCATTGAGATGCTCAAGAAGCGACTGCGCGCGCGGACCAAAATCGAGGTCGTGCGGTCGGCCCTCGACCTGCTCGAGCGCGACGCCGAGCGGGCCGCACGCGTCGCCCGCTGGCGTCGGGCGGCGCGACTTGTCGCGCCGCAGAGCCGCGCCGCGCTTCGTGAATTCCAGCGTCACAGCCGTCTGCGTCGGATCGATTGACGAGTCGCGTGGCAACCGTCCCACGGCGCTGGCACGTCTACGTGGTCGACCTGGAGCCGCGCGTTCGCAGCAAGCCGGGCAAGCGACGCCCATGCGTCGCGATCCAGCCGACAATCTTCGCAGAAGCGGGACTACCGAGCAGCGTTATTCTTCCCCTGACGACGAAGATCGCGAGTGTCGATGCCTTCCCACTGAGAGTTCGCATCCCGGCGGGTACCTGCCGTCTCTCACGGGACAGCGATGTTCTAGTGGATCAGATCCTTGCCTGGGACAATGACCTCTTCCGCGAGGATCTCGGCGTGCTTCCAGACGCGCTGCAAGAAGACCTCAAGCGCGCGCTGCTCGAATTCCTCGACCTCGAATAGGCCCGCGGCGCGCGCATCCGCTCGCGTCGCTGCCACCGTTGCCCAGTCCGGTACCAACTGCCTCGAATTGAGGCAGTGACGAGTGCGGTGGCGATGCCCAATCGTCGCCCGCTGCAGCATCCGCGATGGCCTGAACGGTGCCCATGCAGATGCTCCGTTGACGAGCACGCGCGCACTGCGGTACAGAAGTGATTCCTGACCCCCCAGAACCAGTGATCCAACCATGTTAGCGGGAACTTGGCGTGCAGGTGATAGGGAGCCGTTCCGAAGTCTCGATCACGCGCGGCCCGGACTGATCGCGCGGCGACTTCCGCTCTTTGCGCTCGGCTGGCTCCTCACGACGGGCGTATGGGGACTCGTGCTGGTTCTCGACTCCCGTCTGACGGTCCTCCCCGCGACGTTCTTGTTCGTGTTTCAGCTCGGCGTGCTCATCACCGCGATCGCGATCTGTCACCACGGTGCGCGTCCCGCCCGCATTCCAGTCGTCGCGCTCGCCGCATGCATCTTGCTGAGTCTCTCGTCGACGTCAGTGTTTGCGGCGATCGGCGGGTACGGGGAGATGCTTGCGTTCATTCTCTTGACGCTCTTCCTGGCGTCGGCGCCGATCTTTGCGTGGAGCGGACGCGCAGCGCTGGTCCTGCTCGTCGGTACGCTCGTGCCGTGGCTTCTCGCGATTCCCTTCCTGCGCTTCTTCACGCGGCCAGCCGAGCTCTGCGCGGCGATCGCGATTGGGTCCGGCGTGAGCCTCG